>JAKIUB010000045.1 GCA_021647745.1 Paracoccaceae bacterium | reverse complement strand
GGGGATGTGAGCCTCGGCATCGCGCTGGACGAGCCGCCTCTGGGCTGGCGCTTGAAAAACCCCGAAGATGCCAAGCCGGTTATGATGGCGATGCTGAACGGGCAAAAGCCGATCCTTGAGGGCGAGAACATCTGGGGGCTGGACGCGGGCGATGGTCCGGTGCGGCTAGTGACCTCCGAAGCGCCGGTGAAAACCGGTGAGACCGTGCTGGCCTATCATCCGCAGCGTTTCGCGCTCGGGCTTGGCTGTGCGCGGGGCTGTGCGGTGGATGAAATGTGGGAGCTGGTGCAGGATAGCCTGAGGGCGGCCAATATCGCGCCGGAGGCAGTGGCCTGTGTGGCTTCGCTTGATCTGAAGGCGGATGAACCCGCGATGATCAAGACCGCCAAGCGGCTGGGGGTGCCGTTTCGGGTGTTTGATGCCGCAACGCTGGAGGATGAAGCGGAGCGGCTGGCCAATCCGTCCGATGTGGTTTTCAGGGAAGTGGGCTGTCACGGGGTTTCGGAAGGAGCGGCGCTGGCTATGGCGGGAGCGGATGCCACGCTGGTGATTGAAAAACGCAAAACTTTGAATGCCACCTGCGCCTTGGCCCGCGCGCCGGAACCTATCACCGTTTTGAAGGGGCGCTCGCGGGGTAAGCTCTCGATTGTCAGTATCGGGCCCGGCCAGCATAGCTGGCGCACCCCCGAGGCCAGTGTGCTGATTGCCGAGGCCGAAGAGCTGATTGGCTATGGGCTTTATATCGATTTGCTCGGGCCGCTGGCTTTGGGCAAGAAGCGCTCTGATTTTCCGTTGGGTGGCGAGGAGGACCGCTGCCGCTATGCGCTGGAGCAGGCGGGCAAGGGGAAAAGCGTGGCGCTGATCTGCTCGGGCGATGCGGGGATATATGCCATGGGCGCGTTGGTTTATGAGCTGCTCGACCGTGGGCCGGAGGCGATGGGGGTGTCTGACGCGGCGCGGCGGGTCGAGGTGGTATCGACGCCCGGGGTTTCGGCATTGCAAGGCGCGGCGGCGCGGGCGGGTGCGCCGCTTGGGCATGATTTTTGCGCGATTTCATTGAGTGACCTTTTGACCCCGCGCGAGGATATTATCAAACGGTTGAAGGCGGCGGCGGAAGGGGATTTTGTGATCGCATTTTACAATCCGGTGTCCAAGCGACGGCGCACGTTGCTGGCCGAGGCGCGGGATATATTACTTGGGTACCGGCCCAAGGATACGCCGGTGATGCTGGCTAGCAATCTTGGGCGGCCTGAAGAGGCGGTGCGCTATGTAAGGCTGGATGAATTGCAGGTCGATGATGTGGATATGCTGACGGTGGTGCTGGTGGGGTCTTCCCATTCAAAGCTGGCGATGCTTGGCGAAGGGCCGCGCATGTATACGCCGCGAGGCTATGCGCGAAAGATTGACGGGGACTTGGCTTGATGGGTGTTGGATTTGAGTATTTGGAAAAGAGTGAAATATCATGACAGTGCATTTTATTGGCGCGGGGCCAGGAGACCCTGACCTGATTACCATCAAGGGGCGGCGGTTGATCGAGGCTTGTCCGGTTTGCCTTTATGCGGGATCATTGGTGCCCGAGGCGGTGGTCGCTTGTGCGCCAGCAGGCGCGCGGGTGCTGGATACAGCGCCGATGACGCTGGATGATACCCACGCCGAGATCGTGGCAGCGCATGGGCGGGGCGAAGATGTGGCGCGGGTGCATTCGGGGGATCCGGCACTTTACGGCGCGATTGCCGAGCAGATACGGCGGCTGAAGGCGGCGGGGATTCCTTATGACATCACGCCGGGGGTCTCGGCCTATAGCGCCGCAGCGGCGGCGATGGGGCAGGAGCTGACCATTCCGGAAGTGGCGCAGAGCATTGTGCTGACGCGGATGTCGATGAAATCCACCGATATGCCAGCGGGCGAAACACTGGAGAATTTTGGCCGCACGGGGGCGACCTTGGTGATCCATTTGGCGATCCGGAATTTGCGGGAAATTCGCCGACAGCTCGCGCCGTTTTATGGTGAGGATTGCGCGGTGGTGGTGGCGTATCGCGTCGGCTGGCCGGATGAGAAGATTATTCGGGGCACGCTATCGGATATTCATGGCCTTGTGCGGGCCGAAAAAATTACCCGCACGGCGATGGTGTTTATCGGGCCGGCGCTGGACGCGGCGGATGATTTTAAGGACTCCGCGCTTTATGACCCCGCCATCCCGCATGTGCTACGCCCGAAGGTGAAGGCATGAGTGAATTTCCGCAAGGCGAGGTGTGGCTGGTGGGGGCCGGTCCGGGGGATGCGGGGCTTTTGACGCTACATGCGGTGGAAGCGCTGAAACAGGCCGATATCGTGGTGCATGATGCGCTGGTGAGCGCGGCGGTGCTGGAATATGCCGGCGATGCGGAGCGGGTGCTTTTGGGCAAACGGGGCGGGAAGCCCTCGCCCAAGCAGCCCGGGATCAATGCGCGGTTGATAGTCGAGGCCAAGGCAGGAAAGCGGGTGGTGCGGCTCAAGGGCGGTGATCCGTTTATGTTTGGCCGTGGGGCGGAGGAGGTGCTGGCGCTGGTGACGGCAGGAGTGAGGTTTCGCGTGATCCCGGGCATTACGGCGGGAATTGGCGGGTTGGCTTATGCAGGCATTCCGGTGACCGCGCGAGGTGTGAACTCCGGTGTGATCTTCCTGACAGGGCATGACCATACCGGCCTTTCGCCCGAAGGAGTTGACTGGCAAGCCGTGGGCCGTGCGGCGGGGATGATCGTGCTGTATATGGCGATGCGGCATATGGGCGAGATTTCTGGCAAGCTGATTGCTGGCGGGCTGGCGGTAGATACGCCGGTGGCGGTGGTGATGAATGCCTCATTACCCGACATGCGGGTGCTGGAAACCACATTGTCCAAAGCGGCGGCAGATATCGCGGCCAGCGGGATTGGCGCACCGGCGATTGTAAGCATTGGGCAGGGGAACCTTTTGCGCGAGGCAATGGCGTGGCGCTAAACGGGCTAATCATAGCTGCGCCCTCTTCGGGGGCGGGGAAAACAGTGGTAACGCTCGGGATATTGCGGGCCTTGCGTCGGCGCGGGGTGGATATATCCAGCGCCAAGTCGGGGCCGGATTATATTGACCCGGCTTTCCACGAGGCGGCAACCGGCAAGCCGTGTGTGAACCTTGATGCTTGGGCGATGGAACCTCAAGCCCTGCGGGCCATGGCCCATCATCAGCCGGGGCGCTTGTTGTTGGTTGAGGGCGCGATGGGCCTGTTTGACGGCGCGCCTGTGGCGGAAAGCCCGATGGGGAAAGGCTCTGTGGCCGATCTTGCAGAAATACTGGAGCTGCCGGTGGTGCTTGTAATCGATGTGGCGCGGCAAGCCCAGAGTGTGGCGGCTATTGTAGCTGGTCTGAAGGGGTTTCGGGACGGGGTTCGGGTTGTCGGGGTTATTCTTAACCGGGTTGGCTCCGAGCGGCACCGACAGATGATCGAGCGGGCAATTGGTGATGTGCCGGTATTGGGAGCGATCCCGCGTGATGGCCGCATGGAAAGGCAATCACGGCATCTGGGGCTTGTGCAGGCACGGGAGGATAGCACGCTGGAGAGCTTTGTTAACGGGGCGGCAGATGTGGTTGCGGCTACGGTTGATCTTGACCACCTGTCAAAGCTGGCGGCACCTCTGTTAAAAGATGACACAGTAACAAGGCTTGCGCCACTCGGGCAACATATCGCCATCGCACAGGATACCGCCTTTGCCTTTGCCTACCCACATATCCTTGCGGGGTGGCAAGCTGCCGGCGCTTCGCTTTCGTTTTTTTCGCCGCTGGCGGATGAGGCCCCTGACAAAACGGCGGATGCGGTGTTTCTTCCTGGCGGATACCCGGAACTGCATGCGGGGAAGATTGCCGGAAATACCATCTTCAAAACCTCCATGCGCGAGAGTGCCGCAGAAATATACGGCGAATGCGGCGGTTACATGGTGCTGGGAAAAAGCATGGTGGATGCCGAGGGTACGCGCCACGAAATGCTGGGCCTGCTGCCGGTGGAAACCAGCTTTGCAGACCGAAAACTGCATCTGGGATACCGGAAATTATCCGCGCTCACCGGCCCCTATAAAGGCCAGATACTAAACGCCCACGAATTCCATTACTCGCGTATTATTGAAATGGAGCCGCCTAATTTGTTTAAAAGCTCGGATTCAATGGGGGTCGGGCTGGGCAAGGTCGGCCATCGTCGAAAAAACACATCCGGCTCCTTTGCCCATATTATAATGCCTACAAAGGGATAGACCACCAAGCATTACGAGACCACCGCCGCCGGTTTTCAGCTCTGCTGAAGCCGTAATTTTACCGATGGACCTTGGCCCCACAGAAGCAAAAGCAACCCCCTTGCTTATAGTATATGTCCGCTCTTTTTCGCTTTCACCGCCAAATATTCGGCATTGTGAGGGTTTTCTCCGACCTTTAGCGGCACCCGCTCAGCAACATCAAGCCCCGAGCTTTCCATCTTGGCTACCTTGGCAGGGTTGTTGGTCATCAGCCGCACTGCATCAAAACCGAGCGCTTTGAGCATTTGCGCGCCAAGTTCAAAATCCCGCTCGTCATCCTCAAAGCCAAGCCGGTGGTTGGCCTCGACCGTATCAAACCCTTCATCCTGTAAGCTGTAGGCGCGCATCTTGTTGGCCAGCCCGATCCCCCGCCCCTCCTGATTCATATATAGCAACACCCCCGCACCCCCAGCACCAATTTGCGCCAGAGCCGCGCGCAATTGAGGGCCGCAATCGCATTTTAGCGAACCGATCAGATCACCGGTAAAGCAGGCCGAATGCAGTCGGACCAACACCGGTTCCTTGCGTTCGGGGGTGCCTATCTCGATAGCATAATGCTCCTCCGAGCCATCATCAGGGCGAAATACATGCACGCGCCCGAATTTGGAAACTTCAAGCGGCACCCGTGCTGAAGATACCTCGTGCAGGCGCACTTTGCCGGCAGCGCTAAAATCTTCGGCGCACAAAACCGAAAAACCTGCTTCGATCTGCTCAACCTCGATCACCAGTGCCGCAGGTAATAAATGCGCTTTTTTGCACAGGTGTATCGCCAAACGGTGCGGATCCGCCGGCCCTCCACGCAAGGATTTGAACGGGCCTTTAAGAGGGTTCAAGAGATCTATTGACGGGTCCGCCAATGCTTTTAGCCACCCCAGCCCACTATCCTTGGGCACCATGATGCGGGAGAGGTCGCCATCATAAGGCACAATGCGCAGGGTTTCGCTTCGGCGCGCGGTCAGAGCCAATTGCAGACCACCCCGTTTTTGCAAGAATTGCCAGCGCTCTGCGGTCAGGGTCTCGACAGAAGCCACAAGCCAGACGCTCCCCTCCAGCTGCACGCCCACAGGCAGGCCAAGGCGCAGATCATGCGCCGCGCGGGCAATCCTTTCAGAGGCGGTCAGAGCCGACATCAGCGATTCCTTGTTTCAATTGGTCTCCATTCTATAGCCTCGCGCCACCGGAATTGAAACATTTGCTTGAATTTGCACACAAGCGGGTGAGATAGCCCGCACGCCCTTGCGCCCCGCCTCGATTGCGCCAAAATAGAGAGCAGATAAACGGAGGAAATACCATGGGCAACCTGAAGAAAATCCTGATGGTCGATGATGACGAAGACCTGCGCGAGGCGCTGGCGGACCAGCTGGTGCTGACCGATGATTTTGATGTTTTTGAGGCCGGCACCGGCGCCGAGGGCCTGGTGAAATCCAAGGAAGCGCTTTATGATCTGGTGATACTGGATGTCGGCCTGCCCGATATGGATGGCCGCGAGCTGTGCCGCTTGATGCGCAAGCAGGGGGTGAAATCCCCCATCCTGATGCTTACGGGCCATGATACCGACAGCGATACCATTCTGGGCCTTGATGCGGGAGCCAATGATTATGTTTCCAAACCCTTCAAATTTCCGGTGCTGCTGGCGCGTATTCGCTCGCAACTTCGCCAGCATGAGCAATCTGAGGACGCGGTATTTACCGTTGGCCCATACACATTCAAGCCCGCCGCTAAAATGCTGCTCACTGAAGATGACCGCAAAATCCGCCTCACCGAGAAGGAAACCAATATCCTGAAATTCCTTTACCGTGCCTCTGATGCCGTGGTGCAGCGCGATGTGCTGCTGCACGAGGTTTGGGGCTATAATGCCGGGGTTACCACCCACACATTGGAAACCCATATCTACCGGCTGCGACAAAAGATCGAGCCGGACCCTTCCAACGCCCGCATTCTGCTTACCGAGAGCGGCGGCTACCGGTTGGCATCGTGAATAGCATCGTGAATGGCGTCGTGAATGGTGGGGTAAAACCCCGCCCTACAGTTTCTCCCTGAACTTGAGCCTGCCCTTCGGGGCGGGTCTTTTTTTTGCGGAGCAGGTCACTTCACCGAAGCATTTGACATGGTTTTGAATACATAGGCGATGACAAACAGATAGAGGAAGCCAAGGGCAAAATACGGTGCCCGAAGCGCGGTTTCATAGCTGGCAAACTGGTCAATCCCCTTCACCATTACCCCCGCCGATATCGCCCCCAGCGGAATAACCCCCCATGAAATAAAGCGATAAACCGAATTTACCCGCCCGAGCAGCTCTGGCGGCACCAAGCGCTGGCGCAGCGGCACCGCAACCACGTTCCAGATCATACTGCCGAACATTCCTAAAAGCAGTGCAAACCCAACCCATGCCGCATGGGGGGCCACGCCGATTATCACCAGCTCCACCCCGATCAGTATCGTCGCAATCCGCAACCCCCAACCTTGGCCGATACGGGCCACAACACGCGGGGCCAGCAGCCCGCCAAGCCCGCCGCCAACTGCACCGGCCGACATAATCAGCCCATAGCCCAGCGGCCCGACAGCCAGCAGGTCTTGCGCAAAAAGCACCAGAATGGTCAGGGACATGGTTGCGGCAAAATTCATCCAACCAGTGATTAAGGCAAGGCGCAGCAGCAGGGTATTTCTGACCAGCCAGCTAAAGCCTTCCTTCATCGCGGCCCAAGCGGGCTGGTGCGCGACCGCCGAAACAGGTTTGGGCCGCAGCAGTGCCACCAATATCGCCGCCAGTAAAAACGTCAGCGCATCAACTATAAAGGGCAGCGGCAGGGCCATGGCGAGCAAAAAACCGGCCAGCGGTGGACCAACAAACTGGCCGATGATCTGCTCGGCGCTCCACATTTGCCCATTGGCTTTTGGCAAGTCTTTATCGCTCACCAATCGGGGCAGAATGGTTTGGGCGGTATTATCGCGCAACACCTCGGCAGACCCCAGCAAAAACGCCGCCAGCGCCAGCAGCAGGATATAGCCGCGTGCCGGCTCGGGGCCGGGCAGTTCCGGCCCCAGCATTACCAGTGCCACCACAGCCAGCGTCAGAACAAAGCGAAAAATATCCGCCCCGACCATCAGCTTTTGGTGTGACACCCGATCCGTAATCACCCCCGCAGGCAGCGAGACCAAAAACCACGGCAGACGCGAGGCAAAAGCCACAAAGGCAATATCCAAAGGGTCGCGCGAAATCATGGTGGCCAGCCACGGGTAGGCAACCATGGCAATACCATCACCAAGGTTGCTAACTGAAGTCGCACCAAATACCAGCCGGTAATTGCGGTTTTTCCACAGGCCCGGCTCTGGTGGTTTGGATTTTTCGGGGTTATGTTCTTCGTTCATAAACGCGGAGACTAGCATGCCGATCACCATTTGCACATGGAATATCAACTCCATTAGGTTGCGCGAGGAACTTGTGTTGAAGCTTTTGCGCGAGGAGGCCCCCGATGTATTATGCCTGCAAGAGTGCAAATCTCCGCTGGAGCTGATGCCGACCGAGGGTTTTACCGAGCTGGGTTATAGCCTGATCGGGCGCGGGCAAAAGGGATATAACGGGGTGGCGATCCTCTCGAAATTGCCCATGGAAGATGCAGGCCACCGTGATTTTTGCACCAAAGGCGATGCGCGCCATGTGGCCGGAAGGCTGAATAACGGCATGACCATCCATAACTTTTATGTGCCCGCAGGCGGTGATAAACCCGACCGCGAGATTAACGAGAAGTTTGGCCACAAGCTCGATTTTCTGACCGAGATGCGTGATTGGTTCTCCAAAGAGCCGCCACAAAAATCGGTGCTGGTCGGGGATCTCAACATCGCGCCGCTGGAGGATGACGTCTGGTCCCACAAACAGCTGCTCAAAATCGTTTCGCATACCCCGATCGAGGTCGAGCATCTTGATGCGGTCCAAAAATCAGGCAACTGGGTGGATATCACCCGCCAGGATATCCCCGAAGGCAAGCTTTATAGCTGGTGGTCTTACCGCGCCAAGGATTGGGATTCCGCCGATAAGGGCCGCCGGCTTGACCACATTTGGGCCACATCCGATATCGCGCCCACCGCCCATTCCAGCCATATCCTGCGCCCGGTGCGCGGCTGGGAGCGCCCCAGCGACCACGCGCCGATTTTTGCGAGCTTTGATATGGCTGAATGACCACACATTATATCCCGTAAAAGGAAACCACATGACCAAGCCAATCATTGCTGCCAAAGCCCCCGTAAAAGCTGAGCTGACGGCGGGCGAAACCTATCATTGGTGCAGCTGTGGCCTATCAAAATCGCAACCTTTTTGTGATGGCTCGCATAGAGGAACAGGTATTTCCCCCATAGCATTTACGGCGGAAAAATCGGAAACGGCATTCCTTTGCCAGTGCAAAGCCACCACAAATGCGCCGTTTTGTGACGGAACCCATGCGCGCTTGGGCGAGGCCGAGGTTGGATCGAAAGTGCCGGAACTTGCAGGTGGCACCCCCAAAGCCGAGCCTACGCCGGAGGAGCCAACCGTGGCGCGCATCCACCTGCTCGCCCGTGATGGGCTGACCAAAGTGGGGCATCATGGTGAGCTGGCAGCAATGGGTGTGCCGCGCAAGGATCTGCCCCATTGGGATGATATCCAGATACTGCCAGCCCAGTTTGCCCGCAGGCCGCTGATGGATGATGCGACTGTGGCCACCGAGCTGGTGATCGGCCCGCGCGCCAAGCGGCCTCTGGTTTTAAAAATACCGTTGTTTGTGTCTGATATGAGCTATGGGGCGCTTTCAGAGGAAGCGAAAATCGCGCTGGCAAAAGGCGCCGAGCTGGCGGGAACCGGGATATGCTCGGGCGAAGGCGGGGCCTTGGAGGAAGAGCGCAAGGCAAACAGCCGCTATTTTTATGAGCTGGCCTCGGCGAAATTCGGCTGGGATATTGCACTGGCCGAGCAGGTGCAGGCGTTTCATTTCAAGGGCGGGCAAGGGGCCAAAACCGGCACTGGTGGCCACTTGCCCGGCGCTAAAGTGACCGAAACAATCGCCC
>JAKIUB010000020.1 GCA_021647745.1 Paracoccaceae bacterium | reverse complement strand
CGGTCGCCGGGACAACCGGAACGCCCGCCTCGATGGCGACCCGCCGCGCGCTCGCTTTGTCTCCCAGCTTGCGCATGGTCGCGGCCTTCGGGCCGATAAACGTGATCCCCGCCGCATCGCAGGCATCCACAAAATCAGGGTTTTCCGAAAGCAGCCCATAGCCGGGATGAATGGCATCCGCCCCGCAAGCCTTGGCGACGCGGATGATTTCCTCGATGCTGAGATAAGCCGCCACCGGCCCTAGCCCCTCACCGATGCGGTAGGCCTCGTCGGATTTGAAACGGTGCAGCCCCAGCTTATCCTCCTCGGCATAAACCGCGACCGTGCGTTTGCCCATTTCATTGGCAGCCCGCATGATGCGAATGGCGATCTCGCCGCGATTGGCGATCAGGATTTTGGAGAAACTTTTCATCTCGAAACCTCGTATATTGGGTGGCGGACCCTTTTTCACTAGCTCCTGACACTCCATATTGCAACGCAACATTTCGCAATACGCAGTCATATACTGCGCTAAAAATGATTTACTTTCAGGCAACATACTGTAAACATTGAAAAATCAGGGCTAGCGGTTAATAAAGCCCGGGTTTCGCCGAACGAAACGCTCGACCAGTTGCGCGGCGTAATAGGCCTGCCGGGCTGTCGGGTCGGCCTCTATCCCGTAAGCGGCCAGATATCGCGCCTGAAAATCCATCGCAATGATAGCCGCCCAGGCAATGGAAGGTCGCAATGCCTGGTTTTCAATTTCCTGTTGAACAATGATTTGGGGGGGCTCCCCCTCATCCAACATCACCAGAATATTAATACCGGACGGTAAATCCGCACTTGGTTCAGCCATAAAAATATAGCTGTCTAGACCACCCAAATGCCCGTCGGATTCCTCGTTGGCATGCCCGTCCCGCTCGCGGGTTGCGAGCCGAAAGCCGTTATAGGCGCCAGTTTCGGCAAGGTTTTCGCCAACAATCAGCACATTGAAAGAGTGGGCCTGCGCGCCCGAAGCCCCCGCTATCATAAAGGTCGACACCAATATTGACTTGATCAGGTTTTTCATTTTTACCTCCCCTTTTCTTTCTGCATACTGCATTTTGACGCCCCAAACAAACTGCTAGGCCAAGAGAGGTAGCCAAAGCTGGTCGGAGTATATTTAGGGAAAAGAGAACAATTAGAACATTCAATGAACAATTACCCTTTTCTATTTTAATATTCTGGGATAGTTTAACCTCTATGAATGATTGGGAATTTGATGAATCAAACGCCTTTGAGGCTGCTGTGCCGCTCTCGCAACAAGCGATGGGCGCGCGCGATCAAAGCTATCTTGACGGGCTGAACCCCGCGCAGCGCCAGGCCGTTGAAATACTGGACGGGCCGGTTTTAATGCTGGCGGGCGCCGGCACCGGCAAAACCAAAGCCCTGACAGCCCGCATTGCACATTTGCTGCACACGGGGCGCGCGCGGCCCAACGAGATACTGGCCGTAACCTTTACCAACAAAGCCGCCCGCGAGATGAAAGAGCGGGTGGGCAAAAACCTTGGCAGCACAGTTGAAGGCATGCCGTGGCTCGGCACATTTCACTCGGTTTGTGTCAAACTCTTGCGGCGCCATGCCGAGCTGGTAGGGCTGAAAAGCAGCTTTACCATACTCGACACAGACGACCAGCTCCGCCTGCTCAAGCAGCTCGTGCGCGCGGCCAATATTGACGAAAAGCGCTACCCCCCCCGCATGCTCGCCGGCATTATCGACCGTTGGAAAAACCAGGCACTGACCCCCTCTAGAGTTCCGGCCAGCGAGGCCAATGCCTATAACCGGCGCGGGATCGAGCTTTACGAGATGTATCAGGCGCGGCTGACCACCCTGAACGCGGTCGATTTTGGTGATTTACTGCTGCATGTGGTGCAGATATTCCAAGGCCACCCCGATATTTTGCAGCAATACCAGCGCTGGTTCAAATATATACTGGTGGACGAATATCAGGATACCAATATTGCGCAATATTTGTGGCTTCGCCTTTTGGCTAGTGGCCATAAAAATATCTGCTGCGTCGGGGATGACGACCAGTCTATCTATGGCTGGCGCGGGGCCGAAGTGGGTAATATTTTGCGTTTCGAGAAGGATTTCCCGGGCGCGCATGTGGTCCGGCTGGAGCAGAATTACCGCTCCACCCCGCATATTCTGGCAGCCGCAGCGGGCGTGATCGAGAAAAATGAAGGCCGGCTGGGAAAAGCCCTGTGGACCGCCGAGCAGGAGGGCGAAAAGCTGCGCCTGATCGGCCATTGGGATGGCGAGGAAGAAGCCCGCTGGATTGGCGAGGAGATCGAGGCCTATCAGCGCGGCACCCGCAATCTGCCGCCGGTTTCGCCAAATGACATGGCAATACTGGTGCGCGCCTCCCACCAGATGCGCGCCTTTGAAGACAGGTTTATGGCCATTGGCATCCCTTACCGCGTAATCGGCGGCCCGCGCTTTTACGAGCGCCTCGAGATCAGGGACGCGATGGCCTATTTTCGCGTCGCCGTCAGCCCTGATGACGGCATGGCCTTTGACCGAATCGTAAATACCCCCAAGCGCGGGCTGGGCGATAAAGCTCTGCAAACCATCGCCAAAGTAGCGCGCGATAACGGGGTTTCACCCTTTGAAGGGGCGCGGATTGTGGTGGCGGAAAAGGCACTGCCGGCGCGGGCATGCAACAGCCTGAACGGGGTTTTGCAAAACTTTGACCGCTGGCGGGAAGCGCTGCATGGTGGCGCAGATTTCATTCGCCTTGCCGAAACCATTTTGGACGAAAGCGGCTATATGGACCGCTGGAAAAACGACAAGAGCATCGAGGCCGAGGGACGGATAGAAAACCTGAAAGAGTTGATCAAAGCCCTCGACAGCTTTGAAAACCTGCAAGGGTTTCTGGAGCATGTCAGCCTTGTGATGGAAAATGCCCAGACTGACTCGGAAGAAAAGGTCAGCATCATGACCCTGCACGCCGCCAAGGGGCTGGAGTTCCCTTGCGTGTTTCTGCCCGGCTGGGAAGATGGGCTTTTTCCGTCTCAGCGCTCGATGGACGAAAGCGGCCTGAAAGGCGAGGAAGAAGAGCGGCGGCTGGCTTATGTAGGCATTACAAGGGCCGAAAAATATTGCACCATCAGCTTTGTTGCCAACCGCCTGCTGCACGGTCGCTGGCAAAATGCCCTGCCCTCGCGCTTTATTGACGAGTTGCCGCAAGAGCATGTGGAGGTGCTAACCCCGCCCGGCCTTTATGGCGGCAATTTTGGTGCCGCCGCCCCTAAAAGCCGGATCGAGGCGCAGGTAATCGAAGCAGATACCTATCGCTCCCCCGGCTGGCAGCGCCTGCAAAACCAGACCCGTCGCAGCACGCCCCCGCGCCCCAAGCAAATGGTCGAGGATGCCGTGTCGGTTTTCGAGCTTGGCGAGCGGGTGTTTCATCAGAAATTCGGCTATGGCGCGGTGATTGCTGTGGACGGCGACAAGCTCGGCGTAGCCTTCGAAAAGGCCGACACTAAAAATGTAATGGCCAGCTTTGTCTCCCGACCGGATGATGTACCATTCTGATCTTTTACGGGACCAGCGACATCAAGGCTCGGCAAAAGGCAGGGCTATTTGACCTATCTCCAGCCACCACCGCTAGAAAAGCTCAGAGTGGCATGGTTCAATTTTTATTTTTCTAATGAAAATACAGTATACTACCATGTATTCTTAATAATTTTCCGAATTTTTCACCCAAGTGGTTGCAAGAAAGCTCAAGCCGTGTCAATGTGCGCTCTTAAGTGCCCTGTTTGCAAAGAGTTTTCGAGTTGGACAGGGAGGTTGAAAAGACATTCCATCTTCGGAGTCCCGCATGCGCTCAAAATTATTATCATTTGTCGCCCTGATTTTCGCCTTGTCTGCTTTGTCGGTCACAGCACAGGAAATTCCCAAAATCGCCTTTATTTATATCTCGCCGGCGGATGACCCGATCGGCTGGACCCGCGAGCACGAGCGCGGACGGGAAGCCGCCGCCGGGTATTTTGGCGATGCGGTGCAGCTCGACTATTTCGAAAATGTCACCGAAGGCGCTGACTCACTGGTTAAATTGCGCGAACTGGCCGCAGATGGCTATGATATGGTATTCACCACCTCTTTTGGCTACATGAATCCGTCTATCAATCTGGCGTTTGAAAACCCCGGAATGAAGATCGAGCATGCGACCGGATATGTCCGCGCCAACAATATTTCCACCTATAATATCCGCTTCTACGAAGGGCGGGTATCGCAGGGAATCATAGCAGGGCAGATGACCAAGACCAACAAGGTCGGGTATATCGCGTCTTTTCCCATCCCCGAAGTTATCCGCGGGATCAACTCTGCCTTTCTGGCGGCTCGCTCGGTCAACCCCGATATCGAGTTTGAAGTCGTCTGGTTGAATTCATGGTATAACCCCCCCGCCGAGGAAGCTGCCGCGCGGCAGCTTGTGGCCAATGGTGCGGATATACTGATGCAGCATACAGATACCGCCGAGCCGATGAAGGTAGCTGAAGAACTCGGCATATTCGCATTCGGGCAGGCTTCAGACATGGCCGACTACGGGCCGGAAGCCCAGCTTTCCGCCTCGGTCAACAATTGGGGGCCGTATTATATAGGGCGCATACAGGCCTTGCTTGATGGCACATGGGAAAGCGCCGATCGCTGGGGTGGTCTTTTTGACAACATGCTGGAAATCGCTCCGTTTTCAGACAGAATACCCCTGCGCATCCAAGAGCAGGCAGCCGATGCTATTTCCCGAATTCGAGCCGGAAAGCTGCATCCGTTTACCGGGCCTATCCGTAAGCAAGATGGCTCGGGCTGGCTGGCCGCTGGAGAAATAGCGTCGGATTCGGACCTTTTGACAATGGGGTTCTTTGTGGAAGGCATCACCGGGATTATCCCGCGCTGATAGGCACAAATTTGGTTAATTACGGAACGAGATCGCTATGAAACAGTTTTTAAAAGTATGCTTGGTAGTGCTGGCAGCATCCGGGTTTATGGCAGTGCCAGCGGCAATGGCACAAGAAAATATCGTAATACTACGATCCATTGACCAGAACTTTGAAGCCAGCGGCGAGCTGGTTTCCGCGGACAGTGATTTTTATGTGCTGCGCACCATCATTGGCGAAATGAATGTGCCGCGCGCGGACGTGGAATGCATCGGCGACGCCTGCCCTTCCGATAGCAACGAAGTCACCCTAAGCTCGGCTGACGGATCTTCCTTTTCTGGTGAGTTACTGGGTTTTGACGGCACAAACTACATCCTCAAAACCACCATCGGCGAGCTGACAATCCGCAGTGAATTCGTGCAATGCGAAGGCGATGCCTGCCCGATCGAGACCCAGGAAGCGGAAAAAAGCCTCGAAGTGGTGCTGCGCTCGGCGGATGGCACCTTCTTTAGCGGCACGCTCCAGGACTATGACGGAACCAATTATGTCTTGGAAACCTCACTCGGTGTGCTGACCATTCGCGGCGAATTTGTGCAATGCGAAGGCGATGCCTGCCCCGAAACCGGGCCTGTTGTTGCCAAATTCACCATCGTATCGCCGCCAGACGGAGGCATAGACTTTATTGCCGAAGCGCTGGCCCGTTTTGTTGATGACAAATCTCTGAGCCTCACCCGCTCTCTGGGTAATGATGGTAACATCCAGTATCTGATTGGCGGCAACGACGGGGCTTTGGTGGCCGATATCACCGTTGCGCCCTCCACCGATACGGCCGCGCTCGAAGCGCTGTTTTCTGAAACGGCAGCCTTTGCCCTGACCCGCGAAACACCTAGCCCCGAGTCGGTTTCACAAGTGACCGGCATCGCCATATCAACTGTGAGCGAGCTCCTTAATTCACGGCCAATTGCGCTGGATGCTCTAGTGGCTGTAATTAACCCCGACAACCCGGTAACTTCAATATCTATCAACCAGATCGGCGATATTCTGTCTGGCAGAATCACCAACTGGGCCGAAATTGGCGGTGAAGATCTGGATATCGTGGTGCATGCCATTGCGATGGAAAGCACCCTTGCACAAATAGTCAGACGCGAAATTCTCGCCCCGCGCGGGTTACAAATGAATACAGCGGCAATGATGCATGCTAAAGAAGACACTATTCATGGTGTGAGTATGATGATCGAGGAAGACCGGGCCGGATTTGCTGTTTCCTTTCGCTCAGCCGCCCGCGACACCCAAGTGCCCAGCACCAGAAACACCTGTAACATGTTCTCCAGCGCCAACGCCTTTTCGTTGCAAACCGGAGAATACCCGCTGACCATGACCTGGAGCCTACACACGCTGAAAAATCAGGATATCTCGGATTTCGCGGTTTCGCTGGCAGATTATCTTGTGTCAGACCAAGGGCAAGCGGCAGCCAAATCCGTCGGGCTGGTCGGTCTCGAAATCAATCGCCAGCCGATGAGCGCCCAGGGCGAGCGCCTGCTATCGGCGATGCTGGCAGAAAGCATGAACACCCAGACCATCCGCTCCTATCGCGACTATCTCGCCGAAGTGTCCACCGCCTCGCGCCTGTCGACAACATTGCGTTTTATCACCGGCTCGGCCAACCTGGACGCGCGCGGCATTGCCGATGTCCAGCGTATTTCCAACCTGATAAGAAGCGGCGCACTCAACGGAGATAATCTCATGCTGGTCGGCTTCAGCGATTCGGTTGGCGGGTTTACGGCCAATGTCACGCTGTCGCGCAATCGTGCTACAGCGGTCAAGAATTTGCTGCTTCAGGAAAATATCGGCCGGCTCGGCGCCGACGACATCCTGACCTTCGGCTTTGGCCCCGTCGCACCGGTTGGCTGCAACAGCACCACAGCCGGCAAAGACCTCAACCGTCGGGTTGAAGTCTGGGTGCGGGGCGCCAACCAGTCCGGTCTCAACTAAGCTGGATACAGCCTAACACTTTATATTTGCAGCGAAGGCTGCCATCGGGGGCCAGTTTGGCCCCCTTTTTTTGCCAGCTGCATCGCACAAAAAAATAGCGCCGCAAGAGGGGAGGACTCTCACAGCGCCATTTGCTTATCGGGACGTGGGAGGACGCCCGATAATTCCTGAAACTTCTAGCGGTAGACCGAAGTGCGGGCTACGTCCGATATCATCGAGCGGCACAGGCCAAGGTCGTTCAGCTCACGATCGGAAAGGCTGTTCA
The DNA here is from genome assembly GCA_021647745.1 of Paracoccaceae bacterium. GTDB lineage: Bacteria > Pseudomonadota > Alphaproteobacteria > Rhodobacterales > Rhodobacteraceae > UBA3077. The sequence continues at coordinate 43,270 of JAKIUB010000020.1, read as the reverse complement.
GCTCGTTGATAGTCTTGCGATACATCCGGCGCTGGCGCTGGGCCTGTTTCATACTGTCAACCGCTTGGGTAAAACGGGTGTAAAGCGATGCTGGTGCATTCGGGCGCGGCAGATATACATAGGCCATTTTCTATTCCTTCAGTTCTCGTCATTTTTCATTTTCTAATGATAGAGATATAGTATTTTGTTGCGCTGCAACAACGCATGTTCGAGCCTTGGCGACTTGCACAAAATGCATAGCTGTGGCCTTCCGGGTTTTGCTGGCGTATGGGTGGAGGATGAGCCTCTCAGCCCTGACAACACCGCAATTTCGCCGCTATCTGGCCGGCAATGCTATTTCTCTGCACGGGCTATGGGTGCAAAAGATCACCATCGGCTGGATGGCCTGGGAGGCGACCGGATCCGTGGCGTTTCTGGGCTGGCTGGCCTTTCTCAACTATGCACCGCCACTGTTTTTTGGCCCGTTTTTCGGGGTGGTGGTGGATCGGGTCAATATCCGCAAAGCAGCTATGGCCACGCAATCGTTATTTATCTGTGGCGCGCTGGCGTTGCTGGCCGTTCATCTGGCCGGGCTGAGCGGGCGAAACAGCCTGAGCATCATTGCCCTTTATATCGGCATGGTCAGCTCGGCCCAGCACCCGATCCGCATGGCGCTGACCCCGCGTCTAGCCCCCCGGGCACAGCTACCTTCGGTGGTTCTTCTGCTATCGCTCAACTTCAACCTAGCGCGGGTGCTTGGCCCGGCCATTGGTGGTGTTATTATCGCTACTTACGGTTTAATTTCAGCACTGACATTCACCGTGTTGGCATTTTTGCCTTTTGCGATTATTATCTCCACCCTTACTCCCCGCGCTAACAAACCCAAAGCCAAAACCAGCCTGCGGGCAGAGTTCGTCGAAGGGTTAGCTTATGTTTTACGCTCGCGGTTCATTCGCACGGCCACCCTGATCACCGGGTTGTTTTCACTGGCCGGACGCGGGATGCTGGAGGTTTTACCCAGCTTGGCCGATGGCGTGTTTGAGCGCGGAGCCGTCGGGTTTGGCACTCTGACATCCGCCGCCGGGGCCGGGGCTTTGCTGGCAGCCCTATTCCAGATATCCCTGCCCACCCCGATAAAGGGAAAGCTGCCGATGGTCTCGCTTTTGGCGGCGCTGTCCGGACCGTTGGCGGTGGCCTATCTTGGTGGGGTACTGCGCTGGGAACTGGCAGTTTTTCTGGTTGGCTTTCTGGGTTTTGCTGGCACGCTTGTGGGGGTGGGCATGCAAGCTGCGATCCAGATGCAGGTTGGGGACCACTTGCGCGGGCGGGTGATGAGCCTGTGGATCATGGTGGCGGCGGGCGGCACCGCTCTTGGCTCATTGCTGATCGGCGGCATGGCAGACCGAATCGGTCTTTCATTGGCATTGCAAATCACCGGAATTTCGAGCGCAGTGGCAATGATGGGCCTTTTTATATGGCATAAATGGGCGAAATATCGAGAAAGTCGTTGAAACTCTCCCCTATTTGAAGTGTTATAGCCCACAGATTCGGGGGGACTCGTATTGACCAACTGGGAGATAATTATGAAAAAAATTCTATTGGCGACCGTCGCCTCAACCGTACTGGCCACCGGTGCCTACGCACAGGATATCAACATCGGGGTGATCCTCGGCTTTACTGGACCAATTGAATCGCTGACACCGGACATGGCGCTCGGCGCCGAGCTGGCGATTGACGAAATCAATGCCGCCGGCACCCTGCTTGGTGGTGGCCGCACACTGGTTTCGATCCGTGCTGACTCGACCTGCGTAGACAGCTCTGCCGCACAGGCCGCTGCCGAAGCGCTGGTTTCCAGCAACAACGTTGCCGCAATTATGGGCGCTGACTGCTCGGGCGTGACCGGCGCTATTGCCAACAACGTGGCCGTGCCAAACGGCGTGGTGATGATCTCGCCTTCTGCCACTTCGCCCGCGCTTTCCACGATTGAGGATAACAACCTGTTCTTCCGCACGGCACCCTCTGACGCCCGTCAGGGTCAGGTACTTTCAGACGTTCTGATGGACCTTGACGTGAAATCCGTTGCCGTGACCTATACCAACAATGACTACGGCAAAGGCCTGGCCGACGCGTTTCAAAGCTCTTACGAAGCTGCTGGCGGCACCGTAACCATCTCTGCCGCCCACGAAGACGGCAAGGGTGACTATTCGGCCGAAGTTGGCGCATTGGCCGCAGCTGGTGGTGAAATGTTGGCCGTGTTTGGCTATGCAGACCAAGGCGGGGCAGGCATTATCCAAGGCTCGCTGGATACCGGCGCGTTTGACACGTTCATCATGGGCGACGGCATGAAATCCCAAGCTCTGATTGATAATATTGGCGCTGATCTTAATGGTTCCATCGGCACCCAGCCCGGCTCGGCTGGTGAAGGCGCCAAGAAACTGGCCGAAATGCTGACCGGGATCGCCGGCACACCGGACGGCCCTTTCACCGCTGAAAGCTATGATGCCGCCGCGCTGATCGCGCTGGCTATTCAGGCAGGTGGCTCGGCTGATCGCGCCTCCATTGCCGCCCAAGTGCTGAACGTGGCCAATGCACCGGGTGAGCAAATCGGTGTTGGCGAGCTGGCAAAAGGCCTCGAGATTTTGGCCAATGGCGGCGAGATCGACTATCAGGGCGCATCCGATGTTGAGCTGATCGGGCCGGGCGAAGCTGCTGGTTCTTATCAGGAATATGTAGTGGAAGATGGCATGTTTAAAGTGTTGCGTATCCGCTAAGGCGCGCTGAAAAATAAAATAACAGCCCGGCATTGTCCGGGCTGTTTGCATAACCGGGGTGAGATAAAGATGATCAGGGTTGAAGACCTGCACATGCATTTTGGCGGGATACGTGCCGTTGACGGCACAACACTGGAGATCAAAACAGGTAGCATTACCGGATTGATCGGGCCAAATGGCGCGGGGAAAACCACGCTGTTTAACGTGATCGCGGGCCATTACAAGCCCACATCCGGAAAGGTTTTCCTTGACGGCGAGGATATCAGCAGCCTGTCGCCCCATGAGCTTTTTGGCAAGGGCCTGCTACGCACCTTCCAGATCGCCCACGAGTTTTCCACTCTTTCTGTGCGCGATAACTTGATGATGGTGCCACCGGCGCAATCGGGGGAATCGCTATGGAGCGCGTGGTTTCACGGCAAAACCGTCCGCGCTGAAGAAGAAAAAAACCGCGCAAAGGCCAACGAGGTGATCGAGTTTCTCGAAATTTCCCATGTGGCCGACGAGCTGGCGGGCAATCTTTCCGGCGGGCAGAAGAAGCTGCTGGAGCTGGGGCGCACCATGATGGTCGACGCCAAAATTGTTTTCCTCGACGAGGTCGGCGCTGGCGTTAATCGCACCCTGCTACGCACCATTGGCGACGCTATTTTACGCCTGAATCAGGAACGCGGCTACACCTTTTGCATGATCGAGCACGATATGGATTTCATCGGCCGCCTATGCGAGCCGGTGATCTGTATGGCCGAGGGCAAGGTACTGGCCCAAGGCACGGCCGAGGAGGTTAAATCCAACGAGGCGGTGATCGAGGCCTACCTTGGAACGGGGCTGAAAAACAAGCCGGGAGCTATCACATGAGCTATCTGATTGGCGATAAAATGACCGGCGGTTATGGCAAGGGTGCGGATATTCTGCACGAATGCACCATTGCCGTGGAAAAGGGTGAAATCGCGGTGATCGTTGGCCCCAATGGCGCTGGCAAATCCACCGCGATGAAAGCAATTTTTGGTATGCTCAACCTGCGTGAGGGGCAAGTGCGGCTCGATGGCAAGGATATCACCAATATGTCGCCGCAAGATAAAGTACGCGCCGGCATGGGCTTTGTGCCGCAAACCAGCAATGTGTTTACCGGCATGACCGTGCAGGAAAACCTCGAAATGGGCGCCTATATTCGCGACGATGATTTTGGCGACACCATGGCTCAGGTTTTTGATCTGTTTCCAATTCTAAAAGAAAAACGCAAGCAACACGCCGGCGAGCTGTCAGGCGGGCAGCGCCAGCAGGTGGCCGTGGGCCGCGCGCTGATGACCAAGCCCAAACTCTTGATGCTTGACGAGCCGACAGCCGGGGTTTCGCCGATTGTGATGGACGAATTGTTCGACCGCATTATCGAGGTTGCCCGCACCGGCATCGCGATATTGATGGTCGAGCAAAATGCGCGCCAAGCGCTGAATATCGCCGACAAGGGTTATGTTCTCGTGCAGGGTCGCAACCGCTTTATCGACACGGGCGAGGCCTTGCTGGCCAACCCCGAAGTCCGCAAATCTTTTCTGGGGGGCTGATATGGTCGACCTTCTTAATGCCATCGTTCTGATGGGCAATTATGTGATCGTGCCGGGCCTTGCCTATGGCAGCCAGCTGGCGCTCGGCGCGCTGGGGGTGACCCTGATTTACAGTATTTTACGTTTCTCCAATTTTGCCCATGGTGATACCATGGCTTTTGGCGCCATGCTGACGATATTGGCTACATGGTGGTTTCAGAGCATGGGCATCAGCGCGGGCCCGCTGCCCACGGCGCTGCTGGCTTTGCCGATCGGCATTATCGGAACGGTGCTATTTGCGCTGGCCACCGACCGCATGGTTTATCGCTATTATCGCAAGGTCAAGGCGGCCAATATCGTGATGATGATGGCAAGCGTGGGCGTGATGTTTGTGATGAACGGCGTGGTGCGGGTGGTGATTGGCCCCGGCGAGCAGCGCTTTGCCGATGGTGAGCGGTTTATCATTAAAGCTCGCGAATTCAAGGAGATGACAGGGTTAAGCGAAGGTTTGGCCATTCGCACAACGCAGGCGATTACCCTGGTGGTCACCATCATTGTCGTGGCGCTGCTGTTCTGGTTTTTGCAGCGTTCGCGCACAGGCAAAGCGATGCGCGCCTATGCCGATAACGAAGACCTCGCGCTATTATCAGGCATTAACCCCGACAAGGTTGTGATGGTTGCCTGGATCATTACCGCCACGCTGGCCACCATTGCGGGCACGCTTTACGGGCTGGATAAATCCTTCAAACCCTTCACTTATTTCCAGCTGCTGCTGCCGATATTTGCGGCGGCGATTGTCGGCGGTATCGGCAGCCCGCTCGGCGCGGTCGCCGGCGGGTTTATCATCGCCTTTTCCGAGATGGGCTTTACCTACGCCTATAAGCGCTTTATCGGCTATATCGGGCCGGATGGCTGGGTGCCGGACGGGTTACTGCAACTGATCTCGACCGACTATAAATTTGCGGTGTCCTTCATGATACTGGTGCTGGTGCTGCTGGTGCGACCCACGGGTATTTTCAAGGGAAAAGTGTTATGAGAAATGTGATTCTCTTTGCCCTTATGGCGCTGGCCTTCATTGCAGCTGGCGAGTTTCAGAGCTGGTCTTTCTCGCTAACCATCCTGAACCTGTGCCTTATTTCAGCGGTAATGGCGCTGGGGGTGAATATCCAGTGGGGCTATGCCGGTATTTTCAATGTCGGTATCATGGGCTTTGCCGCACTTGGCGGCGCGGCGGCCGTGCTGGTCAATGCCGCGCCCGTACCCGAAGCATGGGCTGCGGGCGGGGTTGGCATTGGCGCATCACTGATCGCACTTCTGGCCGTTATCGGGCTGATCGCACTGATCCGCAAAAAGCTGCGCGGCAATCTACGGCGCTACGCTACCATTGCCGCCGTGATTGGCGGCTATTTCGCGATACGCGAGGTTTATGACCCGGCAGTGGCGGCGATTGAGTCGATAAACCCCGCCAAAACCGGCTTTCTGGGCGGGCTGGGCCTGCCAATCACCATAAGCTGGGCCGTGGGCGGGCTGTTTGCCGCGGGTGGTGCATGGGTTGTAGGCAAGGTCGCGCTCGGGCTGCGCTCTGATTATCTGGCCATTGCCACGCTGGGGATATCCGAGATCATCATCGCCGTGCTCAAGAATGAGGACTGGCTAACGCGCGGTGTTAAAAACGTATCAACCCTGAAGCCAGATGTGCCAACCGCGATAGAGCTGCAACAATCTGGCTGGTTTCTCGATATCGCCAGCTGGCTGGAGGCTGATCCGATGCTGGCCTCGGGCATTGCGGTGAAACTATCGTATGCGGTGCTGTTTACCATTGTGCTTGGCCTGATCATGTGGCTCTCGGAGCGGGCGCTGAAATCACCGTGGGGGCGGATGATGCGCGCCATTCGCGATAACCGCGACGCCGCCGAGGCCATGGGCAAAGACGTGACCAAACGCCATTTGCAGACCTTTGTCATCGGTTCGGCTGTAGTTGGCATTGCCGGCGCAATGCTCACCACGATGGACGCGCAATTCACCCCCGGTTCCTACAACCCGCTGCGCTTTACCTTTCTGATCTGGGTGATGGTGATCGTGGGTGGCTCGGGCAATAACTGGGGCGCGGTGCTTGGTGGTTTTCTGATCTGGTTCGTGTGGATCGAAGCCGAAATCTTTGGCCCGATGCTGATGGAGTTTGTGACCTCGGGGCTGGACCCTGCAAGCACGCTCAAGGCCAGCCTGATGGGTTCTGCCGCGCATTTGCGACTGTTCTTGATGGGGGTCATTTTGCTTCTGGTGCTGCGCTTCAGCCCGCGCGGGCTGATACCAGAGCGATAGAATGAACTGGGATGACGCCTACCAAAACGGAAAATATATCGCCAATGGCGAAGCTTATTTACCGATGTGGAAGGTGAAATCCTCGGCGTTTCGCGCAAGCTTGAGCGATTGTCGCCAACAGATCGGCGTGCCATATGGCGCACACCCGCGCGAGGTGTTTGATCTGTTTTTGCCGACAGGCACCCCTCAGGGCGTGGTCATATTCATCCATGGCGGCTATTGGCAATCCCTTGATCATACGCTGTGGTCGCACCTCGCGGCGGGACCGCTGGCACGGGGGTGGGCCGTGGCTATGCCGGGCTATGTGCTTTGCCCGGAGGCCAGCATTGCAGATATCACCCAAAGCATAACACGGGCGATCAAGGCAGTCGGCCAGCACATTAAAGGCGATATCATCCTCAGCGGCCATTCGGCCGGCGGGCACCTCGCCGCGCGCATGGCGTGTGATGATATCACCCTGCCCCATGCTGCGCGCGTGCGGCGCTATGTCAGCATCAGCGGACTGCATGATCTGCGCCCCCTCACCCGCACCCGCCTGAACGAAGCGCTAAAGCTCGACATGGCCAGCGCGACCGCCGAAAGCCCCGCGCTCAAAACCCCGCGCGAGGGTGTGGAGCTGCTGGCATGGGTCGGTGCGGATGAACGCCCCGAATTTTTGCGACAAAACAGCCTGATCGGTAATATCTGGCGCGGAGGTTTTGCCAAAACCGGCTGCGTAGAGGCCAGAGGAAAGCATCATTTTAGTGTGATCGAGGCCTTGGCTGAACCGGATAGCCCATTGGTAAAAGCGATGTTGCTCTGATTGATGCACATCAAAGCGGTGAAAGTATTTTGAGGCAATGCTGAACCTAAAGGAGACCCGCTATGATTAATATCGCCGCACGCAAAGCCAAGCTGCTCGAAAAGCTCAACGAAATGAATGCCCGCCTCACCAAAGTCGAGGACGCGCTGGATGACCCCTTGCCCAAAGACTCCGAAGAAGCCGCCCTGGAGCGCGAGGATGACGAGGTGCTCGAAGAAGTTGGCCAGTCTGCTCTGCGGGAAAAAGCGATGATCGTCGCCGCACTGGAGCGGATCGTAGCCGGTAAATACGGCCAGTGCACTCTCTGCGAAGAAGATATTAGTGAAGCACGGCTCGATGTGCTACCCTATACCCCGACCTGCCATAAATGCGCAAAGTAAGGGAAAACCAAAATGGCTTTTGAAAACTGGAAAGTACGGCTGCACATGCTTCTGGAAGAGGCAACCTACCAGCCCGAAGATCTGCACGAGCTACAGGAAGCCCTACGCGCAGAGGTTGCCGAGCTACAGGCACAGGGGCTGCCCGTACCCGCAGATATCGCCAAGCTTGAAGAGCGTCTGGAAGCCGCGCTTAGCCCGCCAAAAACCTAAACCCGGACAATATTGAATGAATTATTTCACATTCAATTCTTGCAATGTGTGCGTTACCCCCTACTTAAAGACAAACATTCATTCAGGAGAAGCGATATGTCCCCCGAAGTAAAACCCTTTTTTGATACGACGACCAACACGGTTTCATATGTAATCAAAGACCCGAACAGCAAAAAATGCGCGGTCATCGACTCCGTACTGGATTTTGATTATTCCTCGGGCCGTACCGATACCAAATCGGCTGACGAAATCATCACCTATATAAAAGCCGAAGGGCTGGAGCCGGAATGGCTGCTGGAATCCCATGTCCATGCGGATCACCTTTCGGCCGCGCCTTATATCCAGCGCGAAGTTGGCGGTAAAATCGGTATCGGTGAAAATATTTCGGTGGTTCAGAATGTCTTTGGCAAGGTTTTCAACGAGGGCACCGAATTCCAGCGCGACGGCTCGCAGTTTGACCGGCTCTTTAGCGAAGGCGACAGCTTTGAAATCGGTGATCTCAAGGTCAATGTGCTGCACACCCCTGGCCACACGCCGGCTTGCCTGACCTATGTGGTCGAGGATTCCGCTTTTGTCGGTGATACCATGTTCATGCCCGATTTCGGCACTGCGCGCTGTGATTTTCCCGGTGGTTCGGCCGAGACCCTCTATAGCTCCATCCAGAAAATCCTCAGCCTGCCGGACGAGACCAAGATATTTGTTGGCCATGATTATAAAGCGCCCGGTCGAGACGAGTTTGCCTGGGAAACCACAGTCGCCGAGCAAAGGGCTAAAAACGTCCATGTCGGCACCGGAAAAAATGAAGCTGATTTCATCAAAATGCGGGAAAAACGCGATGCGCAACTATCGCTGCCCAAGTTGATCATCCCGTCGATACAGGTTAATATGCGCGCCGGTCAAATGCCCGAACCAGAAGAAAACGGGCAGGTTTATCTGAAAGTACCTGTCGATGCTCTTTAATCTCTTCGCCAAGAAAAATGTCCAGCAGGTTGGTGCTTTGCGCGCCACCGAGCTGGCACCACGCTATAGTGTGAGCGGGCAAATCACCGTCGCCGATATAGCCGATATCAAGGCGGCCGGATATGACACGATCATGTGTAACCGCCCTGATGGCGAGGCGCCGGGCCAACCGGCGGCAAGCCAAATCAAGCGGGCCGCAAAAAAGGCCGGCTTGAACTTTTATCACGTACCCATGGGCGGCGCGATGGCGCCAAACACCGTTGGAGACTTCAAGGCCGTGGTCAACACTGACAGCAATGGCAAGGTCTTTGCCTATTGTCGCACCGGCAACCGCTGCACCATGCTCTGGAAAATGGCTAAAGCCTGATCCGCGCCTTTAGCGGCTAAAAATACTTTATCAGGGAGCGGTAGTGCTCTCTTTTATGTGGGCCATTTCGCACTGGTCTCTCCAAACATGTCTTATAACCGAATTACTATAATTGAGACAAAATAATGAAACGCTTTTTTCCCATTCTTGACTGGTCGCGCAGCTATACCCGCGACACCTTCAGCCAGGATCTCGTCGCGGCGATTATTGTTACCATCATGTTGATCCCGCAATCACTGGCCTATGCGCTGCTTGCAGGGCTGCCGGCCGAGGTCGGGTTATATGCCTCCATCGCGCCGCTGTTGATCTATGCGATCTTTGGCACCAGCCGTGCCCTTGCCGTCGGGCCGGTGGCCGTGGCCTCCTTGATGACCGCTGCCGCTATCGGAGACCTCGCTGCAATGGGCACACCGGAATACCTCGGTGCCGCGATAGCGCTTGCCTTTCTCTCGGGGCTGATGCTGCTGTTAATGGGCTTTTTACGCCTCGGGTTTTTGGCTAACTTTCTGTCTCATCCGGTGATTTCCGGATTTATTACCGCCTCGGGTATCATCATCGCCGCCAGCCAGCTCAAGCATATTTTTGGCATCGATGCCGGTGGCCACAATCTTTACGAGCTGGCTATATCGCTGTGGCAGCACGCACCCGAAATCAACCTGCCCACTCTTGGCATCGGCCTGTTTGCCACCGGTTTTCTGTTTTGGGCGCGCAAGGGGCTAAAGCCGTTTTTGCTCAAGCGCGGCATTGCCCCGAAGCTGGCCGAGATACTGGCCAAAACCGGCCCTGTAGCAGCCGTCGCCCTGACCACGCTTGTGGCATGGGGGTTCTCGCTTGATACCCGAGGGGTGAGCATTGTCGGTGATATTCCTGCGGGCCTGCCAGTGCCGACCCTGCCGCCGCTTGATCTGCAATTATGGCTCAAGATCGCCACCCCTGCCCTGCTGATAGCGATTGTCGGCTATGTCGAAACCATCTCGGTCGCCTCGACCCTCGCCGCAAAGCGCCGCCAGCGCATAGACCCCGATCAGGAGCTGATCGCCTTGGGCGCTTCCAATATCGGCTCTGCGATATCTGGCGGTTTTCCGGTTACTGGCGGGTTTTCGCGCTCGGTGGTCAATTTTGACGCCGGCGCCCAGACTCCGGCAGCGGGCGCCTATACGGCTGTTGGCATTGCCATTGCGACCCTGTTTTTAACCCCCCTGCTGTTTTTCTTGCCCAAGGCAACGCTGGCGGGCACCATCATTGTTGCCGTGCTCAGTCTGGTTGATCTCGGGGCGATCAAACGCACATGGCGCTATTCAAAAGCCGATTTTTCGGCGATGGCGGCCACTATTCTGGTCACGCTTGGCTTCGGGGTCGAGATGGGGATCATTGCCGGTGTCAGCCTTTCGATATTTCTACACCTTTACCGCACCTCCAAGCCCCATTATGCCGTGGTCGGGCAAATACCCGGCACCGAGCATTTTCGCAATATCAAGCGCCACGAGGTGCAGGTCTCGCCTAGCGTATACTCGATCCGCATTGATGAAAGCCTATATTTTCCCAATGCCCGCTTTCTTGAGGACACGATCAATAATGCCGTCGCTCGAGATAAGAACATCAAGGATGTCATCCTCGTCTGCCCCGCGATCAACTTTATAGATGCCTCGGCGCTGGAAAGTCTGGAAGCGATAAACCAGCGACTGAAGGATGCCGGTGTGCGGCTGCATATGTCCGAGGTCAAAGGGCCGGTTTTGGACAGGCTAAAACGCTCGGAACTGCTTACCGAGCTGACCGGTGAGGTGTTTCTCACCCAGTTTGACGCCCTGTGCGCTGTCGATAAAGAATGCGCCCTGCGCGCCAAAAACGATAGCCGCCCCTCGTGATAGCTAAAGCCTACCAGACAGGTTTGCGCTTTTCAAAAAACGCCGCCACCCCTTCACGGGCGCTGGCGGTTTCCCATGTATCCGCCAAGGCCTCGATTGTGCGTAAAATCACCGCTTCATCAATCACCGGCCCAAGCGAGCGCGTCAGCTTCTTGGCCGCTGCCACCGCCTCCGGTGCGGCCAGAAGATAGGGCTTTATCTCCGCCTCGATGGCCAGATCAAGATGTTCGGGGATCACCACCTTGGCTACCAGCCCCATCACCTTGGCCTCCGCCGCCTCGAATATACGCCCCGACATAAACACCCGCCGCGCCATTGCCTCGCCCATACGGGCGATCACATAGGGCGAGATCGTGGCCGGTATCAGCCCGAGGCGGGTTTCTGTCAGCCCTATTTTCACCCCTTCAGCCGCCACAACAACATCACAAACAGACATCAACCCAACCCCGCCGCCAAAAGCATTGCCCTCAACCCGCCCGATCAGCGGCTTGGGCAAGGTATTGAGAGAAAACAGCATTTCGGCCAACAGGCGGGCCTCGGCCATGCGTACAGCGCGGGTGGCATTCATCTGCTCTTTCATCCACGCCAGATCTCCGCCAGCACAAAAGCTCGCCCCCGCGCCGGTCAACACCACCACCCGCACAGCAGGGTCCGCACCAAGGCGAGCGCTGGCCTCCGTCAGCTCCGCGATCATCTGGCGGCCCAGTGCGTTATGCTTTTCCGGCATATTCAGGGTCAGGGTCGCAACCCCGCGACCATCTGTTTCTATCCGCAGTTTTTTCATTTTCAACTCCTCAAATCTTGGGCAAAATCCGCGGCTACCTGTAGCTTTTCACGGTTCAGGCCGGTTTCATATCCCAGCTCGTGCAGGCGCATCATCACCTTCATTGTATCCACATTTCCCTTGGCACCGGGCGCATAGGGACAGCCCCCCAGCCCCCCGATGGCCGCATCAAACACCCGTAATCCCAGCCCGAGAGCCGCTTCTATATTCTCGACCGCCCGCCCGTTGGTATCATGAAAATGCCCCGCAAGCCTGTCTGCCGGAATGTCGCGCAACACATGTTGCAGCATCGTCCCGATCCGCTCGGGGGTGCCGCTGCCAATCGTATCGCCCAGCGATATCTGGTAGCAGCCCATCTCCAGCATTTCGGTGGCCACCCGCCGCACCGCCTCGGGAGAGGTTGGCCCGTCATAGGGGCAGTCAACAATACATGATACATAGCCGCGCACCCGGATTCCATCTTCCCGCGCCGCTTTGAGCACCGGTGCAAAGCGCTCAAAACTCTCGGCAATGCTGCAGTTGATATTGGCCTGGCAAAACCCCTCGGAGGCCGAGCCAAACACGGCCACCTCGTCCACCACCGCCCTGCGCGCATTTTCATAGCCGCGCATATTTGGCGTGAGGGCAGTATAGGCCACCTCGGGCCAACGCTTTATCCCGGCCAGCACTTCAGCGCTATCGGCCATTTGCGGCACCCATCTGGCTGACACAAAACTAGCCGTTTCGATATGGCTAAACCCGCATTCCGACAGAAGATTCACCAGCCGGATCTTGTCCGCCAGCGGAATCACCCTCTTTTCATTCTGCAATCCGTCTCGGGGTGCCATTTCAAATATTCTTACAAATTCAGTCATTTACGGCGCCAGATTCATCCTTCACATAAAGTAGAGCATCACCCTTTTGTGGCAAAGTGCGCTGTGGGCGGATCCGGGGGCAATGATGTAGCCGGATCATGGCGCTTCCATCCGTAAAAGCAGGGCGCCGCTTTCCACCTGCGCGCCAGCCACAGCCAAAACTTCGGCAACAACACCGGTAAACGGCGCGCGCAAAGTGTGTTCCATCTTCATCGCTTCCATTACCAAAAGCGGCGCACCGGCCTCGACCTCGTCTCCGGCGGCGGCCATGATAGCGCTAACCAGCCCGGGCATCGGCGCATAGAGATCGCTTGCATCAGCCGCCTCATTGCCCCCCGCTTCCAGAGGATCATCAACCAGAACCGACAACCGCATGCCCGGCAAGCGCACATGCACCTGCCCGCCCAGCCGCCAGACCCGCGCCTGATATATCCGCCCCCCGATCTCGACCCGCCAATCCGGCCCGTCTCGCAAAAGCACATTTACCGCCAGACCATCAACCAGATAGCGCTCTTTTCCCAGCACCAAAACCGGCAGCACCTCCCCCTCCAGCCCGACCGACTGGCAAAGCGGCGCCCAAAGCGTAAACCCGCTGCCCCAGTCACGCGCCGCAATGGCCGCCAACGCCTTCACCATAGCAGAGGGCGCAGGCAAAGCGATCAGCTCTGCAAGATCCCGCTCGATCAGGCCGGTATCAACATCCCCGCGCCCAAAAGCCTCATTGGCCGCCAGAGCCGCCAGAAAATCAACATTGGTCGTGCAGCCGATAATATCGGTGTTAGACAAAGCGCGGTGCAACCGCCCGAGCGCCTCGGTCCGGTTTTTGCCCCACACCGTCAGCTTTGCAATCATCGGGTCATAATAGGGCGAAATCTCGTCGCCAGCGCGCACACCGCTATCAATGCGCACATCAGCGGGAAAATCCAGCACCTCAAGCCGGCCTGTCGCAGGCAAAAACCCCGCAGCCACGTCCTCCGCATATATCCGCGCCTCGAAAGCATGGCCGTTTATGCGTAAATCTTCTTGCCGCGCGGGCAAAGCCTCTCCCGCAGCCACTTGCAATTGCCACGCCACAATATCCACACCGGTGATCATTTCACTCACCGGATGCTCGACCTGCAAGCGCGTGTTCATTTCCATAAACCAAAAACCGTCTGCCCGCAGCCCGTCTGCACCGTCAACAATAAATTCAACCGTACCCGCGCCGCTATAGCCGATTGCCTTGGCTGCCTTTACTGCCGCAGCCCCCATGGCAGCGCGCATTTCTTCGGTCATTCCCGGTGCGGGGGCCTCCTCGATCACTTTCTGGTGGCGGCGCTGAAGCGAACAATCCCGCTCGAAAAGATGCACTGCCTCCCCGTGATTATCGCCAAAAACCTGTATCTCGATATGGCGCGGACTCAGAATGTATTTTTCGATCAACACCTGATCATTGCCAAAGCTGGCGCTGCTCTCGCGCCGCGCCGCGTGCAATAGCTCTGCAAAATCGGCACTATGGTCAACGCGGCGCATCCCCTTACCGCCGCCCCCCGCCACGGCCTTGATAAGCACCGGATAGCCGATTTCCTCAGCCTTGGTCGCCAAAAAACCATCATCCTGATTGTCGCCATGATACCCCGGCACTACCGGCACGCCCGCCTCCTCCATCAGCTTCTTGGCCGCATCCTTCAGCCCCATCGCGCGTATGGCACTAACTGACGGACCAATAAAAACCAGCCCTGCCGCCTCGACCATCTCCACAAATTCAGGGTTTTCAGACAAAAACCCATAACCGGGATGGATAGCCTCGGCTCCGGTGTTCAGTGCCGCCTCCACCACCCGCTCACCAAGTAGATAGCTCTCATTTACCGCCGGCGGCCCGAGGTGCACGGCTTCATCGGCCATGGCCACGTGCTTGGCATCCCGGTCAGCGTCAGAGTAAACCGCCACTGTCAACACACCCATTTTGTGCGCAGTTTCAATAATCCGGCAAGCGATCTCGCCTCGATTAGCTATAAGAATTTTGCTAAACATCAGCGCTCCTCACATCCGAAACACGCCAAAACGTGTCTCCTCGATCTCTGCATTCAGTGCCGCGCGCAGCGACAGCCCGATCACCTTGCGTGTGTCGCGCGGGTCAATGATACCATCATCCCATAGCCGCGCCGTAGCATAAAGCGGATGGCTCTGCTCCTCAAACATCTTCAGGGTTGGCGCCTTGAAGGCCGCTTCTTCCTCGGCGCTCCACTCACCGCCATCGCGCTCGATGCCGTCGCGCTTCACCGTTGCCAGCACGCCCGCCGCCTGCTCTCCGCCCATTACCGATATGCGCGAATTCGGCCATGTCCACAGAAATCTCGGGCTATAAGCCCGCCCCGACATGCCGTAATTCCCCGCCCCGAAAGAGCCGCCAACCAGCACCGTCACCTTGGGTACACTCGCACAGGCCACCGCCGTTACCAGCTTGGCGCCATGCCGCGCAATCCCCTCGGCCTCATACTTTTGCCCGACCATAAAGCCGGTGATGTTTTGCAAGAATACCAACGGGATTTTGCGCTGGCAGCACAGCTCTACAAAATGCGCACCCTTCACGGCGCTCTCGGAAAACAACACACCATTATTGGCAATGATCCCTACCGGAATACCCTCGATATGGGCAAAGCCGCAAACCAGCGTGGTGCCAAACCGCGCCTTGAATTCGTCAAACTCCGAGCCATCCACCATGCGCGCGATCACCTCTCGAATATCATAGGGCACCTTGGGGTCTGCGGGTATCACACCCAGCATTTCGCTCGGGTCACAGGCAGGTGCAACCGGCCGTTGCCGCGCGATGCCGGCCCCCTTGGGTCGGTTGAGCGCGGCAACAGCCTGCCGGGCGAGCGCCAGCGCATGCCTGTCATCCTCCGCCAGATAATCAGCCACGCCTGAAAGCCGCGTATGCACATCCCCGCCGCCCAAATCCTCAGCCGAAACAACCTCCCCCGTCGCAGCCTTCACCAAAGGCGGGCCAGCCAAAAATATCGTGCCCTGCTCTTTCACAATGATCGAAACATCGCTCATTGCCGGCACATAAGCCCCGCCCGCCGTGCAGCTCCCCATCACCACCGCGATCTGCGCAATCCCCTTGGCGCTCATCCGCGCCTGATTATAGAAAATCCGCCCGAAATGGTCACGGTCGGGGAAAACCTCGTCTTGGTTGGGCAGGTTCGCCCCGCCGCTATCCACCAGATAGATGCATGGCAGATGGTTCTCCTCGGCGATCTCCTGTGCACGCAGATGCTTTTTTACCGTTAGCGGATAATACGTCCCACCCTTCACGGTGGCATCATTGCAAACCACCATCACCTCGCGCCCATGCACCAGCCCGATACCGGCAATCACCCCTGCGGCAGGCGAAGCATTGTCATATATGCCATATGCCGCCAGCGCACCAATTTCCAGAAACGGCGAGCCAGCATCCAGCAGCCCTGCCACACGGTCCCTCGGCAGCATTTTACCCCGCCCGAGGTGGCGCTTGCGCGCGCCTTCAGAGCCACCCAATGCCGCTTGGGCAGCTTTGCCGGCAACATCCTGCAACGCACGCTCCAGCGCAATAGCATTGGTTTTGAATTCGGCTGAATCGGCATTTACAGCCGTGCGTATCCGGCTCATCCCGTCACCTTCATCAATTCGCGCCCGATCAGCATTCGCCTGATCTCGCTGGTCCCTGCCCCGATCTCCATCAGCTTGGCATCACGCATGATGCGCGCCAGCGGGCTGTCATTCATATAGCCTGCACCACCCATCGCCTGCACACCTTGGGTAGCAACTTCCATCGCCTTTTCAGAGGCGTAAAGCACACAGCCCGCCGCATCCTGTCTTGTTACTTCACCCCGATCACACGAGGCCGCCACCGCATATACATAGGCCCGCGCCGAGTTCATCACGCTGTAAATATCGGCAATTTTCCCCTGCATCAGCTGGAAATCCCCAATCTTTTGCCCGAACTGTTTGCGCTCGTGCATATAGGGCATAATGTGGTCCAGCACCGCGTGCATCAGCCCCACGCCGATGCCGCTGAGCACCACGCGCTCATAATCAAGGCCAGACATCAGCACATTCACGCCCTTGCCTTCCTCGCCCAGCACGTTCTCGAACGGCACTTCGACATCTTCAAAGATCAGCTCGGCGGTGTTGCTGCCGCGCATCCCCAACTTGTCAAAATGCGCACTGGTGCTAAAACCCGCCATGGATTTCTCGATGATAAACGCGGTCATGCCGCGCGCCCCTGCTTTTGGGTCGGTCTTGGCATAGACCACCAAGGTATCCGCATCCGGCCCGTTGGTGATCCAGTATTTGGTGCCGTTCAGCACATAACGGTCGTTTTTCTTGTCAGCGCGCAGCTGCATGCTGACCACATCCGAGCCGGCCCCTGCCTCGCTCATCGCCAGCGCCCCGACATGCGCGCCCGAAACCAGCCCCGGAAGGTATTTTGTTTTTTGCGCCTCCGAGCCATTAAGCCTGATCTGGTTAACGCATAGGTTGGAATGCGCTCCGTAGGAAAGGCTGACCGAAGCACTCGCCCGCGCCAGCTCCTCCACCACTACCGTATGGGCCAGATAGCCCATGCCGGCGCCGCCATATGCTTCCGGCACAGTGACCCCGAGCAGCCCCAGCTCACCCATCTCACGCCACAGCTCGGCGGGAAACCGGTTTTGCGCGTCGATATCGGCGGCTATGGGTGCCACCCGCTCCTGCGCCCAGCGATGAACCATATCGCGCAGCGCTTCGATATCTTCCCCGAGGGCGAAATTCATGGATGCTGTAAACATGGGACCTCCTGACACCTTAACTGAACATATGTTCAGTTGCAAAGCAAGCGATTCCGACGCAAAACGGCCCACCAAAAAGGCAGGCCGTTAATTTATGGTTTAGTTATCTGCTTCGGAAAGCAACCCGGTAATAATACCGACTAGTTAAGCCCGTTAGCCCGCTGCACCTCGCGGATATACGAGATCACCCGCACCAGTTCTTCGTCAGTGACCTGCGTTTGCCGCGGCATATTGCCAAAATTCCAGTGATGCGCTGTCACCCCGTTTTGCACAGCACTGACAAAGGCATAATCCGAGTGATGGGCCGGCCGGTAAACAAAATCCAGCAAAGAAGGGCCATCATTTGTTCCGGCCAGATTTACCCCGTGGCAAGCCGCGCAGCTGTTAAGGTATACCTTTTCGCCCTCGGCAGCCAGCGCGGTGAAGCTCGGCACGATTATTTCGCCGGCAGATAGCGGCCCTTCGGCGGGTTTTGTCTGCGAAAGCCACAATCCCCCTCCGATAACAGCCACGGCTACCAAAACCCAAGTCAAGATTTTCTTCATTCGACATCCCCTGTCACTTTTATTGTCACTTTTACCCCCGCCAATCCGTCAAGGATCGGGCAATCGGGCCGTTCATCGCCGTGGCATTTATCCACCAGCTCCGATAACGTTTTTTGCATTGCCTGTAAGCCTGAAATTTTCTCCTCTATCTGGGCCAAATGACTGCGCGCCAGAGCTTTAACATCGGCACTGACCCGCTCCCGATCATCATAAAGCGATAACAGCGCCCGACATTCCTCGATCGAAAACCCGAGGCTACGGGCCCGCTGCACAAAGGCAAGCTTGTGCAAGTCGCTGTCTGAAAACCGCCGATAACCATTTTGGCCGCGACCGGGGCTTACCAGCCCGATATCCT
This sequence comes from Paracoccaceae bacterium, assembly GCA_021647745.1. Taxonomy (GTDB): domain Bacteria; phylum Pseudomonadota; class Alphaproteobacteria; order Rhodobacterales; family Rhodobacteraceae; genus UBA3077. The sequence goes on along the minus strand of JAKIUB010000020.1, from coordinate 24,751 downwards.
CATAGTAACGGATGGTCTTGGCCGGCAAACCGCTCTGGGTCGATGCATCTCCGATATTCATTTAGCTACCTCCGGTTTCCAGCGTTTCAGCAATATCGAGTTCCCGACCACAAACACCGAGCTAAAGGCCATAGCCGCGCCGGCAAGCGCCGGGTTGAGATAGCCAAAGGCCGCAATCGGAATACCCACGGTATTATAGGCAAAGGCCCAGAACAAGTTTTGCCTGATCTTGCTTGCAGTCTTGAACGACACATCCAGTGCCGCGCTCACCAGTCGGGGGTCCGGGCGCATCAGCACAAAACCGGCGGTTTCGATCGCCACATCGGCGCCGCCACCCATGGCAATACCAAGGGTGGCTTCGGCAAGTGCGGGCGCATCATTTACCCCGTCTCCGACCATGGCCACATGCTTGCCCTGCGCGGCAAGTGCGGCCACTTCACGCGCCTTGTCTTCGGGGCGCATATCGGCGATCACCTTGTCGATCCCCAGCTCCGCGGCCACTTTGGCGGCGGTTTCGGCATTGTCACCGGTCATCAGATAAGCGGCAACACCGCGCCCGTGCAGCAAGGCAATGGCCTCTTTGGCCTCGGGGCGCACCGGATCGGTATAGGCAACCAGCCCGACCGGCTTACCGGCCCGCGCCAACCACACAACAGTGCGGCCACCGCCGCGCATTTCCAGCGCCAGCTTTTCTTGCGCCGGGTTCATATTGCTCACCGCAAAGCGGCCGCGACCCATGCGGACAATCTCGCCGTCAACCGTTACCTCAATGCCCTCGCCAGCGGTCGCCTTGGCATCCCTGGCCTCCAGCGGAGTAATACCGCGCGTTTCAGCCTCGATAACAATCGCCTTGCCGAGCGGGTGCTCGGAGCCGGATTGCACAGCCGCACCCAGCGCCAACAGCGAGGCTTCATCGCCCTCGAAAGTGTGGATAGCCGCAACGGTTGGCTTACCCATGGTCAGGGTGCCGGTTTTATCAAACACCACGGTGTCGATGGTTTTGGCGCGCTCCAGCGTGATGATATCACGGATCAGGATCCCCGCCTTGGCCCCCGAGCCTGTGCCGGCCACCAGCGCGGTCGGTGTTGCCAGCCCCAGCGCACAGGGGCAAGCAATAACCAGCACCGAAATGGTGGCCACAATGGCAGATTCAAAGCCCGCCCCGCTCAGCGTCCATAAAATAAAGGTCAGAATAGCAATCACTACAATCGTCGGCACGAATATCGACGAAATGGTATCGACCAGCTTCTGGATCGGCGCTTTGCCAACCTGCGCCTGCTCGACCATATGCGCAACTTTCGCCAGTGTGGTATCCTCGCCAACCCGCGATGTGCGGATCTTCAGCACACCGCCACCGTTGATTGCACCGGCGATAATCTCGTCACCAACCTTGCGCAGCACCGGCATGGATTCGCCGGTAATCAGTGCTTCGTCCAACTCGCTCTCGCCCTCGACGATTACCCCGTCAACAGGCACCCGCCCGCCAGGGCGCAGCAGCGCAATATCGCCAACCTGAACCATATCAATAGGCTTCACCACCTCGCCCTCGTCAGTCAGGATAGTGGCACTGCTCGGGCGCAGCCCCAGCAGATCACGCAGGGCAGAGCTGGCCGAGCGCTTGGCCTTGGTTTCGATGTATTTGCCCATCAGCACCAGCGAGATCACAACGGTAGACGCCTCGAAATAAAGCTTGCCCATCGCGTCATCCCCGAGGGTAACAACCATCCAGAGACTATAGAAATAGGCCGCCGTGGTGCCCATCGCGACCAGCAGGTCCATATTGCCTGCCTTGGCCTTCAGCGCATGCCACGCCCCTACATAATAGCGCGACCCGACATAAAACTGCACCGGCGTTGCCAGCAGCACCTCTATCCATGGCAATACATGAAAAGGAATTCCGAGGAAAAAGGCCACCATCTGCGCCACCAACGGCGCCGTAAGCACCAGCGAGAAGATCAGAATGTATTTCAGCTTTTTCAGCCGCTTCTTTTCCTCTGCGTCATCATCATCGGACTGATCCTTGATCTTGGCACCATAACCGGCCTCCTCGACCACTTTCACCAAGGCCTGCGCGCTGGTGATGGTCGGGTCAAAGCTGATGGTCGCGGTTTCGATTGCCAGATTGACACTAGCCGAAGAAACCCCCGTCGCTTCATTCAGCGCGGTCTCGATGCGCCCCGAGCAGCTCGAACAGGTCATGCCGGTAATATCAAGCGTGGCCTCTCCGGCTGCGCCCGGCTTTTTCAGTTCCTCGGCACCATAGCCGGTATCGGCCACAATTTTCTTGATATCCTCTTGGCTGATTTTTTCAGGGTTAAAGCTGATCGTGGCATTTTCCAGCGCCAGATTAACACTGGCCATATCCACCCCGTCAGCCTCGTTCAGCGCCGTCTCGATGCGCCCCGCACAGCTGGAGCAGGTCATGCCGGTGATATTGATCTTGAAATCTTCGGCAAACTTTATGTCTGCTACCGGCGCGGCCTCTACCGCTTCCGCGACCTCCGGTTCGAGCTTATAATCCATCGCCAGCACGGCAGCCTTCAAAGCCTCGATACCGGTTTTTGACGGATCAAACACCACTACCGCCTTGCTTTCCTCGTGGCTGACATCGGCGTTTTCCACCCCGTCCAGCTCTTCCAGTGCTTTCTTTACCTTTTTAGCGCAACCACCACAGTTCATGCCAATCACCGGAAATTCCGCTTTGGTTATATTGCTGAAATCATCCATGATTCTACTCCGTTTAGTATCACATGGCATGGGAGATAGGCCTTCCAGTGTGTGGAAGGTCAAGAGCGATCCAGAAAAAACTTCCAAAAGCTGGAATGTTTGTGCATATTGCCCGCATTATCAAAGGGAAACCCATGACAAAACCCGACTACTCCAACCTGCTCGCTCGCGACATCCACGAATATCTCGCCTATAATGCCGGATTTATGCCAAAAGACCCCTCGCTGGAAAACATACGCAAAGCCTATCTTGACTTTTGCGCCTCCATCCAGCCCGCCCTGCCCGAAATTCGCTATACCGACAAAGCCATAGGCACCGTGCCAACCCGCCGCTATCACGGCAATAATCCTTCCGCGCTGGTGGTTTATTTTCATGGCGGCGGCTTTGCGCTGGGCAATCTCGAGAGCCATCACGCTATATGCATGGAAATATGCGACAAAACCGGGCTGGATATTTTGGCGGTAGATTACCGCCTCGCCCCCGAGCACCCCTTTCCTGCGCAGCTCGAAGATGCCCTCATGGTAATAGATGCGCTCGACGAAAAGCTCATCCTTGCCGGTGACAGCGCCGGCGCCACCCTCGCAGCCAGCGCAACCCTGAAGCGCCGCGACAAGGTGCATGGCCATATGCTGATCTATCCGTGGCTCGACACCCCCGGCGAACACGAAAGCTTTAAAACCCACGCCGAAGCCCCGATCCTGACCGCCACCGCGATCCGGGAATTTGAAGCCCTGCGCCTCGGCGGCCAGCCCCGCCCGAATAATGCAGATTACTTTCCGCTGATGGGCGATGATTTCAACAACCTGCCGCCAAGCTATATATCTATCGCGGCGTGCGACCCGCTGCATGACGAGGGGGTGCTCTACAACACCCTGCACCTGTTTTCCGGTGGCGAAAGCGTGCTGATGGAAGAAGAAGGCCTGATGCACGGCCACATGCATGCCCGCCACCACGCCGCACGGGCTGCTGCTGCCTTTGAGCATATCTGCGAAGGCTTGAGCAACCTCGCCAATTGGGAAAGCCCCGTCTGAAACAAGCCCGCTCTTGCCGGATTGCCCCCGCCGCCATTGGCCGCTATAACCGCCGCAAACGGAGGCCACCATGCGCAAAGCAACCCAATCCCGCAAAACCGCGGAAACCGATATAACCGTCGAGATCAACCTCGACGGCACCGGCATCTATGACAACCAGACCGGCATCGGGTTTTTTGACCACATGCTGGACCAGCTCTCGCGCCACGCCCTGATAGACATGAAGGTCCGCGCCATTGGCGATTTGCACATTGATGACCACCACACGGTGGAGGATGTCGGCATTGCGCTGGGCAAAGCCCTGACAATCGCACTGGGGGATAAACGCGGCATCAACCGCTATGGCGAATGCCACCTGCCGATGGATGACACCCTCGTGCGCGCCGCACTCGACCTGTCGGGGCGGCCGTTTCTGGTGTGGAATGTCGAAATGACCGCGCCCAAAATCGGCAATTTCGATACCGAGCTGGTGCGCGAATTCTTCACCGCATTTGCCATGAATGGCGGCATTACCCTGAATGTCGCCAAGCTTGACGGCTTTAACAGCCACCATATTGCGGAAGCGGCCTTCAAAGCCGTGGCCCGCGCTCTGCGCCAAGCACTTGATACCGACCCGCGCAAAGCTACCGATATTCCCTCCACCAAGGGAACGTTAAGCGAATGACCACAGTCATTGTTGACTATGACAGCGGAAACCTGCGCTCCGCCGAAAAAAGCTTCGAGCGGATGGCGGCGGAAACCGGAGATAAAATCCTGGTTTCGTCCGACCCTGAAGTGGTGGCAAAAGCGGAGCGTATTGTGCTGCCCGGTGTTGGCGCTTTCAAGGATTGCCGCGACGGTCTTGGCGGATATGACGGGCTTTTAGAGGCCATCGAGCAGCGTGTCCTGCGTGAGGGCGCACCCTTTCTCGGCATTTGTGTCGGCATGCAGCTGATGGCCACGCTCGGGCGAGAACACGGCCACAAAACAAAAGGCTTTGGCTGGATCAGCGGCGAGGTTGTCAAATTTCGCCCCGATAACCCAAAGCTGAAAATTCCGCATATGGGCTGGAACGAGCTGGTGATTGACCAGCCACATCCGGTGCTGGAGGGGGTCAAATCCGGCGATCATGCCTATTTTGTGCACTCCTACCACCTTGCCCCCGAAAACCCCGCCCACAAGCTGGCCCATGCAGAATATGGTGGCCAAATCACGGCGGTGATCGGGCGGGATAATATGATCGGCACGCAATTTCATCCCGAAAAGAGCCAGGCCACCGGCCTGCGCCTGATCGGGAATTTCTTGCGCTGGAAGCCATAGCGTCGGCAAACACCACCGACGCGCAGATTTTATTGCGCCCGTGTCCAGACAGACGAGCGACAGAATATCCCTGCAACACAGCCCTGCACAACCAGCTGATCGCCTTCAAGGGTCAAGTTGGCGCGGTAGGTTTTATCACTGTCGGGCGCCCATACATTGCCCCGGTTCCAGAAATCTTCGCTTTTACGCTGCATGCCCCAGATGATCGGCTTGCCGTTGTTGTCTTGCGATGCACCGCCAAAACCGGCGGTAATAACACCGCAAATCTGTGCTGAATTATCCGCACAAGCGGCAATTTGCACCTGCAAATACTTTCCTTCTTCATTCGGTGCGGTTTGCCAAAGCCCTGTTACATCTCCGGCCTGCGCAGCAAGTGGCAGTATTACTAGCGCTGCCGCTATTATATTTTTCATTTTTTCTCTCCTGTTGGGTATATAAATGATAGCGAAAAGCTCTTTGCGGTCAACGGTGACGTAATGGCAGCTTGCGCCTTAGCGGATATGCGCTAAAACGCGGGGAAACAGCTCGGGAGACCAGAATGATCCTTTATCCGGCAATAGACCTGAAAGACGGCAACTGCGTGCGCCTTGTGAAGGGCGAGATGAACCAGGCCACGGTATTTAACGACAACCCCGCCGCGCAGGCCCGTGCCTTTCAGGATGCGGGCTGTGAGTGGCTGCATCTGGTTGACCTCAACGGGGCTTTTGCTGGCGAGCCGGTGAATGCCGCGCCCGTCGAGGCCATCCTGAAAGAATGCAGTATTCCGGCGCAGCTTGGCGGTGGCATCCGCGATATCGCCACCATCGAGCGCTGGCTGTCGCACGGGTTGGAGCGGGTGATCCTTGGCACGGTGGCGCTGCGCAACCCTGCGCTGGTCAAGGAAGCCGCGCGTTTATTTCCGCATCAGGTCGCCGTCGGCATCGACGCGCGGGGCGGAAAGGTAGCGGTTGAAGGCTGGGCGGAGACATCGGACGTGACCGCACTGGATTTGGCGCGGCGGTTTGAAGATGCAGGGGTCGCAGCGATTATTTACACCGATATTGATCGCGATGGCGCAATGCAGGGGCCAAATGTAGAGGCCACGGCGGCACTGGCCAATGCGGTGAATATTCCGGTGATCGCCTCGGGCGGGGTAAGCTCGATGGACGACCTTCGGGCGCTGAAGGCCTGCGGCGCACCGCTTAACGGTGCCATTTCAGGGCGAGCGCTTTATGATGGCGCGATTGATGCGGCGGAAGCGGCAAAGCTGTTAAAGGGGTAGCGGGGGCTGCCGCCCCCCTTGCTACGCAATTCCCCCTGCGAGTATTTGGCAGAAAAGAATGAAGCACGGGGCTGGCAACTGGAAACTCCGAGTTTTATGGTGAAGCAAATTGGGAACAAGGGCATTTAGATGCTAAAAACCAGAATAATCCCCTGCCTTGATGTCAAGGATGGCCGTGTGGTCAAGGGGGTCAACTTTGTTGATCTGATCGACGCGGGTGACCCTGTGGAATCGGCTAAGGCTTATGATGCTGCGGGAGCGGATGAGCTGTGTTTTCTTGACATCGCCGCCACGCTGGAAAACCGTGGCACCATGTATGACGTGGCACGGCGCACGGCGGAACAGTGCTTTATGCCGCTGACAATTGGTGGCGGGGTGCGCGGGGTGGAGGATGTGCGCAAGCTGCTTTTGGCGGGTGCCGACAAGGTTTCGTTTAACTCCGCAGCGGTGGCGGACCCCGAAGTGATATCCGCCAGTGCCAACAAGTTTGGCAACCAGTGCATTGTGGTGGCGATTGATGCCAAAACGGTTTCTGACGGCAAATGGGAGATTTTTACCCATGGCGGGCGACAGAGCACGGGTATTGATGCTGTTGAATTTGCTCTACTGATGGAAAGCAAGGGCGCGGGAGAAATTCTGCTGACCAGCATGGACCGTGACGGCACGAAAGCGGGCTTTAACCTACCTCTTACCCGTGCGGTTTCCGATGCGGTCCGGATACCGGTGATCGCCTCGGGGGGTGTGGGCAATTTGCAACACCTCGTCGAAGGTGTGACCGAGGGCCATGCCTCTGCGGTGCTTGCCGCTTCCATTTTCCACTTTGGCACCTATACCATCGGGGAAGCAAAGCAATATATGCAGGAGGCCGGGGTTCCGGTTCGTATCTAGATGGCCAATGTACTCACGCGCCTTGCCAAGACAATCGAAAGCCGCAAGGGCGAAGACGAAAAAAAATCCTACGCGGCAAAGCTGTTTGCCCGTGGACCCTCAAAATGCGCCGAGAAATTCGGAGAAGAAGCCGTAGAGGCGATCATCGCAGCAGCCAAGGGCGACAAGAAAAACCTCACCGAAGAAGCGGCTGATGTACTGTTTCACCTGCTGGTGATGCTGTCTTCAAGAGATGTAAAATGGAAAGATGTGCTGGCCGAGCTGAAGCGCCGCGAAGGCATATCGGGCCTCGTTGAAAAACAGTCCCGCAAAAAAAAGTAAAGCCCCGCCAAAGGACAGGGCTTATAAATGATGTGAGGGGTTGATCAGGCGGCGGCGGCCTGTGCCTGCCGCTCGCTTTCCTCGCGCGATAGCGCAACCGAGGTCCGCACCCCGCGCCCGACAAACGACATCATGCCTTTTACGCAGCGCTCGTTGGGATCTATGCCCGCACACATAAGCACCTCGCGACCATCGCGCGAGCGCGCCCAGCGGGCGATCACTTCAGGACCGTTGCCATATTTTTTATCGTCGGCAATAGCATCATCCAGCGCTGCCAGCACAACGGCGGCAAACAGTTTTTGCGCCCGTGCGCCCTGGTCATTGGCATAAGCCGTTGAATCAACGTAATCGAACATACGCTGCTCCTATTCTCTTTTTATTTTGCGTGCAGTGCAATATGACGTTTTTTGCATATCAGAGAAGTGCAAATACCGCATAGCTGCTATGTGATTTACGCATATCTATACAGGTATTAAGAATTTTTCAACCCCTCCATTAGAGAAATCACCCCAGACATCACACCAACCCCCTGTAAACACACATGATATAATTTATCCACTTCGGCAGTGTGAAATGTGCCAGCACCTGAATCTCGCAAGTCGTCAACCAGAATCACCACTTGACCTTTGTGAATGAACTAAAGATGCTGGCCTGCTGGAAGGAAAATCATGCCCACTCTGCCGAATCCTACCGCCAAGCCCGCGAATCCATCCCATCAAGCCGACAATTTGCGCGCCCTATGGTGGATACTGCTCTCGGTAGCCGGTTCCAGCGCAATGGCTATCGCGGTGCGGGATCTTTCCACCCAGCTGGACAGCCGGATGATCGTCTTTCTGCGCAGTGCGATCACCAGCGGGCTTATCTTGCTGGCGCTGGTGTTTTTTTCCCGTTTACGCTCACAGCTCCGCTTTACCCGCCCGCTTAGCCATATTCTGCGCGGCACTCTAATTGCGGCGTCTACTCATATGGGGTTTTATGCCATTTCCGAGCTGCCAATGGCCACGGTCACCGTGTTGTTTTTTCTGGCACCGATCTGGGCAACGATGCTCGCAGTGCTGTTTCAGAAAGAGCGGGTTGGTTTCCGCCGGGTCGCGGCGATTGCTATAGGGTTTGGCGGCGCGCTCATTGTCCTGCGGCCCGGCATGGGTAGTTTTGAGCCGGCGATGCTGGCGGCGCTGGCCAGCTCGATGCTGTTTGCCCTCGCGCTTACTATGTCACGGGGCCTTGCCCAGCAGGATGGCGCTATTTCGGCCTATTTTTCTTCGGTCATCATTACCGCATTTGTCTCGCTTCCCTTTGCTTGGCCAGTACTTGCCATGCCCGATGATTTGCGCGGAAATTTCGCCTTGCTGGTGCTCGTTATTGCGGGCGCGATCCGTGGTTATGCGGATATAGAGGCCTACCGGCACGGCGAGGCGGGTATGCTCGCGCCGATCACCTACCTGCGGCTGGTATTGATAGCAGCTGCCGCCTATTTTCTTTATGACGAGATCCCCGACGGGGCAACCATTGCCGGCGCGGTGGTGGTTATTAGCTCGACCCTCTATATTGCCATTCGCGAAGCGCGCCTGCGCGCGCTGGCTACTCGTGGAAGATAGTCTTGTAAATCCGGGCAATATCTACCATCTGCTGCGAAAGTTCTTCCAGCCTTTCCCCGATGTTTTGATGCTCCGAAGGCTCGACTTCCTCTCCCGAGACCAGACGGCTCAGACGTTCTGCCGGCTCTTGCCAGCTTAACCGGACAGCAACCAGCTTTTCAGCTATTTCGCTCGAAGGGGCGGGCATGATCAGACCGGGATAGCCGTCGATCAGCGCGTCCAGTGTTGCGGAAAAAACCGCTGCGGTTTGCTCGAGATTGACCCGGTTGGCCGCAGGGTCGACCCCGGCCCCGATCAAGCAGCTCTCTTTCGCCGCTTTTTCCATACGCATATACTGGCGCTTGGCAATTTCCACGGTCTGGGTCAATATCATCGGCACGTCCACGAAGCTCTCGCCATAGACACTGACGATCCGGCTTTTTAGTTTCTTGGTTTTTTCCAGCAAATCAAGACTGTAAAGGTCTATTTTAGCCATCCAGCCCGGATCAATCCCTTCACCGTTTGCCACCCTTATCATGTCGTCTCGAAATACCGGCCATGCATACATGACATCGCCCATCGCATTTTTCACCCGGGTGCTGGTTTCGGCAGCCAGGCCCAAAGCCACATCTCCCTCGAGCAATGTTTCACCCATCGAATCAAAAAGCTGTAGCGCGGCTTGCAATTCCTCGCGGTGAACTTCAGCATTAATATCTTCCATGATAAAACAGGCCAGCTTCGCCATGCGCTGGGTGCTGGTGCTCATGGCTCCGGCAATATCAATCCGCTCGAAAACAGATATGGACCCATTATCCTGCGCCTGCACCGAAACCGGCTGAAGAGAAAGTGCAAGTGCTGCTACAAAAGAGGGCAGGAAGCGTACTTTAAGCATAGAATCCTCGTAAGTTATTTTGAAGCGTTATATCGGGAAAAGGTCAACAATAACAATAGAAGTCGCTCAGAAGGTTTTTCGCGCGTTAAGCGCTGCGGCAATGGTGCCGTCATCAAGATAGTTAAGCTCGCCCCCTATCGGCACGCCCTGCGCCAGCGAGGTCAGCGCCGCACGACTTTCGGAAAGCTGGTCCGCGATATAATGCGCAGTGGTCTGGCCGTCCATCGTTGCGTTCAGCGCCAGAATGACCTCGCTAATATCGCCCTCCAGCACCTGCCGGACAAGCTCGGGAATGCGCAGACCTTCGGGGGTAATGCCATCAAGTGCCGAAAGCACTCCGCCAAGCACAAAATACCTGCCCTTGAAGGCCGCGCCCCGTTCCATCGCCCAAAGATCGGCAACGGACTCAACTACGCAAAGCAGCGTTTGCTCCCGCTTCGGGCTGCGGCATATCTCGCAAAAGGTATCCGTGGTGATATTTGCGCAAATCCGGCATTCGCGCACCGTGGCCTCGACCTCGGCCATAGCGGTTGCCAAAGGGGCCATCAGCAGTGCTTTTTTGCGGATCAGGGTCAGCACCGCACGGCGCGCCGATACAGGGCCAAGCCCGGGCAGCTTGGCCATCAGGTCGATCAACCGTTCAACCTCGCGCCCCCCCGCCATCTAGAAAGGCAGCTTCATATCTGCGGGCAGGCCCATGCCTTCGGTCACCTTGGCCATCTCGGCCTGCGCGGCCTCGCCAGCTTTGGCCTGCGCATCCTTGATCGCGGCCAATATCAGGTCTTCTACCACCTCGCGGTCATCCGGGGTGAAAAGTGACGGGTCAATCGACAGGGCTTTAAGCTCGCCCTTGGCATTGGCATTGGCTGTGACCATACCAGCGCCGGCCTCGCCTGTGACCATGATTTCGCCCATGCGCTCCTGCACACCGGCCATTTCGGCCTGCATTTTTTGTGCCTGCTTCATCATCTTGGCCATATCGCCAATCTGGCCCAGTCCTTTTAACATGTGTGAATTCCTTTTGGTTGGGTTTCAAACGGTCCGCAAAGCGGAGGTTGCTTTAGGGTTGCTTATGCGTATATGCCGAGGTGCAGCTAGGCGTTTTCCTCAAAAGGGTCGACCGGCTCCCACTCGTCATCCAGCTCGTCGGCATCGATCGGGACAATCCCCTCATTGGCATGATCAAAGACATTATCGGCCTTGATATTGCGAATTTCAGCGCCGGAAAAGGCAGACATAACAGCCGCAACCAGCGGGTGGGCAAGGGCCTGTTCCTGCAAGCCGGCATTATGGGCATCCCGCCGCTCCTCTATCGTGCTTGCACCACCTTCGGACACAACAGATATCCCCCAGCGTGCGCCGGTCCAGTTTTGCAACCGCGCAGCAAAACGGCTGACAAACTCGGGGGTCATATCGGCGGCGGGCGCGAATTCGATCCGGCCCGGCGCGTAGTTGACAAGCCGGACATGTTTTTCCACCTCTATCAACAGGTGGAGATCACGACGCTGGCGGATAAGGTCCAGCACATCCTTGAAGCTTGTATATTGAGCCAGCGATGGCGCGGCGGTTGCCGTCGCGCCGGCTGGGCCACCAGCTCCGCCGCCCACTGAAGGGGCCGCACTGGCAGGCCGGGTCGCATCCTTCAACTTGCGCACCAGATCTTCGGGCGAGGGCAGCTCGGCAATGTGGGTCATGCGGATAATCGCCATTTCGGCGGCCATCATCGTATTCGGGGCTATCGCGGTTTCCTCAAGGGATTTCAGCAGCATTTGCCACAGACGGGTCAGCGCGCGCATCGGCAGCTCGGCCATGATGCGGCCCCTGTCACGTTCGTCGGGCGATATTGTCGGGTCATCCACCGCATCGGGAGATATCTTGACCACGCTAATCCAATGGGTGACCTCGGCCAGATCCCGCAGTACGGCCATCGGGTCCGCCCCTTGCGCATATTGCGAGGAAAGCTCGGCCAGCGCCTCTGCCGCCTCACCTTTCATGATGTGGTCAAACAGGTCCAGCACCCGGCCACGATCCGCCAGCCCGAGCATGGCGCGCACCTGCTCGGCGGTGGTCTCGCCGGCGCTATGGGCAATAGCCTGATCCAAAAGCGACAGCGCATCACGCGCCGAGCCTTCAGAAGCGCGGATAATCAGCGCCAGCGCATCCGCGGCGATCTTTGCGCCTTCTTTATCGGCAATACCGCGCAGGAACTTTTCCATCACTTCCGGCTCGATCCGGCGCAGATCAAACCGCTGGCAGCGGGAAAGCACGGTAACCGGCACCTTGCGAATCTCGGTCGTAGCAAAAATGAATTTTACATGCTCGGGCGGCTCTTCGAGGGTTTTGAGCAAGGCGTTAAAGGCGTTGGTGCTGAGCATATGCACCTCGTCAATGATATACACCTTGTAGCGGGCCGAAGCCGCGCGATACTGCACCGAGTCAATAATCTCGCGAATATCAGCTACACCCGTGCGCGAGGCGGCATCCATTTCCAGCACATCCACATGGCGCCCTTCGGCGATGGCCACACAAGGCTCGCACTGCCCGCACGGCTCGATCGTCGGACCGCCCTTGCCATCTGCCCCGACACAATTCAGCCCTTTGGCAATGATGCGCGCGGTGGTGGTTTTGCCCGTACCCCTGATGCCGGTCATGATAAAGGCATGCGCGATCCGGTCAGCCTCGAATGCGTTCTTCAGGGTGCGAACCATAGCATCCTGCCCAACGAGGTCTCTAAATGTATCGGGGCGGTATTTACGGGCCAGAACCTGGTAGGATGTCTCGGTGTCAGTCATGGTGCGCAGCATAACAAGCCGAGGGGTTTTCGGCGAGGGAAAACTGGGCTAGCGTGGTGGAAATATTCACGGAGGGAACCATGTCACCGAAATACAAGGCAATTTCGCTAAACCCGCCAGCGCCTGTTGCCGATAGCGAAATGGAGCGGCGCGCGGCAGAATATCTGGAAAAAATGTCCAGCCGCCATTCGGTGCGGGAATTTAGCGCGCAGCCGGTTCCGCTTTCGATAATCGAGCAGTGCATCGCCACAGCCGGCCGCGCGCCGAGCGGTGCCAACCAGCAACCATGGCATTTTGCGGTCGTGCAAAGCCCTGATATGAAAGCAAAAATACGCAAAGCAGCCGAGCAGGAAGAAGAAGCGTTTTATGCTGGCGGGGGTGGGGATGAATGGATATCCGCGCTGGAGCCACTGGGCACAGGCGCACAAAAACCCCACCTCACCACGGCGCCTTTGCTGATCGTGATCTTTGCCCAGCGCTACGGTGAGCGCGCAGATGGCAGCCGCTACAAGCACTACTATGTGCCGGAATCAGTGGGGATCGCTACCGGATTTTTAATCTCGTCGCTTCATCTTGCGGGGCTGAGCAGCCTCACGCACACCCCCAACCCGATGAAGTTTCTCAACACGCTTCTGGGGCGGCCAAAGTCGGAAAAGCCGGTGATGATTCTGGTGGTCGGCCATCCGGACAAGGATGCCGCCTACCCCGCCGCCTCGGCCAATAAAAAACCGCTTTCGGAGATTATGTCCGTGCGCTGAGCAATCGGAAGAAAAGGCAACGCCCTCTCATCGCCCCTTGCGCTTGATGCTGCCCCGCGCCTTGCCGCCAGCATACGCGCGACCAAGCTTCCGGTGGCGCTCGCGGCTTTCAACGGGTGTTTCGGCACTAAGGGCATCTTCAGCCATCAGCTTTTGCCAGCGCTTGAGGCGGCCCGGCTCGATCTCTCCTGCCGTGATCGCCACCTGCACAGCGCAGCCCGGCTCGCTCTCGTGAGCGCAATCGTTGAAGCGGCACTCCCGGGCCACGGCCTCGATATCGGAAAACACCACCTCCAGCCCCGCGCGGGCCTCGGACAAGCGCAAGGCGCGCATGCCCGGTGTATCTATCAGCCAGCCACCGGCAAGCATCCGGTGCATGGAGCGGGCGGTGGTGGTATGACGGCCCCGGGCATCCGCCGAGCGGATATCTGCGGTCAGCTGGTCAAGGCCGGTCAGCGCGTTGGTCAGGGTGGTTTTGCCCACCCCCGAAGTGCCGAGCAGAACCACGGTCTGCCCGGTACCACAATAGGTGGCCAGCTTTGCGGGGGTGTCTGGCGCCATGGCATCCAGTGCCTCCACCTGCACGCCCGGCAAGCTGCGGCGGGCCTCGGCCACATAGCTCTCGGGGTCGGCGGCAAGGTCGGCTTTGGTCAGGATCAGCACCGGCTCGGCCCCGCCCTGATGGGCCAGTGCAAAATAGCGCTCCAACCGCGCCACGTTAAAATCCTTGTTGCAGGAAGAAACCACAAACAACGTGTCGACATTGGCGGCAATCAGCTGGTCATCCACATTGGTACGCGCATTGCGCCGCTTTAGCAGGCTTTGGCGCGCCAACACCCGCACCGGCTGGCCGGTATCGGGGTCTTTCAGCAGCCAGTCTCCCACGGTCACGCCCTGCTCTACCAGATCGAGCGTCATGTTCAGCCGTTCGCTGCCTGCTTCACCTATCACCCCGACCGCGCTTTTATGAATATCCGTAACCCGCACCGGAACCAGTTTCTCGACCTCATCGACACTCATATCCGAAAGGAAAAACCCGCCCCACCCCAGCTCTGCCAAGTTTGCATTGCTCATGAAGCCGCTTTCGGCAGCAAAGCCACCAGCGATAACGCAGATAGGTTGGCAGACAGGTTGGCAGTCGGGAGAGCCGGAATAGCGATTCTAGAAACAGACCCGGAGGGTTGAAAATAACGGCATCATTTCCCTCCTTTTCAGGTGTTTGGGTGAGAGGCTGGACATCGACCCAAACGGGACTCGTTACGGCTGCTTCCTTCCGGATCTGACCGGGTTGGCGAGGCGTTCGCCCGCGCCATCCTCTCGAGGCTTATATATGAAGCTTTTTGCGGCGGGTCAAGGCCGGTAATCCTGCCAGCCCGACCCACCCCACAACCATAGCCGTAGATTATTTCTGGTATCCCGCACTATAAACTGGTATCTAATCGGCATCATACCAACAACACACGGCCCTTTGATGAACCTTGGTGAATTCTTCGCCCCGCAAGGCTGGCTAGACCCCGCTCACGGCCCCCGCTATCTCCAGCTGCGCCGTCATATCGAGGGCGGCATAACGGCGGGCAGCCTGCCGCCCGGCTCCGCCCTCCCCCCCGAGCGCGATATTGCCACGATGAGCGGGCTTTCAAGGGTCACGGTGCGCAAGGCGATCGAGGCGCTGGTCAAATCGGAAAAAATCATCCAGCGGCGTGGTAGCGGCTCATTTGTCGCTGCACGAGATATGCGGGTCGAGCAATCTCTCTCGAGCCTGACCTCCTTTACCGAAGACATGGCCAGCCGCGGCATGAATGTCAGCTCGCTCTGGCTGGAAAGGGGGCTTTTTCGCCCGACCGCACAAGAAATCAAAGCTCTGGATCTTTCCGGCACGGATTCTGTTGCACGCATCGCCCGCCTGCGTAGCGCGGACGGCACCCCGCTGGCAATCGAGCGTGCATCGCTTTCGCCCGAGATACTGCCCAACCCGCTTTTGGTTAAAAGCTCCCTCTACGAAGTGCTGGACCGCACAAACCACCGCCCCGTGCGCGCGCTCCAGCGCATTACCGCCGGCAACCCCGGACAGGAAGACGCCGCGCTGCTCGGGGTTGATGAAGGTCAGGCTGTGCTGATCATCGAGCGCACATCCTACCTCGAAAGTGGCCGCGTGGTCGAGTTTACCCAATCCATCTATCGCGGTGACAAATATGATTTTGTCGCCTATCTGCAACTGGCCAAAACCCCGTGAGCCTGCCCCGCTAAAGCAGCACCCCCTTCGGATATCGACTGTTTTTGTCGCTCACTCCGCCGTTGCCTACCTCGGAGCATCCCGCTTTAGCGAACCTATTGGCAGGCTTGAGATAGCAATAATCCCGAAAAGCAGCCAATTC
Organism: Paracoccaceae bacterium; assembly: GCA_021647745.1. Taxonomy (GTDB): domain Bacteria; phylum Pseudomonadota; class Alphaproteobacteria; order Rhodobacterales; family Rhodobacteraceae; genus UBA3077. Next base: position 8,830 of record JAKIUB010000020.1, on the reverse strand, counting down.
ATCGGGCTGGCTAGATAGGAACTGTTTGAAAGGGAGGTAACTAAAAAGGTCGCTGCCAGAACACCGGTATTCAGCACACCGATAACATGAGCTTTGCGATGCTTGTGATCACGCCATACAGCATCGGCAATAGAAATGAAGTAGAGAAGGAAAATCACAATTCCAAACTCCGCCAGCAACTCGATGGGCCAATTATGAGGGTTTACGATACCGCAAGTCTTCTGCGCATACGGGCGTGGATTGGCACTATATCGCGCATGGCAAGCCCCAACAAAATGGCTTCATCGAGAGCTTCAATGGCAAGCTGCGGGACGAATGCCTAAATGAAAACCTGTTCAGCTCGCTATCAGATGCATGGGAGATTCTGGAACTCTGGCAGCACGATTACAACCACCAACGCCCGCATTCAGCACTGGGAAACCTGACACCTATGGAATTTGCAGAGAATAAAACAATGGACAAACTGGCCGCATAACGCCATCAATTTAAACCCAAGGACTCTCCATCAAGCTGGAGAATACTTGGGGCGCGGGTCATTGGCTCACGTGGGTTCTGGCACGAATAGCCGACCACAAAACCAGCAGGCTAGACGAACTAATGCCGTGGAATTATAGTTCAGGAACGTAATTAGCGGACGCTTACATAAGGAATACTACGCTATGGAGACAAAATCAGCATGGTTCGCCTCTTTTGCAATGCTCGTTCTGACGGGTACAGTTTCTTATGCTGAGAACTTGGACACAATCAGCCGTCCCGATATTGCGGCGACCAATTGTCCAACTGAATGGGCAAACCTAGTGGCGTTACAACCTGGCTATTGGGCCGATACTAACCCAATCGAGATTGACCCATCTCTGGATGATGTAACCACCGAAGCAGTTAATAAGTATTTTCTGGCGATCATGGCGTTGGCTGACCATGTCTCCAATATCTTAGGTTTTGCTGAAATCGATGCACACACGCAGTCGTATTTCGATGAAGCCAAAGCGAAATACAATCTATCAACTTGCCTGACCCCGACGCAGGCTGAAAGAGATATCATCGTTGAAGCGGCCAAGTTGGGGAGGACATCTGCAACGGAAGATACTATTCGCGTGAAACTCTTCGAAGCGTTCGATCAATATGAGTGTATGGCTTTTGCACAAGTGAGTGCCCAGATACTTCGCCTGGACCCTCAAAGCGTTACATTCCCGTTGGACTACGAGGACATTATTTCGACCACCCTAAACGAATGCAAATGACGTGGCGTGCGCAAGCATTGAGAGGTGGCTCGGTTTGTTTGAACAGTATCCTCGGGTTTCTTAGGGTAAGCGTCCGCTAATTACGTTCCTGAACTATAATTCCACGGCATTAGTTCGTCTAGCCTGTTGATTTTGTGGTCGGCTATTCGTTCCAGAACCCACGTGAGCCAAGCCTGCGGATCAATCTTGTTCAGCTTGGCTGCTTCAATGAGGGTGAAGGCAATGGCCATGGAATTACCACCGCGCTGTGAGCCTGCGGTAATCCCCCTATTTTTAATGGGGCGTTTCAGTAGAATTCAGGCTGCATTTCTCAGCTTTTGTATTGGTGTTATTCCTCCAATGCCCAAATCAGCCAAATTCCGAATAGAACAAGAAACAGGCCCGCTTCGCGGTGAATGGTTTTTCTACTGCCCGGGTTAAGCAGCACCACGGCAAGGCCAAGCAAAACAGCCACCCGAAAAGCATAAAGATTCACCCCCGATATATTTACAACCTCGAAATATGGCCCAAGCGCCGCCAGAATTGGCAGGATAAACAAGTAGGTAGCTCTATTAAATGCAATCTTCATTTCAACCCAAAGCACACTTGTAAACGGTCATGTATTCGCGGTGGATAGCGCTTTTTCCAAACCGCATTTTAGCGTATTCAGCTATGGCGTCTGATTTTTCATTCCATGCTTGTTGGTCATCCACTACATTTTTCATGGCATTGCTTAGCTCTTCGGGGTTTCCAGGGGTAACCAGAAAACCAACATCGGGAACAATAAACCCTTCCGGTCCGCCACTTCGTGTTGCCACAACCGGTAATCCAGAAGCCATCGCTTCTATCAGTGTCACACCAAAAGTTTCAGCATCACTGCTCGAAACAAGGCAATCACTTTCCCATAATATATTTCGAACTTCTGGCCGAGATGGAGCTGTTGTGCCAGATGGCGCAGGCAGGCGCCGGCATTTATCCACCCAGCGCTGGCTATTCCATTTTTTCGCCTTGGGAACCGCTATAAAATCATCTCTAAATGTATGAACCCCATTAACGTTAGAGTAGCGTGGGCCTTTGAAACGGCGGGTAATCCTGACTTCCTTTACCGAATGCGCACAAGGCGCAATCACTCCGACATCATGGCCAAAAGACTGTAGCATTTCTGCCAGGTCCTTAAAAAACATTCCGCGTAAAGGGTTTGCTGGCGAAGTATACCAGGACGGGATAACAAGATATGCGTTTTATTTTACCCTCGGCAGCCAGAGCGGATTCACCCGGACAAGATTTATAACTCTTCTTGTTAGTAGTATTTGGAGAAATATTTCTGAAGCAGCAAATGCACCTGCAGCACCCAGCCCCCCCAAAAACGGAACCAGCACAAAAAACAATACGATCTGGAACAAGAGTGCCAGAGCAGAAACCACTGCCGTTTTTCCGCCAAATCCGGTCAGGTTGAGGATCAGCCCTACCTGCCCTGTCCATGCGTACACGACCTGAGAGCCGGCAAGCAAAAGAGAGAGGTAATACGCGCCTGCAAACTCGGGACCAAAGGCAGTATTGAACAACCACGGACCAGCTAATACCAGCAGTAAAAATGCTGGAAATGACAAGAAAAAGCCGTTGCGGCTCACAATTTTGGCAAGCCTTTCAATCTCGGAAAGATCGCCTTTTGCATATGCACTAGAGAGGCGCGAGCTAAGAGAGATACCAAAAGCTGAAAGCGTAAAGCCGACAAGCAGGCTGACGAGGAAGGCAACCCTGAAAATGGCAATATCTGTCACGCTGGCAAACACGCCAAGTGCGATCAGGGGAAATTGGGAATGCAAAACCCGAATAATTTCAAATGCCGAAAATACTAGGGTATGGCTGATTTTTTTGCCAACGCCCCTGAATACCGGCTTGATGGCAAACACCTTTTTGAGAAGCCAAACTGAAAGGGCAACCTGAAAGATGGCTCCCAGAAGAAAAGTCAGGCTGCGCAATCCGAATGCATCACTCCAGATGACCGATTCAAAAACCATACTGAACACGCTTAGAGCAACGAGAAACATTATAGGGATAAGCAAAAACTCGATGATCTGGCTGAAAACCACGTATTTCATGGCCCTCATTACCCCGGATAACGCAACAATAATAACTTGGCTGAAAACCAGAAGAAACAAATTGAACGGGTTGTAGAGCACATTCTCACCACCCACTTGGAATTGCGGAAAAAGCAAGGCTATGGCTAGCACGGAGGCACTGCTGATGGCTCCAATAATAAGAAGAATGACCAAGGTTAGGCCAAGCCCTTCTCCGTATTTCCCTTCATCAACAATTGGCGGAAGATGGCGCAGCAGCAGGGTTCGGCTCCCCAATTGGGAAAATACAGCCAGAACCGCTGTAATTGATATAAAAAATGAAAAAATACCGTAATCTTTAATACCCAATAAGCGCGCGGCAAGCACCGACACCACAAAGCCCAGAATGAAATACATTATTTTTACCAGAATGCTCGCCAAAACATCCCGCTTGAAGCTTGAGCCAGACAGGTTAAATGAAGATATCCAGGCTATCCAGTTTTTCATTAATGCATTCCAAAGCATGTTGAATCGTCAGGGCGCGTCCCGGGCATCATCTATTTTTCACCCTTTTCACATGCCGCAGGCGGAAACAAAACAGCCTCCAGCTTGGCGGCAAGCTTGCCATATTCATGATGGGTTATCACGGCTGCCCGACCACGCTTGCCCATGGCTTCGCGCGCCTCAATAGGCATTGCGGCCAGCGCCTCGATAGCCCGTGCCACGGCGTCAGGGTTTTCGGCCTCTACTGTGATGCCACATTTATATTCCTCTATCGGGTCTCTTGCACCCGAATAACTGTGCAGGATCGGCTTTCCTGAATACATGTAGTCAAATATTTTGTTTGCGGCGATGCCAAATTTGAACACGGAAGATTTTACCAGAGAGATATAGCACACATCAAAGTTCTCGAGGACAGACTGAACCTGAGCCTTTGGGACTCTCGGGAAAAAGAACACATTCGTTAATTTTTTCTCGCTCACTAAATTTTGTATATGTTTCTTTTCTTTTCCATCACCTACAAATGCAAACTGGATATCATCTCTATTTTTCAAGATTTCCGCCGCACTTATCAGCGTATTTAACCCCTGCGCCACCCCAAGTGTCCCTGCAAAACAAATGCTAAATCTATTTTGAGGAAACCCATCAAAAAAACTTGGTGGCAAAGGCTCTTTATTACGAACCTCACCAAGAGATATTCCATTGGCTACCCAAGTAAACTTAGTGGGTTCAAGCCCTCTTGAAGTCATGTGTTCGACTGCTCCGGGAAGGTTTGAAACTACGGCATCAGACAAGCGATAAGCTCGATCTTCAACCCACTGCATGAACAACATCAGGGGGTGCCACTTGGAAATATTGCCAATATCGATCAACGTCATTGGCCATAAATCACGTTCTTCAAAAACCAGACGGCATTTGAAATGACGTGCCACCCTTTCAGCCCCCATATGACCTACTGGCGATGGAGATGAGTATAGAATTGCATCAGGTCTCCCCAAAATAGGTTTTTTTCGCAACCTCGCCAATCGCCATGAAAAAACAAACCAGCTCAATATCCGGCGCGGGTCGTGGGCATGTTTATAAGATACCGTATTCAGGCGAACAAATTTGTAGCCATCAACCTGTTCGATTTGAGGTTTTTGCGCCGAAACTTCCGGCTCGGAAAGCAAATGGTGGTTTCGGGCCGCAATCAGATACACATCATGCCCGCGCTTGGCCAACTCACTGGCGAGGTAGTGATGGCGCCCGCCAATCCCTGTTTCGGGGGTTGAGGCATACTGATTGATCAGCCAGACGGTTTTCATATGAACCTCTTTTGGAGAGAGTTTACGATCTTCCGGGCCGCATCTCCGCTCCCGTAAGGGGCTATATCTTCACCGGATGTTCCGATTCTGGACATTACAGTTTGGTAAATATCGGTCGGATCAACGGGTGACAGCAATACATTCCACCCTGCCTCGACAAGTTCTATCCATTCAGTCTCGTCCCTCAGTGTCACACAGGGGGTATTGTGGAAGAATGCTTCTTTTTGCACACCGCCGGAATCCGTTACGATGACAGCCGCCCCGCGCTCGAGAGCAACCATTTCCAGATACCCCAGTGGCTCCTGTATCTTGAGTCCTGCGATTAAATCTTCCATTCCGTAGGCCGCAATGCGGTCGCGTGTTCTGGGATGGATCGGCAATATGACCGGCATTTCGCCCGATACCTTTTGCAACCCGACCAGAATGGCACGCAAACGATCCGGGTTGTCTACATTTTCCTGCCTGTGAATCGTTGCCAGAACGTATTTTTTCTTTTCCAGCCCGTATTGGCTTATCCGGTTTCCGAGCTGCTCGGATATCCTCCCGAAATGAAGGGCGGCATCGAACATGATATCTCCGACCTGCTCTATCCGGTCCCCCCTGACACCTTCGCCCAGCAAATTTCTGGTAGCAACATCTGTTGGAGAATAGAGAATATCAGAGCAGTGATCCGTCAATATCCGGTTTATTTCTTCGGGCATTGCCTTGTTAAAAGAGCGCAACCCGGCTTCAACATGGGCAACAGGAATATGCAGCTTCGACGCGACCAGAGCGCCAGCCAATGTCGAGTTTGTATCACCATACACCAATACAAAATCCGGCTTCTCGGATAATAGTATCTCTTCAATAGCGATCAGCATTCGCCCGGTCATAGAGCCATGCCCCCCGCCGGATATTCCAACATTATACGCAGGGGCGGGAATTCCCAAATCGTTAAAAAAGACATCCGACATTTTCCGGTCATAGTGCTGCCCTGTATGAAGCAACAGTTCCTCAATACCTTCTGTTTGTGCAAAAATACGTGAAACCGCCGCCGCCTTGATAAATTGCGGCCGCGCGCCAATCACTGTTATGACTTTTTTTCTATTTTGATTTGCCATGCTATTTTGTAACCCTCAATATCTTGTGATAGACTTTAACCAGCTCGTCGGCTTCCACCTCCCAGTTAAATTTTTCCTCTACGGCTTTCTTTCCCAGAAGGCCCATTTTTTCTGCGGCTTGCGGATCAGAAAGGATTTTTTCCATTGCAGCAGCAATGGCTTCGGGGTCTTGAGGGTCAACGAAGATAGCGCAGCCAATCTCATCAAGGAAGCTTCTCCAATATGGGAAATCTGAGGCAATGATCGGCAATCCTGCTGACATGTATTCAAAAAGCTTATTTGGTTGAGAGAAAAGGTGATTGGGTTCGGGGTGAAACAACACCAAGCCTGCTCTGGATCGGGAAAAAATTTCTGATACTTTTTCCCGACCTATCCAACCATAAAAATCAACCTGTTGCCATCCTTTGTTACCCACCGCAGTATGTTTCAGCTTTGAGGGTGAAAATGCCCCACCTAACAAAAGATGTGACTCTTTATTCCGAAGTCTGCCGATCGCCTCTAGTATTTCTAATATGCCCCGTATTTGGGTTATTCCACCCACATATACGAAGTCAGGAGCGCGCTTTTTGTAAGGGGTGTCTCCCACATGAAGCAATTCTCCCAACAGTGGGTAGTTCTGGACCATTGTTTTTTTTTCGATTGGGAAATGTTGGGCAATTTCGGGTGTGGCTGGGATAATGTGGTCAAATATTTTTGCTCCTAATTGCTCAATCTTAGAAACAATACAGGAAATTGGCTTACGAAGAGCTGGAGTAATATATTGTTTACTCATAATCTGGCGCGGCAGGTCTTCATGCACATCGTAGATGATCTTGATGCCTGACAGTTTTAGCAATATGGCAATCGGGATCAGCTCCGGATCATGAAAATGCGCCACATCGGGGCGGGCACGGCGCACCGCGCGATACATGCGCCAGCTGCCGCGGGTCATACGCGCCAAGCGCCCGCCGGAGGGTGGGGGACCGGTGTCAATGGTCTTGACCCCGTCCGGCGCGCTCATATCATCGCCCTTGCCATCCTGCACGTAAAGCAAAACCTCGGCTTCAAGCCGCGCCGCAAGCGTTGCGGTTTCCTTGATCCTGATACGGGTATCGGTGCGCGGATGCAGGGTGGTGAAGTGGATGATTTTCGGATTATTCATTTCAAATCTCCTAGCCCTTGGTTATCCTGACGAGGCATAAGCAAAAGCAATATTAGCAACCATAATAACCCGTGCGTAAGAAAAGCGGTCACAAAATCAGATGAATTCATGATGGAAAGAACGATGGTCAGGGAAATACTCGCAACCAGAGCATGCCCAAGTATCTGCCCTTGCACATTGAGAAACGCAATCACCAATCCGAGCAAAATCGCATAGAATGTAACGCCGATCAGGCTTGCATTTGAAAAGCCGCTACCGATGATGCCGGTATTCGCGGACATCTCCGCATTTCCAAAAAATTCCTGTCCAATCAGGAAAGGCGCCTGCAACTCATAAGGCGACGCTACCATACCAAAAGAAACCTTTGACTGGGACCAAAGAAGAAGCGGATTGCTGGAGAAAAACTCAAGATACATCGTATCAATAAGCGGTGGCACAAAAAACAACCGCCTGATGAACAGGCCATTAAAAAAATAGTTTTGGCCGCCGCTAATCTGATTATACATCAGCTCGGCAAGGCCCGATAAAGCAATCAGAAAAAGCAGAATGTGGATTGGTGCGAGCGATTTTGTTCTCTTGATACCGATATAAAGGAGGTAAACCATAAGAGGCGCAAACAGAATACTTTTGTGTTGTGCAAAGCCAAAATAGAGCACCGTGATAACAACAAATAAAAGCGCTGTCCGTGTGCGGCCATAATACAATGAAAGCACTACACCGGCAGGCAGAAGTATTTTCCCCACTGGCGAGGTGATATAGCCAAAAATTGCCGGTAGCTTGGCTGCAGCGTCACTTCTAAAATCATAAACCTTCATTAAGTTCAAATTAAAGGTGCTGAAACCGCTATAGACCGCTGTCACCAAAACAGTAAGCATGGACAGCCCCAAAACTAGAGCTAATAGAGACTTTCCTGACAGTTTTCCCACCTTAACTCGTTTCACCTTGACCCAACTAGCCATGAAAATCAGTAAATAGGCTAGGCTCACAACCAATATAAAAAGCAAGGACGCCCCCCCTACGGCAAATAAAATATACGCCGGAACCAGATAAATATAAAAAATCATGACCAGTAAAAAGGAGCGGGTGCTGAACCTCCTAGGTATCTGTTGTAGTATTCCGAATAATAGCAAGTAGGAAACTGTAGTTTTCAATATACTCACTTCACGCTCAAAACCCGCATACCCCCATATTTCCGATATCACCGTAACGTAGATGCTCGTTAGCAGAAAAAATGTCGCGCTAAACAGCAGAGCGTCGACCAAGGTCAGGCGGCGGGGAATATTGGCAACAGGTCTTTCGTCTGTTGGGTGTAAGTGGGGCAAAGCGGTCATGTTTTTTTGCCCCCCTCCAAAAAGAAACCACACTTGAATAAACGCCAACACCCCACAAAGAAACCTTCGCCGTAATTCCGACGTGTCGGGTCAGCCGGCATCGTGTTGGGGTTCATGAATATCTCCGGATGGTGCGCCGTATTGCGCGGGGCAGGGCAAGGCGTCTAGCTCAG
>JAKIUB010000019.1 GCA_021647745.1 Paracoccaceae bacterium | reverse complement strand
ATGTCTGCGAGGGGGGTATGTCCCTTATGCCGATGATTGGCCGAGCGCGGGTGCTGCGGATGTGGGGGGGGCTGCTTGATATGTCGATGGATGGCTCGCCGTTTATTGATAAAACGCCGATTAGCGGCCTCTATTTTAATGGCGGCTGGTGTTACGGCGGCTTCAAGGCCACGCCCGCGAGCGGTTTGTGCTATGCGCACCTGCTGGCTTTGGATGAGCCGCACCCCACCGCCGCCGCGTTTCGGCTGGACCGGTTTAAGCGCGGCAAAATGCTGGATGAAAAAGGGGTTGGAGCGCAACCGAACCTGCAATGAGAGGCATGAAATGATCATCAACCATCCAGTTCTTGGCCCTTGTGATGCGGCGGAATTCACCTATTTGGGGGATGCCTCGCTGATCAACCGCCCGGACCCGTTGGCCAAAAATGCAGGTGAGGCATTTTACGAATACCAGTATTTGCGCGACAGTCCCGCCGGTGAGCACCGCGAATTGTGGTATCATGAATATGGCAGCCGCGACTGGCTGGTGGTAACGCGAAATACCCTGACGCACGAGATTACAAAGGTAGAAATGGCGCGCGAAGTTGCGCGAATGACGGGGCGGGATAAATGACGCAGACCCACCGGATAAAAGGCGGGTTAACGGACCGCGACAAGACCCTTTCCTTTGTGTTTGACGGGAAGAAATACGAAGCCCATCCCGGCGACACCCTTGCCTCGGCCTTGCTGGCCAACGGGCAAAAAATGGTGGCGCGCTCGTTCAAATACCACCGGCCAAGAGGCATATTTTCGGCAGGCTCGGAGGAGCCGAACGCGTTGGTCACGCTGGGGCGCGGGGCATTCAAAGACCCAAATACCCGCGCTACAACCGTTGAGGTTTTTGACGGGTTGCAAGCTGCCAGCCAGAATTACCGTGGCAGCTTGAAATTCGACTTTATGGCGATAACGGACCTGCTGTCGCCATTCCTCTCTGCCGGGTTTTATTACAAAACCTTCATGTGGCCACGCGCCTTTTGGGAGAAGCTCTACGAGCCGGTTATTCGGGCTTCGGCAGGTCTCGGGCGGCTTTCGGGCGAAGATGATCCCGATACGTATGATCGAGGTTTCTTGCATTGTGACCTGCTGATTATCGGGGCGGGACCAGCCGGATTATCAGCGGCGCTTACAGCTGGCCGCGCTGGTGCCGAGGTTATTCTGGCTGATGAGGATTTTCGCATGGGCGGGCGGCTGTTGGCGGAAACCTATGAGGTTGACGGCCTTAAGGGCGTGGATTGGGTGGCCCGCGCTGTGGGTGAGCTGGGCGAAATGGAGAACGTGCGCCTGATGCCGCGCACAAGTGTTTATGGGGCCTATGATCACGGCATTTACGGCTTGCATGAGAGGGTCTCGGATCATCTTCCTGCCAAGACAGCCACGCCGCGTCAAATCCTGTGGAAGGCCTATTCCCGCCAAGCTATTCTTTGCGCCGGAGCCACCGAGCGCCCGATTGCTTTTCCGAATAATGACAGGCCGGGGATCATGCTGGCGGGGGCGGTGCGCGCCTATGTAAACCGCTGGGGCGTCACATCCGGCAAGCGAATCGCGGTTTTTACCAATAACGATGACGGCTGGCGCACGGCACGGGATTTGGCCGCCAAAGGGATCAACATCGCGGCTATTATTGACAGCCGGGAGCAAGCCCCGCTGCCCGCCCCTGATGGGGTGATGGTGGCTATGGGAACCGAGGTGATCAATACCAAAGGCCGGCATGGGTTGCGCTCGATCACGCTCTCTAACGGGCAAAGAGTTTCGGTGGATTGTCTGGCAGTTTCGGGGGGGTGGAGTCCGAATGTTCATTTGACATGCCATCAGCGCGGGCGTCCGGTGTGGCGTGATGATATTGCCGCCTTTGTGCCGGGAGATGGCCTGCCCCCCGGCATGAGTGTGGCCGGGGCTGCCAGCGGAACATTGCCTTTGGGGGCCATTATGGCCGAGGGGCAAGCCACCGCTTATGCCGCGCTTGAGAGGCTGGGTTTTGAGCCGGTGCAGATGGAGCCGCCCGTTGCTGAAAACGAGGCGGTGAATATTTCGCCTCATTGGCATGTGAAATCCGGCAAGGGGCGGGCGTGGCTTGATCTGCAAAACGATGTGACGGTCAAGGATGTTCAGCAAGCTTACCGCGAGGGGTTTCGCTCGGTTGAGCATATGAAGCGCTATACGACGCTGGGCATGGCCACCGATCAGGGCAAAACCTCGAATATTCCTGCCATGGCGGTAATGGCGGAGTGCACCGGCAAAACCATTGCCGAAACCGGCACCACTATGTTTCGCCCGCCCTATTCGCCAATCCCCATCGCGGCCTTTGCCGGGCGCTCAAAAGGGCGCAGTTTTCGCCCAACGCGCCTTACGCCCAGCCATAAGTGGGCCGAGGAGCGCGGTGCTGTGTTTACCGAAAGTGGCCTGTGGCTGCGGGCGCAGTGGTTCCCGCAGGAGGGCGAGGTTTTTTGGCGCGATAGTGTAAACCGCGAGGTTTTGCAAACCAGAGCCTCGGTTGGGGTTTGTGATGTAACCACGCTGGGAAAAATTGATATTCAGGGGCTGGATGCGGCTGATTTTATCAACAAGGTTTATACCAACGGCTTTGCCAAGCTGCCCGTTGGCAAGGTTCGCTACGGGCTGATGCTGCGCGAAGACGGGATGGTGATGGATGACGGCACCACCGCGCGGCTATCACAAAACCATTTTGTGATGACCACCACCACCGCCAATGCGGGCGCAGTTTTTAGGCACCTTGAGTTTTGCCACCAATGCCTGTGGCCAGATATGGACGTGAACCTGATTTCGGTAACAGACCAATATGCGCAATATGCCGTGGCTGGGCCGAATGCTCGAAAACTGTTGCAAAAGCTGGTTGATCCGGCGTTTGATATCTCGAACACTGCCTTTCCATTTATGGCCTGCGCGGAGATCACCATTGCGGATGGCATTCCCGCGCGCTTGTTTCGGATCTCGTTTTCGGGCGAGTTGGCCTATGAAATTTCGGTGGCCGCGCGCTTTGGGGACTCGCTGATCAGGGCCTTGATGCAGGCAGGAAAAGCTTATGATGTGGTGCCTTATGGCACCGAGGCGCTGGGGGTGATGCGGGTTGAAAAAGGCCATGTGGCGGGGAATGAACTGAACGGGCAAACCACGGCGCGCGATCTGGGGATGGAGAAGATGCTGTCAAAACAAAAGGACTTTATTGGCAAAACCCTGTCTGAGCGCAGCGGGTTGCTCGCGGCTGACAGAATGTCCCTGATCGGCATTCGCCCTGTGGATCGGGATAAGTTTTTGACCGCTGGCGCGCACTTCATGACAAAGGGGGAGGAGGTGAATATGGCGAATGACCAAGGCTGGATATCTTCGGTCGCTTATTCGCCCAGCCTTGAGCACTCAATCGGCCTTGGCTTTCTCAAAAGCGGCGAGATGCGGATGGGCGAGATTATCTGTGCAACCGATCCGTTGCGGGGGGTTGATATTGATGTGGAAGTTGTCTCGCCGCATTTTCTGGACCCAAAAGGGGAGCGCCTCCGTGCCTGATTATCATTTCATCGCCCAATCGCCGCTGCATGGGTATAATAAGGATTTCGCCGGTGTGACGATTGCTGAAATTGTGGGTATTTCGATCACCTCCATTGGTATTCCGGCGGGGGGCCAAACGGAATTGAAGGCGGCTTTGCTGGAGATATTTAACATCCGGATTCCAGAAATGGGCGCGTTCACCACATCCGGTCTCGCCAATTCGTATCTGTTGGGCCTACAGGATAATCAGTTGTTTCTTGTCTCTGAAAAGCCTGTCTCGAAATCAGCCATTGATCGTTTGAAGCCAAATGCATATCTCACCGATCAATCAGATAGCTGGGTGACGCTCTCCGTTAGTGGCGAAAAATGCCGCGAGATGTTGGCAAGAATTTGTCCGGTCGATCTGCACCCTGCACAATTTCCGGCAGGTAAAGTGCTGCGCATATTGATGGCGCATCTGGGGGTCATTATTTACCGGCCAAACGATGACTGCTTCTGTCTGCTTGCCCCAAGCTCGGCTGCTGGTTCGTTTTTGCAGGCGCTGGAAGCGGCAGCGACATCGATCTGCACTATTACCGGCAGGTGATTGCATGCAATCACCGAGAGGCCATTCTCTGACACACCCCCTTTTTTTCTTAAAATTTCCGATGCCGGATCAGACGATGCCTGCCACCGTGTCAATTTGCCATTCTTTATATTCTTGTGCAAAATCTGCTCGCAAGGGGGCGGAATAAATCCGTGACAGGCCCAAATTGCGCCTTTGATCAGATGGGAGACCCGGCATTGCGCGCTTCGCGGCGCCAGCTTTCAAAAGAATATAGCGCCAGTGCGGCCCAGATCAGGGGCAGGGCGATGGTGTGCCACAGGGTCACCGGCTCAACAAATATCATGGCGGCGACCGTAAATTGCAATGTCGGGTTCAGATACTGGATGAGACCGACTGTCGAGAGCCGCACCCGCTGCGCCGCATAGGAAAACAGCAGCAAAGGGCCGGCGGTCATCGGACCGGTCATGATTAAAAGCAGGGTATCGCGCAGGTTGTTGCCAAACCATCCGGCTGGCCGGTCTACCAGCGCCCATCCTTGGCTATGTGCCGCAAAGAGCCATGCAGCCGCCAGTGGGGCCAGCAGCAGCACCTCAATAAAAACCGAGACCATCGGCCCCGCATCAATACGTTTTTTCAGCATTGCATAGACGCTAAAGGTGCTGGCCAAAAATAATGCGATCCATGGTGGCGCGCCCAGCCCGAGGGTCAGCACAATCACGGCGACCCCCATCAGCCCCAGTGCCACCCCCTGCCACAGATCAAAGTATTCGCCAAAAAAAACTGCACCGAGCAGAACCGCCATCAGCGGAAAGAAATAATATCCGAGGCTGGCTTCCAGCGTGAAACCGAACTGGACCGAGGCAATAAACCCTGCCCAGTTAAGCGAGATCATCAGCGCGGCCAGCCCGAGTGCTGCGACCGTGCGGCCGTTTTGCAGGGTTTTCCAGACCGCACCAAGCCGCTCGCGAAAGCCCAGAATAATGCCGAAAAACACCAAAGACCAAAGGGTGCGATGGGCCAGCACCTCCAGCGGCGGCACATGGGCAAGGGCTTTGTAAAAGATCGCGGATAGCCCCCAGATCGTGGAGGCGGCGAGAATGGCAAAAATACCGCTGGTGGATGCTTTCAAAGAGTGCCTCGTAAAATAGTGGCAATCCTCTTTTGGAATTGCGCAGAGGGGGGCGTGCCTCCCTCTGCTTCATCTAGCGCCGAAATCAGGCGTTGGAAAGACGCTCCGCGACATTTTCCCAGTTGACCAGGTTTTCGAGGAAGTTTGCGAGGTATTTTGGCCGAGCATTGCGGAAATCAATGTAGTAGGAATGCTCCCAGACATCGCAGCCCAAGAGGGCGGTTTGCCCGAAGCAAAGCGGGTTTACGCCGTTTTCGGTTTTGGTCACTTTCAGGGTGCCGTCGGTATCCACCACCAGCCAGCACCAGCCGGAGCCGAACTGCCCTGCACCCGCTGCCGAAAATTCGGATTTAAAGGCATCAACAGAGCCGAAAGCATCGGTGATGCGGCTTTCCAGCGCGCCGGGCATGGCGCGGCCGTTTGGTCCCATCATTTCCCAGAATTGGGCGTGGTTCCAGTGCTGGGAGGCATTGTTGAAGATGCCGTTTTGGGCGACGGAGCCGGCAGCGTAGGTGCCGGTTATGATGTCTTCCAGCGACTTGCCTTCCCACTCGGTGCCGGCAACCAGCTTATTGCCGTTGGTCACATAGGCGTTGTGGTGCAGGTCATGGTGGTACTCCATGGTTTCCTTGGACATGCCGCCAGCGGCCAGCGCATCATGGGCATAGGGAAGATCAGGTAGTTCAAAAGCCATTTTGGCCCCCTCTTTTATAGTTTTAAATCAGTCGCGCGGGGCAGCCGCGCTTGTCTTTTTGAATACACGACTTTTTCCCTTGGGTAAATGCGGCAATAAAAAGTTTTTGTGACAGGGGAAAAAAGCAGTGATACCCATGAGGCAAGACTTTCAGGAATCACCGATGAATAACGCAAGCGACAACCTCCGGGGCGCAGTCTTTATGATGCTCTCCATGGCGGGATATGTGATAAACGACACGCTTATCAAGCTGGTGACGGCGGATATTCCGCTGGCGCAAAGCGTATTTATTCGCGGGCTGGTGGCTTCGGCTTTGCTGGCGGGGTTTGCGGCCTATAAAGGCCAGCTTTTTTATCGTGCCCCTCGGGGGGAGCTGAAAATAATTCTGTGGCGGGCCTTTGCCGAAATATCGGCCACCTATTGCTTTTTGACGGCGCTGATCAATATGCCGCTGGCCAATGTTACCGCTATTTTGCAGGCACTGCCGCTGGCGGTCACTCTTGCCGGCTCGCTTTTTCTTGGCCACAAGGTTGGCTGGCGGCGCTATCTGGCTATTCTGGTCGGTTTTGGCGGGGTGCTGATTATCATTCGCCCCGGTGGTGCCGATTTTAACAGCTTTGCGCTTTGGGCGGTGGCGGCGGTCGGGTTTATTACGTTGCGGGATGTGATGGCGGTCAAGCTCCGGCCTGATACCCCGTCGATGTTTGTAGCGTTGTTTACGGCGGTGGGTGTGACCGGTGCGGCGGGCATTGCCGCCCTTTTTGAGCCGTGGGTGCCGGTTTCTGCCACGAGCTTCAGCTACTTGTTTGCTGCTGCGGGGTTTATCCTGATCGGATATATCACCTCGATCAGCGCCATGCGCTACGGAGAAATCGCCTTTGTCTCGCCATTTCGCTATACGGTGCTGGTCTGGGCCTTGCTGCTTGGTATTTTTGTGTTCAAGGATTATCCGGACTTCTGGACCATGACCGGTATTGGTGTGGTGGTGGGCACCGGTGTGTTTACGTTTTATCGCGAGCAACGGGGCAAGGCTAAAGCGGGATAGGGCGCTGCTCCTCGATGGCCTCCATGGCAAAATACGAGGTGACGGAATCCAGCTCCACCCGTTCGATCAACCGTTGATACACTCCGTCATAGCTGGCCATATCGCGGGTAACGACCTTGAGCATATAGTCATAATCGCCCCCAATACGGAAAAAATCTATCACCTCGGGCAGGTTTGATACATGCCTGCGAAAGGTTTTCAGCCAGTCTGCCGAGTGATGCCTTGTGCGGATCATGACAAAAACCACCAAGCCAAGGCCGAGCTTTTCCCTATCCAGCCGCGCGGTGCTGCCTTTGAGCACGCCGCGTTTGCGCAGGGCCTTGAGCCGCCGCCAGCAGGCATTTTGCGATAGGCCGACTTTCTCGGCAAGGTCGCGTTGCGAGAGCGAGGCATCGGCCTGTAGGGCGGCAAGAATAAGATTGTCAATTTGATCGGTGATTGATTGATTCATGTGGTCATTTGACACAAAAACCCTCTTCTTGGCAAGGATAAACATAAAGTTTATTGATCTTGTATGGGTCAGTATGCGTTTAAACAAAAGGAGAATCCAGATGCTCAGCGAATTTCGTGCCGGTCTTGAGGGCCAAAACCCGATCAAAACCATCCGCGAGGGGTTGATCGGCGAGGGGCTGAAATATCCGGGCCGCTACGGCGAGGTACCTTTGGTATACGCGGATTATGTTGCCTCGGGGCGGGCGCTGCGGCAGGTTGAGGATTTTATGCTTCAAAAAGTGCTGCCCTATTATGCCAACCCCCATACCGAGGCCTCCTATTGCGGGGCCTATGTTAACCACCTGCGCGAGGAATCCCGTGCCGAGATTTCACGTCTGACCAAGGCAGACGAATGTGCTGTGGTGTTTACCGGCTCTGGTGCCACGGCGGGGCTGACCCGGCTTGTCGGTCTGCTCGGGGTTGAAGAAGCAAAAAACCCCGTGGTGCTGCTCGGCCCCTACGAGCACCACTCCAACCTGTTGCCGTGGCGCGAAAGCAAGGCCACCGTGATCGAGATACCGGAAGGTAAAGATGGCGGGCCGGATATGGATATCCTTGAAAAAACCCTGCTTGAAAACGGTGGCTCCGATTTACTGATCGGCAGTTTTTCAGCCGCCTCGAATGTGACCGGTATATTGACGGACAGCGCTGCGGTCACCCGTCTGGTCAAGGCCCATGGCGGTGTTTCGGTTTGGGATTATGCCGGCGGCGCACCCTATCTGGAGATTGATATGGCCACCGGCACCGAGGCGGAGAAAGATGTGGTTGTGGTTTCGACCCATAAGTTCCCCGGCGGGCCGGGGGGGTCGGGTATCCTGATTATCCGCAATGATGTGGTAAAGCGCACCACCCCGACCCAGCCAGGCGGTGGCACGGTGCGTTTCGTGTCGCCGTGGGGGCATGATTATCTGGAGGATGTGGTGGCGCGCGAAGAGGCCGGCACGCCAAACCTGTCGGGAGATATCAGGGCGGCACTTGCGTTTATTGTAAAAGACGTGATCGGCCAGCGGGCAATTGACGCGCGCGAGCGGGAGCTGAACGAAATGGCCATGGCCGGCCTTGCGGGCCTGCCGAACCTGACAATTCTGGGCACCGAGCACAAACACCGCTTGCCGATCTATTCGATGCTGGTGCGCGATGCCGCCGGAAATATTGCCAACTCCGAGCAGATCACCAAGGATTTAAGCGAAGTTTACGGCATACAGGCCCGCGGTGGCTGCGCATGTGCCGGCCCGTATGGCCACCGGTTGCTGGAGGTAGACGAGGAAAACTCCGCCGAACTACGCTGCCAGATACTTGCCGGCCATGACGAGCTGAAACCGGGCTGGGTACGGCTGAATTTCAGCTATCTGATGAGCGATGAAACCGCGCAATACATCATCAAGAGCTTGCGCGAACTGGTGCAAAACTACGCTCAAAAAGCGGCCTGAGACGGTATCATTTGCGCAGCGCGCCAGGCCGCGCTCAGGCGGTGGCAAAGCGCACGGTACGGTTATCAAACAAGGTATCCGCGATCTTGGCCCCGATCCAGAAAAAGGTTAGCGCAATCCACGCAGTCAGTGAAAATACCGATGTGCCGGTTACGCCGTTGCCGATGGCGCAGCCCCCTGCCAGCATGCCCCCAAAGCCCATCATTGCTGCGCCGGTCAGGTATCTGCGCATGGACGCCCCGCCCTCGAACCCCTGCAATTTCAGCTCCCGGGCAAAAAATGCCGCGACAAAAGCGCCAAGAAACACACCGGGGATCAACCCGATTGAAAAGCTCAGCACCGCGTTGCTCTCTAGCACATACATCAGTGTATTGGCAGATGGGCCGGTAAAGGTCAGGCTTTCGATCGAGGTCGGCTCGAAGCTGACAGAGGAAAGGCTGAAGGTTGTATACCAGCCCAGCGCGACCGCAAACCCCACACCGGAGGCAAAAAACAGAACCTTGGCGCCAACCTTGTTTTTATAGGCGATATAAATGGCGTAGATTGCAAAAAGAATGCCCATCAACATACCAAAGCCATCGGGTAGGCCCGCGGCCTCGAGCACATTAATATTACGCCCGTTGGGGGTGGTCCAGATACCGGCAAGCGCCTCTCGCACCGGCGATAGCCAGCCATAGAGGCTCATCTGGGCAAAAACCGCAAAGACCAGCCCCGAAATAACAGCGCGCAGGTTTCCGGTTGCGGCCAGCACTAAAAGGCGGCCCGAACAGCCCCGCGCCAGCACCATGCCAACCCCGAAGATCAGCCCGCCGATCACGGCCCCCGAAATAGAACCGGGAATAGCCAGAATACGGGCTTCATCCAGATTAACGATATCAAAAAACATTGCGCCCTGTGTCCAGAAAAGCGCGGTAGCGAAGGTGAGTAACCAGACAGAGGTGCGCGGCCCGATTTTGCCCCGGGCGAATTCGACCGCCGAGGCGCGCAGACAAAACCGTGACCGCTGTGCCGCCACACCAAAAACCACCCCGACAAGCAAGCCCGCGAGGCCTTTTGTGTTGGAGTCTCCGAGCCAGTCCATCAAGCTTGCGATATCCATCATTCTATCCTTGCTTTAAACAACACTACCAAGGTGTGAATTTTTCCTTAGGCCTGCTATTGTGCCAAAACCTTGACTTGAATCATGTTGTATTCAAAATCCTTTCGGCTGACAGTGGCAATCCTTGCCAACACCGTTTATGGCGGGGGGATGCGACAATTAACCTCCCCGCCAAAAACCGGTAACTTACTGTATCCATGCCGATCTGTGGCCGAAAATCTCTCGGGCTATCCGGCGGTCACTCCTGAAATAATAACGGTAAAAGACACGCCATGAGCACAAAGCAAGGCCGGTTTCTGACCGGTTCGACCATGCGGCATGTCAGTGTGATGACGTTAAGCGCCACCATCGGTCTGACATTCATGTTTTTGATCGACGTGGCGACCTTGTTCTGGGTTGCGCGTATGGGGGTGGAGCAAAACATGGCCGCGCTCGGTTTTGCCTGGACCATCCAGTTTTTCACCCTGTCGGCGGGTATCGGGCTGATGATCGCCGCCGTGGCGCTGGTAAGTCGGGCAATCGGCAGGGGTGACCGTGCGCAGGCGCGCCGCCATGCCAGTGCGGCGATGGTGATTACGGTGTTTGTGCAAACGCTGCTGGCCATGATTGTGCTGTATTTTCGCGAGGATATTCTGGCGCTGGCGGGTGCCAAGGGTGAAACACTGGCCATTGCCAGCCGGTTTTTGCTGCTCTCGGTGCCAAGCCTGCCCATTATGGCGCTGGGCATGGTCGGCACCGGTATTTTGCGCGCCGAAGGTGATGCCAAGCGCTCGATGATCGTCACCATTGTGGCCGGGCTGGTCGCGATGATACTCGACCCGCTATTTATTTTCGGCTTTGGCCTTGGAATGGATGGCGCGGCCTATGTGATGGATATCGCGCGCAGCATTACGGCGCTTCTGGCGCTATATTTTGTGATCGGAGTCCATGATCTGGCGGCGCGCCCGAGCTTGACCAGTATCCGCAGGGTAGCGCCGGATTTTGCCAGAATTGCGGTGCCTGCCGTGGCTACCCAGCTTTCGACTCCGTTTGGCAACTATATCGCCACCGGTTTCATGGCGCAGTTTGGGGACGGGGCGGTGGCCGGCTGGGCGGTGGTCGGGCGGCTGACGGTGCTGGCTTTTGGCGGTATATTTGCGCTTTCGGGTGCGGTGGGCGGTATTTTCGGCCAGAATTACGGTGCGGGACAGATGGCGCGGGTGCGTTCGACCTATCGTGATGCCATTATATATAGTCTGGGGTATATCGGGTTGGCATGGCTGGTGCTGTGGCTGCTGCGCGGGGTCGCAATTTCGGCATTTCAGCTTGGGCCGGAGGGCGAGGCCGTGGTACTGGCTTTTACCAACCTTGCCGCTGGCGGCTTTGTGTTTACCGGTATCTTGTTTGTTAGCAATGCGGCGTTTAATAATCTGGGGCGGCCGTTTTGGTCGACGGGGTTTAACTGGCTGCGCGACGGCTTGCTGATGTTTCCGCTTTGCTGGTGGCTGAGCACGGCATTGGGGGCCGAGGGCGTGGTATATGGTCAGGCGTTGGCCGGTGTGTTTGTCGGGCTGGTGGCGATGCTGGTCGCGTGGCGCTTTGTGGGGCGGCTCTGAAAGGGAGGGGTTATGGGGATTTTCAGTTTGAGTAAGCATGAAATGCCGGGAGCGGATGAAAAACATTTTGTGCTGCAAACCCCGCTTGCCGGTCCTTTTGCCGA
Organism: Paracoccaceae bacterium; assembly: GCA_021647745.1. GTDB lineage: Bacteria > Pseudomonadota > Alphaproteobacteria > Rhodobacterales > Rhodobacteraceae > UBA3077. Next base: position 40,180 of record JAKIUB010000019.1, on the reverse strand, counting down.
GGGGATGCAGCAGGTGTTGTTCGGTATGGGTTGTTTCTGGGGCGCAGAGCGGGTTTTTTGGCAGATGGAGGGTGTTTTTACGACCTCGGTTGGTTATGCGGGCGGGCAGGGCGTCGCACCAGACTATGAAGCAGTTTGCTCGGGCAGCACGGGCCATGCCGAAGTGGTGCATGTGGTTTACGACCCGAAAAGCATTCGTTTCGAAATCCTGCTCAAAGCCTTTTGGGAGCACCACGACCCGACACAGGGCGACCGGCAGGGCAATGATCGCGGCAGCCAGTATCGCTCGGCTATCTTTACCTTTTCCAAGGTGGACCAGATGCAGGCACTGGCCAGCAAAGCCGCTTATGGGCCTAGCTTGCAGGCCGGGGGTTTTGGCCCTATTACCACGCAAATATCTGCCAACCCCGGCTATTACATCGCTGAACTTTATCATCAGCAATACCTCGCCAAAAACCCTGACGGATACTGCGGTATAGGTGGCACAGGGGTGAGCTGCCCGCGCGGTGCTTTCAAAACGCCGCACCCATAAAAGGACAAGGCCATGCCCACCTATTCTGCTCTCACCACGCTTTCGGGCAAAGCCTCCGGCCAGGCGCTTGCCGATGCACTGGAGAGGATGGAGCCAGCGCCAACCGGTGTCGGGATATCTGTAGTGGAAGGTGCGCCGGACCAGTGGGAGGTCGGGGGGTATTTTCTTGAGCGCCCTGACGATGTGGCGCTTTCGTTGTTATGTGCGGTGCATGATGTGTGGCCGTTTGTTATTGCCGAGATACCCGAGATAGACTGGGTGGCAGAAGTGCGCCGCGAGCTGAAGCCCGTGCATGCGGGGCGGTTTGTGGTGTTTGGCGGGCATGATGCGGATAATGTGCCAAGCGAAAAGATCGGCCTTCAAATCGAGGCAGCTATGGCCTTTGGGACCGGCCATCACGGCACGACTCAAGGTTGCCTTATGGCGTTTGATTTTCTGTTGCGGCAGGGGTTGGTGGCACGCAATGTCGCGGATATCGGCGCGGGCACGGCGGTGCTGGCCATGGCGGCGGCAAAGGTGCTCAATGGCCGTTTTGTCGCTAGCGATATTGATCCGGTCGCCACCGAGACCGCCCGTGCCAATGTGCTGGCTAATAACCTGCGCGGAAAGATACAAACGCTGACCTCTGTCGGGTTTCGCCATCCGGAGCTGCATAAGCGCGCTCCGTTTGATCTGGTTTTTGCCAATATCCTTGCTGGTCCGCTCAAAAAGCTGGCGCCGGAAATGGCAGAGCATACTGCATCCGGCGCGGTGCTGATCCTTTCCGGTATTTTGAACCGGCAGGCGAAGGGGGTCGAGAATACCTATGCGGGGTATGGGTTTTCCGTGGTCCAGCGGCGGGTGATCGGGGAGTGGACAACGCTGACCCTACGCAAGGGTTAAGATGGTTTTTTGGCGGGGGCTGAATAATGCTTTACGATGGATTTGGTTTCGCTCTGCTCGGCAGTCCTGAAGTTTTTCAGGCGCCCCAGCTTGTAATTGCACCTTGGTTCATAACATGCCACAAAGGCGCGAAACCATATTCAGACCCTAATCAGGAAAAATAAGATGACCGAAGAAAACTCCGAAAACAACGGTGATAAAAAGCCTTTTTCGCCCGAGCGCATCACCTTCGAGAACCGCTATGTGACCGTGGTCGGCGAGATAAATGACAAGCTGGCCAAAACCACATCCGAGCGCCTGCTTGCGCTCGCGGCAGTCAGTGACGAGCCGATCACCATGTTTATTTCTTCGCCCGGCGGGCATGTTGAGTCGGGCGATATGGTGCATGATCTGATCAAGTTTATCAAACCCGTGGTGCGGGTGATCGGCTCCGGCTGGGTGGCCAGCGCGGGTGCGCTTATTTTTATCGGGGCCAAAAAGGAAAACCGCTTTTGCCTGCCCAACACCCGTTTTTTGCTCCATCAGCCTAGTGGCGGCATTGGTGGCAAGGCTTCCGATATTGCTATTCAGGCCGAGCAGCTCAATATCATGAAAGAGCGTTTCGAGCGTATTTTCGCAGCGGCAACCGGCCAAACTCCCGAGAAAATAGCCGAAGATACCCGCCGGGATTTCTGGCTCACTACCGAGGATGCGCTGGCCTACGGGCTGCTCGGCAAGGTTATTTCCTCGGCTGACGAGCTATAGGTATTTTATGCGGCCGGACACCCTCCGGCCGCGCATTTACGTTGTTTTCAGTTTTTCTGCCCGAGCGGTTCGGGCTTGTCCAGCTTGCGCGCAGGTTTTAACTTTGCCAGATTACGCCGGATTTTGCGCATACGCGGCGCAAAAAACAGATAAAGCCCGCTAAGCGCAAATATTACCATCGACCCGGCGGCAATATCGGCCAGCCATGTGCCGAAGGTGTTATCCAGCCAGCCGCGGGCGTGCAGCCAATTGAAGGCCGAATTCCAATATATTTTGCGGTGCAGCTTGGTGCCGTCAGGGGCATAGGTAGTGCGGGTCAGGTTGGTTCTTACAAAATAGTGACCGGTATCACGGGTGACGATTATTCTGCCGGAATCCTTTTTAAAGATGAAGCTGTCAAATCCGTGATAGGTATCTTCCTTTACGTCCAGCACGCGCTGGCCAGGCCAGATATCACGCGTGGGCACGATCGCCTCACCCATGGTCAGATCAAGCCCGGTGGGCCATTCGGCAAACTGGCTTTCATCATACTCACCACTGCTGATCCAGCCTAGCACCAGCTTTGAGTGGTTGAGGTATAGCCCTGTCAGCCCGATCACCAGTATCCAGGGGAAGACCAAAAGGCCAAGCCAGCTATGGGTGACACGAAAGAATTTCAGGAGTCGGGCTTTGGTTGCAGGTTTCATGTGCTTATCCATATTACGGGCTTTAATAGACAGCCCTGATGTGAGTCGGGTGCTGTATAGAATATTTTGCCTGACGGGGAGCTGACAATAAACGCCGGTTATAAACCGCCGGAAGCCTGCACATTTTGCCGGTTTTTTTGGTGTGTGTTTTATTTGGGCGGAATGCGGATGGCGGCATCCAGCCGGATCACCTCGCCGTTCAACATCCGGTTCTCAATGATGTGGCGTACCAGCGCGGCAAATTCGGGCGGCTTGCCAAGGCGAGGCGGGAAGGGGGCCTGCGCCCCGAGGCTGTCTTGTACCTCTTGGGGCAGTCCTTCGAGCATCGGGGTCAAAAACAGCCCGGGCGCTATGGCCATGACCCGCACGCCTGCGCGCGCCATATCTCGCGCCATTGGCAGGGTCATGGAGGCAACCCCGCCCTTGGAGGCCGCATAGGCGATTTGCCCGATCTGGCCCTCATAGGCAGCAATCGAGGCGGTATTGATGATCACACCGCGCGCGCCATCTTCATCCAGTGGCGGGGCGGTGGCCATCAGGGCGGCAGATTGGGTCGCGACATTGAAGGTGCCGATCAGGTTGATATTTACGGTTTTGGCAAATATCTCCGCCGCATGGGGCTGGCCCTCGCGGTCCACTGTTTTGGCGCCTGGTGCGATGCCGGCGCAATTTATGCAAATGCGCGGCTCCAGCCCGGACAACCCGGCAGCAACCGAGCCTGTATCCGAGACATCGACACGCCGGAAATCGCCGCCTATTTGGTCCGCGACGGTTTTGCCAAGGGCCCCGTTGGTATCGAATATTGTGACCCTGGCGCCATTTTCAGCCAGCATCCGTGCGGTTGCCTCGCCTAGCCCCGAGGCACCACCGGTGACGATTGCGCTTAATCCGTCGATATTCATGTCAGACCCTTTCAATCGCGATGGCCGTGCCCTCGCCGCCGCCAATACATACCGCGGCGATGCCTTTTTTCAGCCCGCGCTGCTCAAGAGCATGTAGCAGGGTGACGATAATACGCGCCCCCGATGCCCCGATGGGGTGGCCAAGCGCGGTTGCGCCGCCGTTTACATTGACTATTTCGCGCGAGATACCAAGTTCGGCCATAAATGCCATCGGCACAACGGCAAAAGCTTCGTTGATCTCCCACAGGTCAACATCCTCCACCACCCAGCCTATTTGCGCCATCAGTTTTTGTGTGGCCGGCACGGGGGCGGTGGTAAACCAGCCCGGGGCTTGCGCGTGGCTGGCATGGCCAAGGATGCGGGCCAGTGGCTTTAGCCCGCGTGACAGGGCGTGCGATTGCCGCATCAGCACCAGTGCCGCAGCTCCATCCGAGATAGAGGAGGCATTGGCGGCTGTTATTGTGCCGCCCTCCATGAAGGCCGGTCGCAGGGCAGGGATCTTGTCGGGGCGGGCATTGCCGGGCTGTTCGTCTATACTTACCGTGATCTCGCCCTTGCGGGTTTTCAGGATGACAGGGGTGATTTCGGCCTCAAAAGCCCCGCTCTTGATCGCCGCAACAGCGTTGCTTAGGGATTGCAGGGCGTAGGCATCCTGATCTTCGCGGTTAAAGCTGTATTTTTGTGCGCAATCCTCGGCAAAACTGCCCATCAGCCGGCCTTTTTCATAGGCATCCTCCAGCCCGTCAAGAAACATATGGTCAAGAACCTCACCGTGGCCGATCCGTGCCCCGCCGCGCATTTTGGGCAGCAGGTATGGCGCATTTGTCATGCTTTCCATACCGCCGGCAACCAGCACATCACCATTGCCGGCCAATAGCTGGTCATGGGCGATCATCGCGGCTTTCATGCCCGAGCCACACATTTTGTTGAGCGTAGTGGCGGGCACAGCCTCGTCCAGTCCGGCAGCAAAGCCCGCCTGACGCGCTGGTGCCTGCCCCTGACCTGCCGGCAAAACACAGCCCATCAGCAATTCGCTGACCTCGGACGCTTCGGTATTGGCCGCCTTCAGCGCCGCGCTGATAGCCGCCCCCCCGAGATCTGCGGCACTTGCTCCGGCGAGCGCCCCCTGAAAGCCCCCCATCGGAGTGCGCGCGGCTCCCACAATAACAATCGGATCGGGCATAGGCTTCCTCCAGCTAACTGACCGTTTGTTCAGTTATAGCCCGAAATCGCCCGATGTCATCCTTAAATACGATAAACCGGTTTTAGCCGGCGGAGCCGCCCACGGTCAGGCCGCCGATCAGCAGGGTTGGCTGGCCTACGCCCACGGGCACGGTTTGTCCGGCTTTGCCACAGGAGCCGATGCCGGGGTCCATTTTGCTGTCATTGCCGATCGCGCGCACCTGGCGCAGGACGGAAGGGCCGTCGCCGATCAGGGTGGCACCTTTTACCGGATATTTGATCTTGCCGTTTTCTACCTTATAGGCCTCGGTGCAGCTGAAGACGAACTTGCCGTTGGTGATGTCGACCTGCCCGCCGGAGAAGTTCACGGCGTATATCCCGTCCTTGATCTCTTTTATCACATCTTCCGGCGTGGCATCGCCACTTTCCATAATGGTGTTGGTCATGCGCGGCATCGGGGCGTGGGCGTAGGATTGCCGCCGCCCGTTGCCGGTGGCGGGTACATCCATCAGGCGGGCGTTTTGGCGGTCTTGCATATAGCCAACCAGAATGCCGTCTTCGATCAGTACATTGCGCTGGCTCGGGGTGCCCTCGTCATCAAAGCTGATGGAGCCGCGGCGGTCAGGGATGGTGCCGTCATCCACCACTGTCACCCCTTTGGCGGCCACTTGCTTGCCCATCAGGCCGGCAAAAGCGCTGGTTTTCTTGCGGTTAAAATCCCCCTCCAGCCCGTGGCCGATGGCCTCGTGCAGCAAAATACCGGGCCAGCCATTGCCAAGGGCGACATCCATGATACCGGCGGGGGCATCCTGTGCTTCGAGATTGACCAGCGCGATGCGCAAGGCCTCGCGGGCGGCGGATTTCCAGTGTGCCGGTTTCAGTAACAGCCCGATCTCGGTGCGCCCGCCGCTACCGTGGCTGCCGGCCTCGCGGCGGCCGTCCTTTTCGACGGTGACGGAGACAAAAAGTACGGTCATCGGGCGGATATCGCGCAGGATATCACCTTCGGGGCGCAATATTTCGACCTCCTGCAAGGAGGCGCCGAGGGTGGCCGAAACCTGCACAACCCTCTTGTCGAGACTGCGGGTAAAATCGTCGATCTCTTTCAGGGTTTCGACTTTGAGCGCAAAAGGGGCATCGGTGATCGGGTCGGCATCGGTATAAAGGCGCTGGTTGGTTTTCGTTGGTGCATCGGCCAATGTGCCGCCACCGCTGCCGATGGCAAGGCGCGCGGTCTCCGAGGCGCGCTGGAGCGCGGCCATCGATATCTCGGAAGAGTGGGCATAGGCTGCTGTTTCCGCCCTGATCGCCCGCAGCCCGAAACCCTCGCTGGCATCAAAGCTGGCATTTTTGAGATTACCATCATCAAAGATCAGGGTTTCGGCGCGCTTGCGCTCAAGGAATATCTCGCCGTCATGCCCGCCATCTACGGTTTGGCGCAACAGTTGCAGGGCGCTCCCGGAGTCGAGCGTGGTCTCAAACGGGCGGAAGGGCGTGTTTGTCATCGGATGGCCTTTTTTAATGTTGCTCTACAATATGGGGGTTCTCGCGCCCGGAGGCAACGGGGGATGGGTATCAACAGTGAAAGAGAGCGGCGTATAGAGAAGCATAACTTCAAGAAAATACATCTAACCTTGAAACCTAACATTATTTAGCCGGTTTGAATAAGATCGGGCTGTTTTTTCAATTTATGGCCTGTTGCGCGAACGAATATCTTGTTATTCGGCGCAAAATATGATTGATCTATATCAATAAATAATCGGCCAATACACTATTCGCAGTGGGTGGCTACTAAAAATCATGCTCAAGCATGAAAAAACTGGGGATTGAATTATGCGAATGAATGGCCTTTTCAAGGGGTTTATATCTGTGGCCGCCGGAATGATGGCTGCCGGAGCCGCAATGGCGGAGGAGGGTCTGGAAGGGCTTGACGCTATCGGCAAACCGACCGCCGGTGCCATGGGTTTTCAGCGCGCTGCCACCGAGCTGGCGCGGGATGCCCAGTGGCTGGACGGCATGGTGTTGTGGATCATCACCATCATCACCATTTTTGTAACAGGGCTGCTTATCTGGGTGATCATTCGCTACAATCACAAGGCCAACAAGGAGCCGGCACGCTTTACTCACCACACAATGATCGAGATTGCCTGGACTGTGGTGCCGATCATTATCCTGATTTTTATCGGCTCGTTTTCTCTGCCGATTCTGTTCAAACAGCTTGAGATACCCGAAAGCGACCTGACCGTAAAAGTAACCGGAAACCAGTGGTACTGGACCTATGAGTACCCCGAAAATGGTGTTTCGTTTGACAGCTTCATGCTGGGGCGCGGCAAGCCGGGCCTGACCGAGGAGGTCAAGGCCGAACTGGCAGCCTATGGCTATGCCGAAGACGAATATCTGCTGGCGGCGGATACCGCGATGGTGGTTCCGGTTGGTGCGGTTGTCCGGGTGATGATCGCGGCTTCTGACGTGAACCACTCTTTTGCGGTGCCGGCTTTTGGCATTAAAATGGATGCTATTGTTGGCCGCCTGAACGAAACATGGTTCCGTGTCGGGGCAGACCCGAGGGATATAGCCGCAGGTACAGATAGTGATGAAGACTATATTGGCACCTATTTTGGCCAGTGTTCCGAGCTGTGCGGTAAGGATCACTCCTTTATGCCGATCGTGATCAAGGTTGTCAGTCAGGAAACCTATGACGCATGGATGGCCGGTGCGATCGAGAAATATGCCGGTGTGCCGGTATCGGTTCAGGTGGCCTCCAACTAATGGCGGATGTGGGCCTCTCCAAAACCCAGCCCTACGAGGCGCAGTTTCATGACTATGTGGAACTTCTAAAGCCACGGGTCATGCGGCTGGTGGTGTTTACCGCGATTGTCGGCATGGTGGTGGCACCAGTGCCGGTGCATCCGGTTATTGCGATTGCCTCTATTTTGTGTATCGCGGTGGGTGCCGGGGCTTCGGGCGCACTCAATATGTGGTGGGATCGTGATATTGATGCGGTCATGAAGCGCACACAGGATCGGCCTATTCCCTCTGGGCGGGTGCAGCCCGGCGAGGCGCTGGCGATCGGTCTCGGGCTTTCGGGGCTTTCGGTGATGTTGCTGGCGGTGTTTGCCAATCCGATGGCAGCAGCGTGGCTGGCTTTTACCATCTTCTTTTATGTCGTGATCTACTCAATGGGCCTAAAGCGCCGGACCCCGCAAAATATCGTTATTGGCGGGGCGGCGGGGGCGTTTCCTCCTCTTTTAGGTTGGGTAGTGGCGACCGGAAGTATCAGCCTTGAGCCAGTATTGCTTGTGGCACTCGTATTGGTCTGGACTCCGCCGCACTTTTGGGCTTTGGCGCTGTGGCGCAACGAGGATTACAAAGCCGCAGGTGTGCCGATGCTACCGGTGATGCGGGGCGCGCGGGTGACGCGCCGCTATATCTTTGCCTATACGCTGCTGCTGATCCCTGTGGCGCTGGTCCCGAGTTTTACCCAAATCGGCGGCACGCTCTATTTCGGGGTTTCCGTGCTGCTCAATATTGTGCTGCTGGCTGGTGCGTGGCGCTTGCTGCGCCGGCAGGAAACCGATAGCGACACTGACAATTTTCGCGCTGAAAAGCAATTTTTCGGCTTTACAATTATCTACCTGTTTTTGCATTTCTCGATGCTGCTGGTGGAAGCAACCCTGCGCGCCTTTGACCTGTCGGTCGGGGCGCTTCCAATCTGGTTCTAGACAATGCCTATCCAACCTGAACACGAATTACACACCCGGCGCAAAGGCAGAAATATGGCTGTCGGCCTGATCCTTGGTGGCATTATTGCGCTGTCATTTGCCGTAACCATCGTCAAACTTTCCATACCGCAAAACGAGGATATGAGAGCGCCGAATTTCTCCACTACTTTAGGAGCCGCAAATGAGTGATCCTGTATCGCACCATAAAAAAGACCCACCAACGGCCCGCAAGGTGGTTTTGCCGCTGCTGGCGCTGGTTGCCTTCATGACCGCTGGTTCCTTTGCCGCCGTGCCGTTTTATAACTGGTTTTGCAAGGTAACAGGCTATGGCGGCACCACTACCACTGCGGCCTCTTCCTCTGATCTGGTGCTGGACCAAACCATAACCGTTCGCTTTGATGCCTCGCTTGGCGCCGGTATGGAGTGGGAGTTCAAGGCGCTTCAGCATGTCACAGAGCTGAAGATAGGTGAAACCGGATTGGCATTTTATGAGGCCTACAACCCGACAGACCGGGTAATTGCCGGCACGGCCAGCTATAATGTCACGCCTTTCTCTGCCGGAAACTACTTTAGTAAAATCGCCTGTTTTTGCTTTGTCGAGCAGGTTTTACAGCCCGGAGAACGGGTGCGGATGCCGGTTACTTTTTATGTGGATCCGGGCATTGTTGACGATATCGAAGCTAAGCGCGTGACCTCGATTACGCTTTCCTATACATTCTATGAAACCGATCTTCCGGTCGATCAAGCCGCGCTGGAAGAAGAAAAAGATAATACGCAGGTCAACTAGCGTACATAAAGGGGACGCCAAATGGCACATGAAAAGAACCACGACTATCATATATTAAAGCCAAGCCCGTGGCCCTTGTTGGCTTCGATATCGACCTTCGTCATGCTTTTTGGCGCGGTGCTCTATTTCAAGGGTGACAGCCCGTGGATGTTGCTAATCGGTCTGGCCGGGGTTTTGTATACCATGTTTGTCTGGTGGGCAGAAGTTATCACAGAGGCCAAGGATGGCGATCACACGCCAGTAGTGCAAATCGGCCTGCGCTACGGGGTGATCATGTTTATCGCTTCCGAGGTGATGTTTTTTGTGGCGTGGTTCTGGAGCTTTTTCAAACACGCGCTTTATCCGATGGGGCCGCTCAGCCCTGCCGTGGACGGTGTTTGGCCCCCTGCCGGGATCGAAACCCTTGACCCTTGGGCCTTGCCGCTGATCAATACGCTAATCCTGATTTGCTCGGGCGCGGCCGCGACATGGGCGCACCATGCCCTTGCCCATGATGACGACCGTCGCGGGCTGGTCTGGGGCTTGGTAATCGCGATTTTGCTTGGCGCTCTGTTTACGGTTTTCCAGATTATCGAATACGGAGAGGCTACATTTGCCTTCGCCGGTAATATTTACGGTGCCAATTTTTATATGGCGACCGGGTTTCACGGGGTGCATGTGGTGATCGGAACCATATTCCTTGCCATTATGCTGATCCGTGCGTTGCGCGGCGGTATGAGCAAAGAGCACCATGTCGGCTTCGAGGCTGCGGCCTGGTATTGGCATTTTGTCGATGTGGTCTGGCTCTTCCTGTTTGTTTCGATCTATATCTGGGGTAGCTGATCTCGCCCGAAACATGCGGAGCGCGGGTCAGCTTGGCCCGCGTTTTGCTTTTGGAGAAACAAGATGAACAAACGCATGATCGCTCCGGCGGTTTTTGGTATTGTTGGCATGATCATGCTGGTGTTGCTGGGTAACTGGCAAATTGACCGGCTGGCCTGGAAAGAGGCGATTATCGCTGAAATAGATGAACGCCTTGCCGCCAAGTCGGTGATGATGCCCGCTACCCCCGACCCTACGCGCGATGTTTACCTTTCGGTGCAGGTGGAAGGGGTGATGGAGCCAGCCGAGATACATGCACTGGCCAGCAGCCCCGATATCGGTCCGGGATACCGGATAATCTCGCCTTTTGTACTGGCCGATGGCCGGCGGATCATGGTGGATCGGGGCATCGTGCCCGAGGCGGAAAAGGATAGCCAGCGCCCTTTGGAAAATGGCACGCTTTACGGTAACCTTTACTGGATGCAGGATGATTATGTGCTGCCCGACCCGAACCTTGAGCGCAATATCTGGTTTACTCGCAGCGAGGGAGCCATGGCAGAGGCGCTTGGCACCGAGCCGATCCTGTTTGTGCTTAACCGGACCTCGCTTTCGGGCGCCCCCTTGCCACAGCCGGTGGGTAACAATCTGCCCAACAGCCATCTGGGGTATGCGGTCACATGGTATCTTATGGCGCTTGCGTGGCTGGGGATGAGCTTGTATCTGCTGTTCAGGATCAAACGTAAAACGGTTTAAGGTGATTAGATGAAATATATATCTACCCGCGGGCAGGCCCCCGTCCTTTCTTTTGAAGACGCAATGCTTAGCGGGCTGGCTTCGGACGGGGGGCTTTATGTGCCAGAGTCATGGCCACATATGGAGGCCGATGAAATAGCGGCGCTGGCCGGGCTTTCCTATGAAGAGGTTGCTTTCAAGGTGGTAAAGCCTTTTACCGGCGATACATTTTCAGATAGCGAGCTGCGCGGCATCATATCGCGCGCCTATGGTAGCTTTCGGCATCCGGCGCGGGTGCCGCTGGTGCAGACAGGGCCAAACGAGTTTATCGCCGAGCTGCATCACGGGCCAACGCTGGCCTTCAAGGATGTGGCAATGCAGCTGATCGGCCAGATGTTCGAGGCGGTTTTGGAGCGACGCGGCGAGCGGGTGACGATTGTGGGTGCCACTTCGGGCGATACCGGCTCGGCGGCAATCGAGGCCTTCAAGGGGCTGGATGTGGTTGATGTGGTGATCCTGTATCCGCATGGTCGGGTTTCCGAGGTGCAGCGCCGGCAGATGACCACCCCGAATGAGGCCAATGTGCACGCCGTGGCCATGGATGGAGATTTTGATGATTGCCAGGCGCGGCTGAAAGATATGTTCAACGACCCCGTCTTTCGGGGCGAGGTGAAGCTGGCGGGGGTCAACTCGATCAACTGGGCGCGGGTGATGGCGCAGGTGGTTTACTATTTCACCACCGCCGTCAGCCTTGGCGCGCCATATCGCAAAGTGTCTTTCACCGTGCCCACCGGCAACTTTGGTGATATTTTCGCGGGCTATGTGGCCAAGCGCATGGGCCTGCCGATAGAGCGGCTGGTGATAGCCACCAACCAAAACGACATTCTGCACCGTACTTTGCAAAGCGGTGAGCATCGCAAAGAGGGTGTGACCCCGAGCATCAGCCCCTCCATGGATATTCAGGTCAGCTCCAATTTCGAGCGCCTGCTGTTTGACCTTTATGACCGCGAAGGCGAGGCGGTGGCGCAGCTGATGGGCGAGCTTTCCACCGGTGGATTTACCCTTTCACAAGGGGCGCTTGATCGGCTGTTGGCCGAGTTTGACAGCGGGGCTTGTTCGGAGGTCGAGACTGCAGCGACCATAAAAACCATGGCCAAAACTACCGGAGAGCTTTTGTGCCCCCATTCAGCCGTGGCGGTAAAAGTAGCGCAAGACCAGCCCGAAAGTGTAGCTCCAATGGTGATACTGGCCACCGCCCACGCCGCTAAATTTCCTGATGCGGTTGAAGCGGCCACGGGCATTCGCCCTGATCTACCGCCTCATATGTCTGACCTGTTTACCCGTCCGGAGCGGGTGACCCGTTGCGCCAATGATCTTGCTGCGCTCAAAACCCTGATCAAGGAAAAAACCACCCGATGACTGTAGAGACCCACCGGCTGACCAACGGCCTGACGATCGTAAGCGAGGCCATGCCCGGGCTTGAAAGCTCGAGCATCGGGGTCTGGGTAAAAGCCGGTGCGCGCAACGAGGATGAAACCCAGAACGGTATTGCCCATTTTCTAGAGCACATGGCCTTCAAGGGCACCAAAACCCGCAGCGCGCTTGAAATTGCCGAGGTTATCGAAGATGTTGGCGGCTTTATCAACGCCTATACCTCGCGCGAAATGACCGCCTATTACACCCGTGTTCTGGGTGCGGATGTGCCGCTGGCGCTAGATGTTCTGGCTGATATTCTGCTCAATTCCACTTTTGACCCCCGAGAGATCGAGATTGAGCGCGGGGTGATTCTCTCTGAAATCGGCCAAAGCCTTGATACACCGGACGATGTGATATTTGACTGGCTGCAAGGGGTATCCTACCCCGACCAACCAATGGGGCGGCCAATACTTGGCCCGACAGACAACATAAAGCGCTTCGCCCAAAATGATCTTTCAGGGTTTGTTGCCACCCATTACGGGGCTGAAAATCTGGTTGTTTCGGCGGCGGGCATGGTTGATCATGCTGCGCTGGTGGCACAGGCGGAGCGTCTTTTTGGTCATATGCCGCAGAGCGCCGCACCGCTGGCTGCACCGGCCCGTTTTGTCGGTGGTGAAATCCGCGAGGTAAAACCGCTTGAGCAAGCACATTTTACTCTGGCCTTTCAGGCGCCCGGTATCCGTGATGCAGAGGTCTATACCGCCCAGATATATTCGATGCTGCTTGGTGGCGGCATGACTTCGCGGTTGTTTCAGGAGGCCCGCGAGAAGCGTGGTTTGTGCTACAGTATTTACGCTTCCATTACACCGGGGCTGGAATCGGGTATGCTGAGCCTTTATGCCGGCACCTCCGAGGGGGATATCGCCGAGCTGGCCGAGGTCACCATCGACGAGATGAAACGCGCCGCCGGCACCATCAGCGAGGCCGAGCTGCTCCGTGCGCAGGTGCAGATGAAAGCCGGGATGCTGATGGGGCTGGAAAGCCCCTCTGCACGCGCCGAGCGCATGGCGCGCGCCATCAGTATCTGGGGCAGGGTGCCGCCACTTTCGGATGCCGTGGCCAAGATCGAGGCGGTCAGCGTGAAGGACTTACGTGCCTATGCCAGCTCTGTGTGCGAGAGCAAGACGATGGCGATGGCGCTTTACGGGCCGGTCAGCAATGCGCCTGATATCGACGCGATGCGCACAAAGCTGAGGGCTTGATATGGCTTTTACGAGCGGTTTGCCAGAGCTTTCAGGCACACTGGTCGAGCTGCGCCTACCGCGCCGCGCGGATTATATCGCTTGGGTGACCACGCGCCGCGAAGGGGTTGATTTTTTGCAAAAATGGGAACCAATTCGCGGGCGGGACTATGAGGCGCGGGCGTCTTTTTTTAGCCGACTAAGCTTTGCACGCCGTGCGGCAAAAGCAAAAACCGCCTTTCCCTTTATGATCTTTCGCCGCGAAGATTCGCTTTTGCTCGGCGCCATAACCTTGGATAATGTGCGCTATGGTCCAGCGCGGGCCGGCACTGTCGGCTACTGGATCGGCCCTGAATTTGCCCGACAAGGCTATATGAACGAGGCGCTTTCACTGGTGCGGAATTTTGCCTTTTCCGCGTTGGATATCAGCCGTATCGAGGCGGCCTGCCTGCCGGAAAATAAAGCCTCGCGCGGGCTGCTGGAAAAGACCGGTTTTAAATATGAAGGGGTCGCGCAGAGCTATTTGCAAATCGCTGGCCGCTGGCGCACCCATGTACTTTATGCCTGCCTCAGGGGTGATCGACGGGGGCAGGCCGATGCTGAATAGCGCCAGCCCCGGGTTTATCAACAAACTGCGCGCCGCAATCCGGCCGGATATTGCCCGCGCGGCGACCCAAGCCGACATCGAGGAGCCGCGCGGGCTATTTTTGGGGCAGGCGGCGGCGGTGCTGCGCCCACGTACGACTTTCGAGGTTTCTTCGATACTGACCCTGTGCAATCAGGCTTTGGTGCCGGTGGTGCCCGTTGGCGGCGGCACGGGGCTTGTTGGCGGGCAGGTGATGCCTGAAGGCCCTGTGCCGGTGCTGATCTCGCTGGAAAGCATGACGGGTATTCGAGATATATCTATTGAGAATAACACAATGAATGTCGAAGCCGGGGCTATTCTGGCGGATATACACTCGGCAGCCGAGGCGGCAGGGCGGATGTTTCCGCTACGGCTGGCCTCGGAAGGGTCGTGCCGGATTGGTGGAAATTTGGCGACCAATGCCGGCGGGGTCAATGTTTTGCGCTACGGAAACACCCGTGATCTCTGCCTCGGGCTGGAGGCAGTATTGGCTGATGGCACGGTGATCGGTGGCATGAAGCGGCTGCGCAAGGATAACACCGGCTACGACATGCGCCACCTGATGATCGGCTCCGAAGGCACGCTCGGGGTGATTACCGGTGCTGTTTTACGGCTGTTTCCCCGCCCGCGCGCCCGCCATACCGCTTTTGTTGCGGTTCCGGAACCAAAAGCTGCGCTGGCGCTTTTATTATTGTTGCAAGACAGGCTGGCAGGGGTGATCACCGGCTTTGAACTTATCGGTAAAACCGGGTTTGATTTTCTGGAGGAGACCGGATTTTTGCTTCCTTCGCCGCTGGCCGGGGCGGGTGAATGGAGCGTTTTGATCGAGCTGGAAGGCGGGGAAGAACTGGCGCAAATGCTGGAAGCCGGCCTGTCGGAGGCGATGGAGAGCCGGCTGGTGAGCGATGCTGTTATCGCGCAGAACGAGAGCCAAAGGCAGCATTTCTGGAATATCCGGGAGACGATCCCGCAGGCAAACAAACGCATCGGTTCGATCTCGTCCCATGATATTTCGGTGCCGGTTTCCGAGGTACCTGCTTTTATCCAAGAGGCCCGAAAGCAGATTCCACCAATTTTCAGGGTCAACTGTTTTGGCCATATGGGAGACGGAAATTTGCACTACAACATCTTTCCGCCCAAGGGTAAAAACCGTGCAGACTATAGTAGCCGGCGGGAAAGCCTCGCGCGGATTGTCTTTGATATTGTTGCCGGTTTTGGCGGAAGCTTTAGCGCGGAGCACGGGATAGGGCGGCTCAAAACCGCTGATCTGGCGCGCTATGGGGATGCCGGAAAGATACTGGCCATGCAGCGGATAAAAACCGCGCTCGACCCGAACGGTATCCTCAACCCCGGGGCGGTATTGCCGACGGGCTAATCCGGTAGCAAAATGCCTCCCCGCCATTCGAGCGAAGAGGCATGATCCAGACTTTGGCCGTCTGAGGTTTGCAAGTGGCCCCCGAATTCATCGGGATGCGTTATTGTTATGGTTAAAAGATTACCAGAACCTTACCAAAAACGCTGTAATTAAAAATTTAGCCACCTTCAAAATCGCATAGCCAGTGGGTATCTATGCCCATATCTGCCAGCCGCTTGCGCCCGCCCAGATCTGGCAGGTCAACCACAAACGCGGCAGAAACCACCTCGCCGCCCATACGTTCGATCAGCTTGACCCCCGCTTCGGCAGTGCCGCCGGTGGCCAGAAGATCATCCACCACCAGTATTTTTTCGCCGGGCAATATGGCGTCATCATGCACTTCCATTACCGCATCGCCATATTCAAGCTGATAAGCCTGCTCGATGGTTTTTCCGGGCAATTTGCCCTTTTTGCGAATAGGCACAAACCCGACGGAAAGCTGGTGGGCAACCGCCCCGCCCAGAATAAACCCGCGCGCCTCCAGCCCGACAACCTTGTCGATCCGCATGCCCGCATAGGGGCTGAGCAGCTGGTCTATGCAAATTCGAAAGCCGCGCGGATCACTGAAAAGCGTGGTGACATCACGAAACATGATCCCCTCGCGGGGAAAATCCGGAATGGTGCGGATATAATCTCTGACGGTTTTATTATTGGGCATTGACGGTTCCTTTTGGTGTGTCGAGCATTTTTTCGACCACGGCAAAAGCCGCAGCCTCGCGTTCGGCATAGCTGCCTTTGATCAGGGTATAGCTGGCGCCGTGTGCGTCGAGCTTGGCTTTTATCTTTTCGAAAAACTGCACGCGAAGCTCCTGCTTGGCATAGTAGCGCAGCGGGTCTTCAGCCCAGGGGGTGTCGGCATCCAGCAGCAGATAGTGCTCGGGCAGTTCGATGCGGGCTTCGAGGTCAGGCAATGAATGGCCCAGCAGCATTTCGGCCCAGACGGCTGTGAGTAGCGGGTCGGTATCTTCAAACAGCACTGGGCCGGCCATCAGTGCGAGGGTTTTTCGGTGGGCAATATGGCCGTCAACAATATAGTGCAGCTCCTCCGGGCGATAGGGACCGGTGCTGCGGTATTTTTCATAAGGACGGCCATATTCCGGCACATAAGGGCCGCCGAATTTTTGCGCCAGCAGGTCGGCCATGTAGGATTTTCCGGTGCTTTCCGGCCCGACAAGGGTCAGCCGTTTTTGATACCACGGACGCACATGGCTGGGCAGGCTTTGCCAATGGGCGAAGGCATCAGCGCGGATATCGGCGGAGTTGGCGGGAAAGGCCATCCACATCGGATCAAGTATGAAGTGTTGCGCATTCAAGGCCTTGGCAAGCGGAACGAGGTAGTCTTCCGAGCCTATTACCCGATTGATCGGCTCGGGGTGCAAACGGCGGATAATACCGGCCCATTCCGGGCTGTCGGTTGAAATTGGCCGGGATGTGCAGTGCAAGACCACCCGCGTCAGTGGAAAAAGCGCTTCCATCCAGCCACGGCGCACATCGGCGGGGATAGGGTCATCATGGGCGCAGGCCAGAATGATTGTCAGCCGGTCCACCAGATAGGTGGCCGTGCGCACTAGCGCAACATGGCCCTCGTGGGGGGGCATAAAACGCCCGAGAATAACACCATTACCCATATGGGCCTCGTATTTATGTTGGCGACGCGCGCGCCCACAAGCCTATAAAGCCTGCCTAGGCTTGCGTAAACCTCTAAGCTGGAATTTGCTGCGCTATAATAGCCGGCCGGCAATCGCATCCAGTTTGGCTATCAGCTCGGGGTCGCGCTGCTCGGGCGCAGTCATGATAGCGAAATCCAGCGCGTGGTCACAGCCGTGCGGGCAGGTTTTGCGCGCGTGGCCCAGCCGCTCGGGCAGGGCTTTTATGAGCGTGCGGGCTTTGTCTGCATTGCCGGTCAGCACCTTGATGATTTCGTTGATATCTACCGCGCCGTGCTCGGGGTGCCAGCTGTCATAATCGGTGATCATCGCCACGCTGGCATAGCATATTTCGGCCTCGCGGGCCAGTTTGGCTTCGGGCATGTTGGTCATGCCGATCACATCTGCGCCCCAGCTCTCCCGATACATCTTGCTCTCGGCGATCGAGGAAAACTGCGGGCCTTCCATCGCCAGATAGGTGCCGCCATTATGCACCTTTACCCCTGCCGCCTTTGCTGCCTCGAGGCAAGCCGCACCCAGGCGCTCGCAGGTCGGGTGGGCCACCGATACATGGCCCACACAACCGCTGCCGAAAAACGACTTTTCGCGCGCGAACGTGCGGTCGATAAACTGATTAATGACCACAAAATCCCCCGGTGCCATGTCTTCGCGAAAAGAGCCACAGGCCGAGACCGAGATGATATCGGTGACGCCCAGCCGCTTGAGCGCATCAATATTGGCGCGATAGTTTATGCTGCTGGGCGTATGCACATGGCCGCGCCCGTGACGCGGCAAAAACGCCATTTTTACGCTGTTCAGGCTGCCGGTCAGAATATCATCTGACGGGTCCCCCCACGGGCTGTTTACCGCCTGCCATTTGGCATCTTCAAGGCCGTCGATGTCGTAAACACCGCTGCCGCCGATCACCCCGATCATGGTTTCCATATCAGCCCCCTATGCCGGTTTTATCAGCTCGAACACCTGTTCTACATGGGCGTAATCCATGTAGCCAAGGCGCGAAAGCGGCTTGTAGCGAGTGACATCAAACCGGCCATTCACAATGAAATCATCCTGTATATGCACGCCAACCACCTCGCCAATCACCATTGAGTTGGCCGCGCCGGGCAGTGTGATGATCTTGAACAGTTTGCACTCCAGCACGGCGGGGGCCTCACCCACATGCGGGGCGGAGATTGCCACGCCGTCAGCTTTGGTCAGCCCCACGGCCTCGAACTCGTCGGTGGTTGCCGGAAAGGACGCGGCTGACTGGTTCATCGGCTCGCGCAGGGCGTAAGACACAATGTTGACCGCAAATTCACCGGTGGCGCGAATGTTTTCAAGGCTGTCTTTGCCGGCTTTCTGGTCGGGCTTTATGCCGGTTGAGCCAAACATCACCATCGGCGGGGTATCACATAGTGCGTTGAAAAACGAATAGGGCGCAAGGTTGGCCACGCCGCCCTCATCGAGCGTTGAGATCCAGCCGATCGGGCGCGGAGAAACAATGGCCTTGAACGGGTTATGCGGCATGCCGTGGTCGTTATCTGCGGGGCGGTAAAACATTTCATTATCCTTATATCCCTGCGGGTGCAGGCCTTGTTGTCCCTGCGGGGGCGGGGATTGCCCGGCGGGCGCGGGCGTGTTACGAGCGTTTTACATGCTATAGTGCACGGAAGCGAATTTTGATTTCAAAATTTTCGCAGCATGCGCATAGAAAAAAGGAAATAGCCTGACAACCGGCTCAAAAGCAAGTCGTCAGGCTATAATAGGGAGCGGGCCATGAAATCCAGCGCGAAACGACGAGGTTAGCCCCCGCTCTTTCTTTTCCCGATTTTCCGGTGCTTTTTATGCTGTGCATTACCACTGAAACCGCTGCTGACAGCCAAGATGTTGAATACTTGTATGATCTCGCTTTCGGGCCGGGGCGGCAGGCGCTTAGTTCGTACCGTTTGCGCGACGGGGTGCCGGCGGTGGCCCCGCTATGCCTGCTGGCGCGTGAAAGCGCCGCGCTGGCCGGGGCTATCCGGTATTGGCCGGTAAAGGTCGGCGAGGCGCGGGCGCTGCTGCTGGGGCCGGTGGCGGTGCACCCCACGCGCCAAGGCGAGGGCGTGGGCGGGCAGTTGATCGCCGAAAGCCTTTTTCGCGCGGAAAGCCTCGGCTGGGCGCGGGTGTTGCTGGTTGGTGATGCGCCATATTATGCCCGCTTTGGCTTTACGCCAGTGGTAGGTATCACCTTTCCGCCGCCGACCAACCCCGCGCGGGTGCTGGGGCGGGCGCTGCAAGCCGGCGCGTTTGACGGGGTGGGCGGCACGGTAAAACCCGATAGGGGTTAAACCGGCGCGCAGGCGGTTTTTAGCCACGCGAAGGTGGCGCTTTCAACCAGCGGGCCGATCTTTTGTAGCACCTCGGCATGATAATCGTTCAGCCATTGCCGCTCGGGCTTGGCCAGCAAGGCAGGGTCGATCAGGCGGGTGTCTATCGGCACAAAGTTGAGGGTTTCAAAGCTGTGCATCGGGGCCTCGCCACCCTCAACCGGTTTGGGCGGGGTGACAATAAGCAGGTTTTCAATACGAATCCCCCATTCCCCCTCGCGGTAATATCCCGGCTCGTTGGACAGGATCATGCCGGTTTGCAGCGCCACTTCGCCAGCGCGCGATATCCGCGCCGGCCCTTCGTGCACGCTAAGATACGCGCCAACCCCGTGGCCGGTGCCGTGCTTATAGTCAAGCCCTGCTGCCCAGAGCGGGGCGCGCGCCAAGCTATCAATATGCGCGCCCGCAATCCCTGCCGGAAAGCGCAGCTTTGATAGCGCGATCATGCCTTTAAGCACCAGCGTGAAGGCGCGGGTCATCTCGGCATCGGGTGTGCCGATGATGACGGTGCGGGTGATATCGGTGGTGCCATCCATATACTGCCCGCCACTATCGACCAAAAGCAGCGTGTTATTTTCAATCGGGCGGTTACTGGCTTCATCCACGCGGTAATGCACGATCGCGCCGTTGGGACCGGTGCCGCAGATGGTGTCGAAACTTATGTCGGTCAGCGCGTTGCTGGTCCGGCGAAAGCCCTCCAGCTTTTTGACCACGTCGATTTCGGTCAGCCCCTCAATGCCCGTTTCAAGCCACGCCAGAAATTCGCACATCGCCGCGCCGTCGCGCAGATGCGCTTGGCGGGAGCCGTTTAGCTCGGCCTCGTTCTTGCAGGCCTTGGGCAGAATGCAAGGGTCGGCAAACCACGCCGGGCTATTTAGCTGTTGCGATACCCAGATCGGCGCGGTTGCGCGGTCAACCCCGACCTTGCCGGTCAGCGCCTGCAAGGTCGCCGCGAAACCATCGGGCGGGATGATGGTAACATCGGGGCCAAGATGCGCCGCCAGTGCGGGGCTTGATTTTGCGGGGTTGGTGATAAGGCTAACGCGGGCGTCATCATGCACGATCGCGAATGCCAGCGGCACGGGTGTGTGGGCAATGTCGGACCCGCGAATATTGAGCAGCCACGCGATAGAATCCGGCAGGGTCAGGATAGTTGCGGCAAGACCGGCCTCAACCAGCTTTGCCGCCAGTTCGCGGCGCTTTTCAGCGCTTGGCTTGCCAGCAAATTCAACCGGATGCGGGCGGATGGGCGCGGCAGGGGCGGCAGGGCGGTTTTGCCAGACGGCATCAACCATATTGGCGCATTGCTTCAGGGTGATCTGCGGCGCGAGCGCGGCTTCAAGCGTTGAAACTGCGTCATGGCTGTGCAGCATCGGGTCATAGCCAACCGTGCCGGATTTCAGGTGTTTGATCAGCCAAGCCGACAGCTTGTCGTCGGGGATGGCTTGCGGGGTAAAAACATCGGTGTCGATTTGCTGGCGCACTTGCAGCGTATAGCGGCCATCAACAAATACACCCGCGATATCTTGCAGCACCGCGCAGTGGCCGTCAGAGCCGGTAAAACCGGTCAGCCATGCCAGCCGCTCGTCGCAGGGCGCAACATTTTCACCTTGGTGGGCATCCACGCGGGGGATCAAAAAGCTGTCCAGACCCGCCGCTTTCAATGCCGCGCGCAGGGCTTTCAGCCTTGGTGCGCCGGTATGAGGGCTGCTGGGGGTGGTGAAATTCTGATACATTGAAACATTCCTCACAACACGTTCAGCCGCTGTTATTTGTGCTGCCCGCCGGTTAAGGCTAGAGTGCCGGAATATCGCAGAAATGCAAACCCAAAAACCAGGGAGATGCCGAAAATGGCACGGATCCTCGCCGCATTGTTTTTTATTCTGGCCCTGACGCGGGGCTATTTTGACTGGCAGCTATCAAAGTTGAACGAAACTGTGTTCACGTTCCAGCCAATCGGGCAGGTATGGTTTGATTTTGACCGAAACAGCCTGCTGGGCCTGCAACCGGGTATCGAGCGCTACCTGTCGCCGGTGATCTGGGAAAACGCGGTCGGGCCGATGCTGCTTTGGCCGATGGCGCTGGCGCTGCTCGGGGTATCGGTGTTTTTTGTGCTGTGGGCGATTATTGCGCGTTTCAGGCGCTCCTAAACAACCGCTCGCGTTTGCGGGCGTCTTGCTCGAACAGGTTTGCCAGCTGTTCTGTCATTGCGCCGGCCAGTTGCTCGACATCGGTGATGGTGACCGCACGACTGTAATAGCGTGTCACATCATGGCCGATGCCAATGGCGATCAGCTCGACCCCTTTGCGGGTCTCGACCATATCAATTACATCGCGCAGGTGTTTTTCAAGGTAGGAGGCGGGGTTGACCGAAAGCGTGCTGTCATCCACTGGCGCGCCGTCCGAAATCACCATCAATATGCGGCGCGCTTCGGGGCGTTTGAGCATCCGGCGATAGGCCCATTCCAGCGCCTCGCCGTCTATGTTTTCCTTAAGAAGCCCCTCTTTCATCATCAAGCCAAGGTTGGTATGGCTGCGCCGCCACGGGGCATCGGCACCCTTATAGATGATGTGGCGAAGATCATTCAGGCGGCCCGGCAGGGCGGGGCGGTCGGCCTTTAGCCAGGCCTCGCGGCTTTGCCCGCCCTTCCAGGCGCGGGTGGTAAAGCCGAGGATCTCGACCTTGACCTGACAGCGCTCCAGCGTGCGGGCCAGCACATCGGCGCAGATGGCGGCGATAGAAATGGGGCGGCCACGCATCGAGCCGGAATTATCAATCAGCAGTGTCACCACGGTATCCTTGAACTCGATATCGCTTTCTTGCTTGAAGCTGAGTGGGGTGGTGGGGTTGGCGACCACACGCGCAAGGCGGGCGGCATCGAGTATCCCCTCCTCCAGATCAAAATTCCATGAGCGGTTTTGCTGGGCCTGCAAGCGGCGCTGCAAGCGGTTGGCCAGCCGCCCGACGGCGGATTTGAACGGCGCGAGTTGCTGGTCGAGATAGGTGCGCAGGCGCTCCAGCTCGGCAGGGTCTGCGAGGTCTTCGGCGCGGATTTCTTCGTCAAACTCGGTGCAAAAGGCGCGGTAGAGCGGGTCTGCATCCGAGTGGGGCGGCGGGGCGGGTGGCTCTTCGGGGGGGGTGCCGTCTTCGATCTCGGTCTCGTCGGCCATTTGGGCGTTCGGGTCATCCTGCGCCGCAATTTCGGACTGCATTTGCTGCTCGTCATCGTCTTGCTCTTGCGGTGGCTGGTCTTGCTCTTGCGCGCTTTCGTCGTCACTGCCTTCTTGGTCTTGCTCGTTTTTACCGTCCTCTTCAGCCTCGTCCTCTTGGTTCTCGTCGTCTTGGTCGGGGTCGTCGCCAAGCTGGTCGCCATAGCCGAGATCCGAGATAACTTGCCGTGCAAGGCGGGCAAAGGCGGCTTGGTCCTCAAGGTTTTCCAAGGCGTCTTGCAGGGTTTCTCCGGCTTGACCTTCCAGCGTATCGCGGCGTAAGTCCAGCACGTTTTGTGCGGCTTTGGGCAGGGCTTTTTCGGTGGCCAGCTCGCGCAGCAGGTAGCCTGCGGTGGCGGCCAGCGGGGCCTGGGCAGCGTCGGTGGCTTTCTCGAACCCCTGCGCCAGCGCCTCGGCTTCGATTTTGGCACCGATGTTTTTGGCGGTGCCGGGCAGCGCGCGTGCGCCCAGAGCCTCGCAGCGCGCAGTCTCTAAGGCTTCAAAAACGGCGGAAGCGATCTCGCCTTGCGGGGCGTATTTTCCGTGGGTGACCGCATTGTGAAAGCGCAGCTTCATCGCCATGGCATCCGCCGTGCCGCGTGCCAGCAAAACTTCTTGTGCTGTCATCCGCCGGGTCACCTGCGGCAGGCGCATGGTGTCGCCAGACATACCCGCAGGGTCCACCGTGTAGGACACCGTCAGCTCGGCCATATTGGCCAGTGTTTTGGTTGCCTCGGCAAGGGCTTTTTTAAACGGATCGGCGGGGTTGTCTGAATTGGCCATCAGTTATTTCCTGAGTTTGCGAGGCGGTCACACCAGCTTATGCGCCGCGCCCCACTATAGCGCACCGCCAATTCTTGCGAAACCATAATGTCGGCCAGATCTTGGCCGTCGATAAATATCCGCGCCAAGGTGCGGTCATATTTATCCTGCCGGCTGCGCTCCACCTTTGTAACCTGCCCATTGGCGGCAAGGCCGCGCAAGTAGTCGGTGGCGCGGTCGCCCAAGGCTTTCTCAGCGGGGCAATCAGCGTAATAGGTTTCGGGAGTGTCATAACCCAGAATGCGAATGCGCTCGGTCTGGCTGCCTTCGCATTTCAGGTCCACCGTGTCTCCGTCAACCACATGGGTGATCCGGCAGTTGGCGCTGGCATCTGACAAGCCGGTGGTGTCAGCGGATTGGGGGTAATATAGTGCGATGAGCCCACCGATGGCGGCGAGGAAGGTGATTTTGAAAAAGGTGTTGCGCCTAGCCAAGGCTCACACTCACAGCGCTTTCCGGTAGTTCCTCGTCAAAGCAGCGCTGGTAGAATTCGGCTACGGTCTGCCGCTCCAGCTCGTCACATTTATTCAGGAAGGTCAGGCGGAAGGCGAAGCCGACATCCTTGAATATTTGCGCATTTTGCGCCCATGTGATCACGGTGCGGGGCGACATAACGGTGCTAATATCGCCGTTCATAAAGGCGGTGCGGGTCAGGTCGGCTACCGTCACCATCTGGCTGATGATCTTGCGGCCCTCTTCGGAATTGTAATGCGGCGCTTTGCCGAGCACGATCGCGGCTTCAGCGTCATGGCTCAGGTAGTTCAGCGTAGCCACAAGGCTCCAGCGGTCCATCTGGGCTTGGTTGATTTGCTGCACGCCGTGATAAAGACCGGTGGTATCACCAAGGCCAACGGTATTGGCGGTGGCAAACAGGCGGAAGGATGGATGCGGGGTGATGATTTCGTTTTGGTCCAAGAGCGTGAGCTTGCCGTCTGCCTCCAGTATACGCTGGATAACAAACATAACATCGGGACGGCCTGCATCGTATTCGTCAAACACAATCGCGGCGGGGTTGCGCAGCGCCCATGGCAGGATACCTTCCTGGAACTCGGTAACCTGCACGCCATCCTTCAGCTTGATCGCGTCTTTGCCGATCAGGTCGATGCGGCTGATATGGCTATCAAGGTTTACCCGAACGGTGGGCCAGTTGATGCGCGCTGCGACCTGCTCGATGTGGGTTGATTTCCCCGTGCCGTGATAGCCTTGTATCATCACGCGGCGGTTATGCTTGAACCCTGCCAGAATGGCCAGTGTGGTGTCGGGGTCGAATTTGTAGGTGCTGTCAATTTCCGGCACCCGGTCTGTGGCCTCGGCAAAACCGTTGATGGTCATATCGGTTTCAAAGCCGAACAGGTCTTGCACGGAAAGGGTTTCAGTCGGTTTTTGCTGGGCGGTCATGCGGGTATCCACTGGTTGGTTTGGCGTGCCAAACGGGTCTTTATTGCTTTTATACCATCAATCGGCAGGCGCAAGGGGGTGGTCAATATGGCGCGGCGGCAGGTGCTCAGGGCCTGAACAGGCGCGAGGCCTTGATCTGCTCCCACGCCCATACCACTTCGGTCAGCCGGTCTTCGTCATCGCGCCGCCCGCCATTGAGGTCAGGGTGCAGGTCTTTGACCATGGCTTTATAGGCCTTGCGGATCTCGGTTTTGGTCATGCTGTCGCCGGCGTCCAGTATCGCCAATGCCTTGGTTTCTGTCGGAGGCAGACGGCGGGTGGTTTTGCCGGTGCCAGCGGCGGGGTTCTTGGTGGCGTTTTCGCCTAAAACTTCCTTTGGGTTATCAAATCCAAAGCGCTGCCATGCGGCGGCCTCGGGGTCATTTACCGCGTCACCAAAGGGCTGGGTGGGGCGCTCCCATGTGTTGGCCTCCAATGCGGCCTGCTCGGGGGTCAGGGTAGCGCGGCCCTCAAAAAAGTTCCACTCCCGGTTATGGGCGCGAATATGATCGAGGCAAAACCAGATAAACTCTTCCAGATTATCGGCCGTTTTCGGGGCACGGTATTTTCCGGGCATTTCGCAGCCGTCTTTTTGGCAAACCCTTGACGAGGTTTCAACCGCGCCCGACATGCCGCGCCGCTTGGTGCGCCGCTTTTTATCGGCGGCAGCCGAGATATTAAAATCAAAAGACAGGGGTTTGCGCGCCATCGGGATTCCTTTTTGCCCATTTTCCATTTGCGGTCCACAGCATAGACCAGTTAAGCAAAAACCCAAGCCCTAATTTGGAGGTGGCCATGACATATGTCAAACGGATGCATCGGAAGCTCACGGAGTCCTTTTCTCCGGCGGAACTGGAAATAATAGACGAAAGCGAGGCACATCGGGGCCATGGCGGTTATCGTGATGGTGGTGAAACCCATTTCAAGATTATAATTCGCGCGGCGGCATTTAATGATATGAGCCGGGTGGCGCGGCAACGTGCGGTCATGGCTGCGCTAAAGGTCGAGCTGGAAGAGCGGGTGCATGCGCTGGCGCTGGATGTCTCGGGCATAAAAACTGTTCTTGCCCGAGACCTTAATAAGTAACTTAAGGGCGTTTAACGAACTTAAGCGCGAAAAGTGCAATCCCGCCACCGAGTAGGGAATAAACGACCGAGTTAATCAGAAGCCCGATGAAGCCACCGAGGGTAGGCCCAACCATCGCTAAAATATAACCGATAACCAAGGCCCCAACGGCCCCGACAACCATATTTCCGGTTGAGCCTAGACCGTAGTCCGGTTGTTTCTGGGTTAAAAACCAACCCATAGCGGCTCCGACAGCGGCGCTGATAAGATATGAGAGAATAACCATGTGTATTTTCCTTTTTTAGGGTTCTTGCTTTGGTGGAAAAATTTAAATCAGTACTACTATAAGCAATATTTTTTAGCATCTCGACACTGCGACGGCCACCACTAAATTGCTCTAATTTTGTCAGGGCAAAGAAAGCTGGATCACCGGCAGCGTTAGCGGCTGATGGTTCAGCTACAAAATCAAATATCCGGATTTTGGAGGCGGGGATGTAGTTTCCAGCACCTTCCAATGGCTTATGCCAAAGGCTCATTATTTTTCAGCAGGGCCAATGGTCGGGGCATCTGAAGCTTCTGAATCTGTACTGATTGGGGCGAATACCCGGGTTGGCTCCTCGCCGTTGGCAACCATAGATGCATTGAGCGCTTGCGGGCTGGGCATTGGCTCGGGAAAAGATCCTGGCATTGGTGGCAGGGCTTGCACCATGGTTTCGCCCTTTTTCTCGCGCAATTTTTCGAGCTTTTCATCCAGCGGCACTTCATCAACCTGCACCTTGCGCCGGAAGATCAGGGAGCACAGTTTGATCGGGTTTTCCTTGCCCATAATTCCGATTTTTTCAATTAGCGGAAAGGTCTCTTGCCCGAAAAACTCCCAGCCATCTTTGGCCTGTTCGTTGAGCATCTCGGAAAATGCATGGGTGAACCGGTCCGAGACGGTTTTGCGGCCTCTTGCCTTTTTGGCGGGGGCGGGCACGGGGAGGAGCTTATATTCAAACATCAAAAAACCTTTGGCTGAAAATGATTGAGGCATGATAGGGTATCGGGAGGGCGAAGGTCAATTATCCTGTTTGGGTTCTTTGCTTATAAGTCGGTTCTGGTTGCTAGCGCATAGACCTATAAGATAAATTGTGATGCACCGCATGAAACAGGGAGATTTTCATGTCCGGAACAATTTGGTTTGCTGTTATTGTCAAAGCGTAGGTTTTATTTATCTTTAGATAATGTTTCACCAATATCTTCTATCCAAACGGGATTTGACCATGCCCGCTTGCCCGCGCGATCAACAACCGTAATTCGCACCCATGGCGAGTGCGCCAGCCGCTCGCGCGATAGCGTGGCGGAGGTCATGCTTTCACCGTGCCGCGTTACCATCGAGGTACCTTGGCCCTGAATCAATATGCTGGCCGCCGACGAGCAATCAACGCGCACGCTATCATTTGAAATTTCGATATTATGGATTTGCGGGCCGGTGCTGCAATAATATTCGCCCCTCTTCAGCGCTGCCAACAGCGCTTCGGGGGTGTTTTCAACTGCTTTGACCATAACCCAGCCGCCAAAATGGTCCGGGGTATTGAAGTGGGCATCATCGGTGGCGGTCAAGTTCAGGCGGCGGCCCTCGTTTAGCAGATGTTCAAGGGTCACAAAGCCCTCGCCGCGATCATTATCTACCACGCAACCGTGATTGTAAATTTCAACCGCATGGGCGGCCTCTATGCTGCGGGCATCCGCTTCTGTCATGCCCGACCAATGCGGGTGGGCAATGGACACAAACGCCCCCGCATCCCGGGCGCGCTGCGCAATGCCGGCCGCGGATTCAGACCCCTTGACCGGCCGAAAATTCGGCGCATCAGGGGGGGTGAAATCAAACGGCAGCCCCACAGCTACCAGATGCCAAAGATGGCCGTTTTCCATGGTGCCGGTGTGCAACTCTGCTCCTATAATAGTGGTGAAATTTTCGTTGCGGCAATCGGCGCTATCGGTGATCGGATAATCAAACAGCCCGACAAAATGATCGGTCAGCGCGATAAAATCATAGCCCTCGGCCTGATAGCGCCGGCACACCTCTTGCGGGGTCAATACCCCGTCCGAGCGGGTTGAATGGGTGTGCATGTTTCCGCGATAAAATTTGCCTTGGGTGGTGAAAAAGCTATAAGTCATGGCGCTGGCCTGCAATTTTTCTCAAGTTGTGGGTGATGGCTTTAGCGGGTTCAGGGATCATTGATCTCTATCCTGAAAGGTTGATGGTCTGTTCCCTGTGCTTCGTTGTCTATCATGCTTTTTTATCCTGCCTTTCAGGTGATAGTCAACAAAAGCCAAGTCTATGCAGGCCGTTTTTTGTGCTTGCGTATGGCAGGTAGGTGTATAGTCCCAGTTTGTGACGGGTTGGGTTGATCTTGAACTTTTCCGGTCCAGTCCAGCACCACCTTGCCACTGGAGCCGGATTTCATCGCCGCAAATCCGGCCTTGAAATCATCTGCCAAAAGCCGATGGGTGATCACCGCGCTTACATCCAGCCCGTTTTGCAGCATCGCCAGCATTTTGTACCATGTCTCGAATATCTCGCGGCCATAAACGCCCTTGATGGTGATTGATTTCAGCACAATGCCTGACCAGTCCACCGCTGATTTGCCCGGCGGAATGCCGAGCATGGCAATGCGCCCGCCCATCACCATAGCGCCCACCATCTGGTCCAGCGCCAGTTGCGAGCCGCTCATTTCCAGCCCGATATCAAAGCCCTCAACCAAGCCCAGATCAGCCGAAACCTGCTTCAGATCGGTGGTTGCAACATTCACCGCCGTCACATCGGCCACCTTTTTGGCCAGATCCAGCCGGTTTTGGTTAATATCGGTGATCACCACATGGCGCGCGCCAATGTGCTTGGCCACCGCCGCCGCCATAATCCCGATCGGCCCCGCGCCGGTGATCAGCACATCCTCGCCAATCAAATCAAACGAAAGGGCGGTATGCACCGCGTTGCCCAATGGGTCCAGAATGGCGCCGATATCGTCGCTGATTTCATCAGGTAGCGGTACCACATTAAAGGCAGGTAAGCGCAAATACTCAGCAAAAGCGCCCGGTTCATTGACCCCAATGCCCCGGGTTTCCGGGTCCAGATGAAACTTTCCGGCGCGGCTGGCACGGCTTTTTTTACCAATAAGATGCCCCTCGCCCGATACCCGCTGACCAATGGAAAGGTCGGTAACATTGCGGCCCAGTTCAACAATCTGGCCAGCGAATTCATGGCCGGTAATCAGCGGCACCGGCACGGTTTTTTGTGACCATTCATCCCAGTTCCAGATGTGAATGTCAGTGCCGCAAATGCCGGTTTTGTTAATCTTTATCAGCACATCATCAGGGCCGATTTCCGGCACCGGCTCGCGCTGCATCCACAGGCCCGCTTCGGCTTTGGCCTTCACCAGCGCCTTCATGCCGTTTGGTTTGGCGTTCATTTGAGCACCCCGATGGCTTTACCAACCTTTTCAAAAGCTTGCAGTGAAAATTCCAGATCATCACGGCTTAGGTCCGCGTTCATCTGGGTGCGAATGCGCGCCAAGCCTTTAGGCACCACCGGAAAGAAAAAACCGGCCACAAACACACCCTCGTCAAACAATTTCGCTGCCATTTCCTGCGCCAGTTTTGCCTCACCCAGCATCACCGGCACAATCGGGTGCTCGCCGGGCAACAGATCAAACCCCAGTTTTTCCAGCCCGCTGCGCCAAAAGGCAGTGTTTTCAAACAGACGCGCCCGCAAATCATCGCTTTCCTCGACCAGATCAAGCGCCTCCAGCCCCGCCGCCACGATCATCGGTGGTAGCGAGTTTGAAAACAGGTAAGGCCTCGCCCGTTGGCGCAACAGATCAACCACCGGCTGCGGGCCGGCGATATAGCCGCCGATCGCCCCGCCCAAGGCCTTGCCCAGCGTTCCGGTAACAATATCCACCCCGTCAACCACATCAAAATGCGCCGGCGTGCCGCGCCCCTGCGGTCCCATAAATCCGGTGGCATGGCAATCATCGACCATCACGACCGCACCGTATTTTTGTGCCAAAGCGGTGATTTCGGGCAGCTTTGCCAAATGCCCATCCATCGAAAACACACCATCTGTGGCAATCATAATAAACCGCGCGCCAGCCGCCTTCGCTGCAACTAGTTGCGCCTCAAGTTCTGCCATATCGGAATTTTTGTAGCGATAGCGCTTGGCCTTGCACAGTCGGATGCCATCAATAATCGAAGCGTGGTTGAGCGCGTCTGAAATAACGGCATCCTCGGCGCTCAGCAGTGGCTCAAACACCCCGCCATTGGCGTCAAAACAGGCGGCAAACAAAATGGCGTCATCCTTGCCCAAAAACCCTGCCAGCCGCTGCTCCAGCACACGGTGTTGATCTTGTGTTCCGCAAATAAAGCGTACACTTGCCATACCGAAACCCTGCGTTTCAATGGCGGATTGGGCGGCCTTGGCCAAGCGCGGGTGGTTCGCAAGCCCAAGATAATTATTGGCACAAAGGTTAACGATACGGCGATGTAACCGGCCATCAAGCCGCACATCAATGCGCCCCCCTTGAGCAGAGACAATCTGTCGCTCGCGCTTGTATAGCCCTGCGGACTCAATTTTGGACAATGTATCGGTGATGTGATTCAGGAATGGTTCCGGCATGACATTTCCTCCAGTTTTCATGCCAATATGGCATCTTCACGGAGATTGTCAATATAACAGATATACAATCCAATATATTGGATTATTAGGAATTGTGGACAATTAACAGTGCTTTTGCGGGCTGTCCGTTTGCTCTAATAGAGTGGCGGCAATCAGCGGCATATCGAATTGTATCCCCCGCGCCCAGCTCTGCACCATCATCGCCGGCGACAACGCTCAATGCACCCTCCAGCACAGTCATATGTTCTACACATCCCTGCCGGTGCGGTGCACTGATGAGCGCGCCGTTTTTTGTAAATAGTATTTCATATACTTCAAGCTGCCCCGCCTGATCGGGGGGGCTGAGAATGCGTATCCGGCAGCCCTCGCCTTGACTATTGATCGTCGGCGTCCGGCTGGCCCGCATGACTTCTTTTATGGTGCTGCCGGTATCGCTCTCGTCCAGCAATCCGGCAAAATCAACCTGCAAAGCGCGGGTCAGGCTCCATAATGTTGCCACCGTCGGGCTGCTTTCTCCGCGCTCGATTTGCGAAAGCATAGAGCGCGATACTCCGGATAATTTGCTGGTCGCCTCAAGGCTCAACCCTTTACTTTTTCGGGTTTTTTTTAGGCGCTTGGCCAAGCGCTCGGAAATATTGAAATTTTCTACCATGCCATAAATTGCAAAACTGAGCGCAGCCTGTCAATACGCTCTCTACTAAATCCGCCGGCGTGCAATCCCTTGATCCGGTTTGTCGCTCAGAGGCCGGGGTAGGCGGGTGAGCATTTCTTTCGGACAAACCTGCTTGAAGTAGCGATGGATACGCTCCCAGTTGCGCAGCATTTCTGTGGCCAGAGGCGAGCCGGTTTCGCGTTTGTGCTGCTCCACCAGATAGATCAATTCAGCCTCCCAATAGGCTGATTGCAGCGGCTGGCAAATCACGGTTTCGCTGTTCATGCGGGTTTCGAAGCTGCCGTCAGGGTCATAGACAAAAGCCATGCCGCCGGTCATGCCTGCGCCAAAATTATCGCCCACCGCGCCAAGGATCACCGCCATGCCGCCGGTCATGTATTCACACCCATTAGAGCCGCAGCCCTCGACCACCACTTTTGCTCCGGAATTCCGCACGCAAAACCGCTCGCCCGCGCGGCCATTGGCAAAGAGCTTGCCAGCGGTGGCCCCGTAAAGCACCGTGTTGCCGATAATGGTATTGGCCGAGGCTTTCAGCGTGCAATTCAGCGGCGGGCGCACCACGATGGTGCCGCCCGAAAGCCCTTTGCCCACATAATCATTGGCATCCCCCGATACCTCGATTTTCAGCCCCGGCACCGCAAAAGCCCCGAGGCTTTGCCCGGCAGAGCCATTGAGCTTGATGCTGAGATGGTTTTCCTGCAAGTCGTTATTCATGCCAAAGCGCTTGACGATATGGCTGGAGACCCGCGCTCCGATGCTGCGGTGGGTGTTTTGCACCGCATAGGAAAGCTGCATCTTTTCGCCTTCCTTGAAAAACGGTTCACCGTCGCGCAGGATCAGCGCGTCCAGCGTATCAGGCACAAATTGCCGTTCGCGGTTGCGGTCGTAATCAATTTCGTGGCCCTCATCCACCGAGATCAGCATCGGATTGAGGTCAAGATCATCCAGATGCTCGGAGCCGCGCGAAACCTGACTGAGCAAGTCCGCCCGGCCAATCACCTCGTTGAGCGAGCGCGCCCCGATACTGGCCAGCACCTCGCGCACCTCTTGGGCATAAAAGCTGATCAGGTTGACCACTTTATCAGCAGAGCCGGTAAACTTTTCGCGCAGGCGCTCGTCTTGCACACAAATGCCCACCGGGCAGGTGTTGCTTTGGCATTGCCGCACCATGATACAGCCCATCGCGATCAGCGCCGCCGTGCCAACCCCGAATTCCTCAGCCCCCATCATGGCGGCAATCACAATATCGCGCCCGGTGCGCAAGCCGCCATCGGTGCGCAAGGTTACCCGCCCGCGCAGCCCGTTCATGGCCAATACCTGATGCGCCTCGGTCAGCCCCATCTCCCATGGCAGGCCGACATATTTGATGCTGGTCGCCGGAGAAGCCCCGGTGCCGCCATTATGGCCGGCGATTAAAATAACATCGGCCTTGGCCTTGGCCACACCGGCGGCAATGGTGCCCACACCCGATTGCGCCACCAGCTTCACGCAAATCTTGGCGCGCGGGTTGATCTGCTTGAGGTCGTAAATCAGCTGCGCCAGATCCTCGATCGAGTAAATATCGTGATGCGGCGGCGGTGAAATCAGCGTCACCCCCTCGGTCGAGTGCCGCAACCGCGCGATCAGGGCGTTGACCTTGATGCCGGGAAGCTGGCCGCCCTCGCCGGGCTTGGCCCCTTGGGCGACCTTGATTTCGATCTCTTCACAATGGTTGAGATACTCCGCCGTCACCCCGAAGCGGCCCGAGGCCACCTGCTTGATTTTCGCGCTTGGGTTGTCGCCATTTGGCTCGGGGGTGAAGTGCGCCGGGTCTTCGCCGCCCTCGCCGGAGTTGGATTTGGCCCCGATACGATTCATGGCGATATTCAGGGTTTTGTGGGCCTCGGGGGAAAGCGCGCCAAGGCTCATGCCCGGCGTCACAAAGCGTTTGCGGATCGAGGTGATGCTTTCAACCTCGTCCACCGAGATCGGCTCGGCCTTGCTGTTGAAATCCAGCAAATCGCGCAGGTGGATCGGCGGGTTGGCCCGCATGGAAGCGGAGTATTTCTTCCACAAATCAAAGGAATTTTGCGCACAGGCCGCTTGCAGAAGCTTCATGTTCTCTGCCTGCCAAGCATGGGTTTCGCCCGATTGGCGCAGCTTGTAAAAGCCGCCAATATCAAGCACATCCTGCTCGCCGAGCCAGCCCTTGGCATGAACCTGCTGGATCTTTTGCTGAATGCCGCCAATGCCAATGCCGGAAATCCGGCTGACCATGCCGGGGAAATACTCGGCGACCATGGCGCGGCTCAGCCCCACCGCCTCGAAATTCAGCCCGCCCCTATAAGAGGAAAGCACCGAGATGCCCATTTTGGACATGATCTTCAGCAGCCCTTGGTCAATCGCTTCCCGGTAGCGGGTAATCGCCGCCTCTATCGTGCCATCAAGCAGCCCGCGCGCCGCCCGATCGGCGATGCTGTCTTCGGCCAGATAAGCGTTTACCGTGGTCGCTCCGCCGCCGATCAGCACCGCGAAATATTGCGAATCAAGACATTCCGCAGCGCGCACATTGATCGAGGTGAAGGTGCGCAGCCCCTTGCGCACCAGCCAGCTATGCACGGCGGAATTGGCCAGAATCATCGGCATTGGCACTTTGGATTCCATCTGGTGCTCGTCCGTCAATACCAGATGGTTGGCCCCGGCGCGCACCGCCTCTTCGGCCTGTTGGCGGATATCCTCCAAAGCCTCTTGCAGGCTGCCATCTACCGGAAATGTGCAGTCGATCACCACGGCACTTTCGCCAAAATATTTCATCATCGCCTTGAAGCGCGCATTGGAAACAAACGGGGTTTCCAGCATCACGATCTCGGTTTGCGAGGAGGATTGGTCGAGCACGTTTTTCAGATTGCCAAAGCGGGTTTTCAGGCTCATCACCCGATATTCGCGCAGGCTGTCAATCGGCGGGTTGGTGACCTGAGAGAAATTCTGCCGGAAAAAATGGCTGAGCGGGCGGTATTTTTTTGAAAGCACAGCGCTTGGGGTGTCATCCCCCATCGAAGCAAGGCCCTCTTTGCCATCCTCGACCATCGGGTGCAAAATGCTTTCCATATCCTCCAAGGTGAACCCGGCTGCGATCTGGCGCTTGCGTAGCGCTTCGCCGGTAAACAGCGTTGCCTCTTTCACCCCTTCGTCGATTGATTCCAGATTGGTGATGTTTTGCACCCACTCCCCAAAGGGCTGGGCGGCGGAGAGCATGTCCTTCAACTCCCCGTCCTGCCAGATTTTGCCCTTTTTCAAATCCACCGCCAGCATCTGCCCCGGCCCGAGTGCGCCTTTATGCACGATGTTTTTACCGGCACCATGCCCGCCTCGGAGCCGGCAATGACCATACCGTCATTGGTGATCACATAGCGCATCGGGCGCAGGCCGTTTCTGTCCAGCCCCGCCACCACCCAGCGGCCATCGGTAATGGCCAATGCGGCGGGGCCGTCCCACGGCTCCATCACCGAGTTGCAATAGGCATACATATCCTGCCACGGTTTTGGAATGGCGGTGGCCATGTTGGACCAGCTTTCCGGCACCAGCATGGTTTTGACCATCGGGGCCGAGCGCCCGGCCCGCACCATCATCTCGAACACCGAATCAAGCGCGGCGCTGTCGGAACTACCATCGGCGACGATTGGTTTGATATCTTCGGCCATATCGCCAAAAGCCGCGCTCGCCATGCGGATCTCGTGGCTTTTCATCCAGTTGAGGTTGCCTTTCAGCGTGTTGATCTCGCCATTATGGGCCAGCATTCTGAAGGGCTGCGCCAGCCACCATTGCGGGAAGGTGTTGGTGGAGTAGCGCTGGTGGTAAACCGCATAGGAGGAGATGAAGCGCTCGTCCTGCAAGTCAGGATAAAATACCGAAACCTGCTCGGCCAGCATCATACCTTTGTAAATAACCGAGCGGCAGGAAAGCGAGCACACATAAAAGCCATTGATGCCCGCCGCCGCCTTCTCGATGCGCCGCCGGATGATATAAAGCTCGCGCTCAAACACCTCTTCATCCACACCTTTGGTGTTGGAGATCAGGATCTGCTCAACCTCGGGGCGGGTGGCATTGGCCTTTTCGCCAAGGCAGGAAACATCCACCGGCACATGGCGCCAGCCATAGATATAATAGCCCATGCGCAGCACTTCGGTTTCGACAATCGTGCGGCAGCTTTCCTGTGCGCCAAAGTTCGTGCGGGGCAAAAAGATCATGCCCACGGCTAGCAGATCGTCGCCCGGCTCATGGCCGGTGCGCCGCACCTGATCCTGAAAAAACTTCACCGGAATTTGTAGCAATATACCCGCGCCATCGCCGGTTTTGCCATCGGCATCCACCGCGCCGCGGTGCCAGATTGCGCTTAGCGCCTTGATGCCGTTTTCCACCACCTCGCGCTTTGGCACGCCGTCCGATGTCACAACCAGCCCAACCCCGCACGCGGCGTGCTCCTCAGCCTCGCGATACATGCCTTTGTCGTTCAGCTTTGCCCGAAGCGCCTGCTGGCTTTCCACCCATTTCTGATCAAATTTTGTCATGTCGTTATCCTTGTTTGGCCTTGGGCGCTCATAGTGCATCTTCAATGGTGGTGATGATTTTGGCTACGGCGGCTGAATCCAGCGCCTCCACCCCTTGGGGCGGCTCGTTGGTATGGTCTTTCAGGTCTGAAAAGGTGATGTTGCCCGCGACCAGCCCCGTGCGGTCATCCAGCAAGCCAACGGGGATGCTGGTTTTGCCCATATAAGGCCCGGCATACATGCGCCACCAAATGCCCGAGCCGCATTTGCTGCAAAAAGCACGCTCGGCAAAGGCAGAGGTTTTGAGGGTGGTGATGTGATCAATGCCCTCGATCTTCAGGTCCTCGGTGGCTACCGACACCCCCCGATACGGCCCGCCGCCCCAGCGCTGGCACATCTGGCAATAACAGGTGGAGAAGCTATCCTCCATATTATGCGCGTTAAAGCGCACCGCGCTGCACAGGCATTGTCCGGTGCGATCCCTCATTGGGCGGCCTGCGCGCTTAGGTGGCTGGCGATGCTGCTGGCCGCCTCGCGCCCGTCTTTGATGGCCCAGACCACAAGGCTGGCCCCGCGCACGATATCGCCCACGGCATAAACGCCCTCTAAGTTGGTCGCGTGGGTTTCATGCTGTGCCTTAACCGTTCCCCAGTTGGTGGTTTCCAGATCGGAGGTCTGCCACATTTCGGGCAGATTTTCGGGGGTGAAGCCCAGCGCCAGAATCACCAGATCAGCCGCTTCGGTATAATCCGCGCCCTCCACTTCCTCGGGCGCTCGCCGCCCGGAGGCATCGGGCGCACCGAGGCGCATTTTGGCAACCCGCACAGCGCTAACATTGCCCTCGCCAATAAAGGCCTTGGGGGCGCGCAGCCAGTTAAATTCCACGCCTTCTTCCTCGGCATTCTGGGTTTCGCGCATTGAGCCGGGCATATTGGCGCGGTCTCGCCGGTAAAGACATTTGACGCTTGAAGCGCCTTGGCGAATGGCCGTGCGCACGCAATCCATCGCGGTATCGCCGCCCCCGATTACCACCACCTTTTTGCCCTTGGCGTTGAGCGCCTCCACCTCAACCGGATCACCGAAATTCAGGTGGTTGGAGGTGGTCAGGTAATCCAGCGCCTGCACAATGCCCGAAAGGCCAGCGCCCGGCGCCTTAAGGCCGCGCTTGTTGTAAACTCCGGTGGCAATAAGGACCGCATCATGGGTTTGGCGTAGTTCAGCAAAGGTAATGTCATCGCCGATATTGCAGTTGGTGACGATCTTGACCCCGCCATCCTCCAGCCGTTTCACCCGCCGCATCACCACGTCTTTTTCCAGCTTAAAGCCCGGAATGCCATAGGTCAGCAAGCCACCCGCGCGGTTATTGCGATCATAAACCGTGACGCCATATCCCATGCTGCGCAGGCTTTCTGCCGCGGCCAGCCCCCCCGGGCCAGCGCCGATAATACCCACGGTTTGCGCCAAGTCCGCGCGTGGCTCCAAGGGCTTAACCCAGCCCTGCTCCCACGCGGTATCGGTCAGGTATTTTTCCACCGCGCCGATGGTCACCGTGCCATGGCCCGATTGCTCGATCACGCAATTTCCCTCGCACAACCTGTCTTGCGGGCAAATGCGACCACAGATTTCAGGGAAGGTATTGGTGGCTTGGGAAAGCGTGTAAGCCTCCTGCAAGCGCCCGGTAGCGGTAAGATTCAGCCAATCGGGGATGTTGTTGTGCAGCGGGCAGTGGGTTTGGCAATAAGGCACCCCGCATTGGCTACAGCGACTGGCCTGCTCGGCGGCCTTGGTGGCGGCGAACTCGGCATATATCTCGTGATAGTCGGCGGTGCGGGCCTGTGCACCGCGCTTTTCAGGCATATCCCGCGATATATCTACAAATTTCAGCATCGGTT
Source organism: Paracoccaceae bacterium (assembly GCA_021647745.1). Classification (GTDB taxonomy): domain Bacteria; phylum Pseudomonadota; class Alphaproteobacteria; order Rhodobacterales; family Rhodobacteraceae; genus UBA3077. The sequence continues at coordinate 2,217 of JAKIUB010000019.1, read as the reverse complement.
GTTTAGCCATGGCCTGCTCCGGCAATTGTTTAGAAGGCTTTCCATATAGGGTCTCGAACATCATGAAAAGACATCATTACTGACCTTTATTTCCGTTTTTTTCTAAATACGCAAGCTTGCCGCGTTTTGCGCCTTGGTATGCGTCAGTATTTGGACCTTTTATTTTGCATGACCGCGTTTTACTGCCCGCCTATAGTTCGCCCGAATCAACCGAGGAATACCCATGGACTTCCTGCACCTTTTATTGCTTGCCCTCATTCAGGGCATCACCGAATTTTTGCCGGTCTCCTCTTCGGGGCATCTTGTTTTGCTACCACGCTTCCTTGATGTTGCCGATCAGGGCCTCATGCTTGATGTGGCTGTCCATGTCGGCACTCTTGGCGCGGTCATGCTATATTTCTGGCGAGATATGCTGCGTATTGCTTGCGGACTTGGCCATGCTGTAACCGGCCGCTTTTCTACCCCCGAAGCGCGGCTCTTTTTGCTACTTTCCTTTGCAACAATCCCGGTTATCATTGCGGGGCTACTGCTCAAAATGGCCGGCATGATGGAAATGATGCGCAATATAGAGGTGATCGGCTGGACCATGCTGGTCTTTGGTATCGTGCTCTACATAGCAGACCGTTTCGGGCCTGAAATAAAGAAAGCCGACGGATGGAACTGGCGCGATGCCCTGCTTATGGGGCTGGCGCAGGCCGTGGCGCTGATCCCGGGCACCTCGCGCTCGGGTATTACCATTACCGCCGCACGCGCGCTTGGTTATACCCGCACCGAAGGCGCGCGGCTATCAATGCTTATGTCGATCCCGACCATTCTTGCCTCGGGGGTATTGCTTGGCAAGGACGTGGTGGAAGCCGGTGACTGGAGTCAGCTTCGAGAGGCTGGCATGGCTGCGGCGCTGGCCTTTCTTTCGGCATTGCTGGCGCTCAGCCTGATGATGCGCCTGCTCAAAAGCACAAGCTTTACGCCTTATGTTATATATCGTATCGGGCTTGGCGTCGTGCTGCTGGTGATTGCCTATAGCTGATGTAAAAGGCACAATTACGGGGCAGGTCGAGCCTTGACTTAGCTGCACTTACCTTCTAAAACCTCCCCAACTTACGGAAGCTTGAACCCTTCCGGTCCTCGTTCGGAGGATCGCCACCAGTCAGCGCGTTGCGCCCACTGGTGCTTTTTCGCTTGTTACGCCTTCAGGAGGGCCGTTGATGTTCGAGAATCTATCCGACCGCCTTTCCGGCGTCTTTGACAAGCTCACCAAGCAAGGCGCGCTCTCGGAAGCCGATGTGGCCACCGCGCTGCGCGAGGTGCGTGTTGCGCTGCTCGAAGCCGATGTTTCATTGCCCGTGGCCCGAGATTTTGTAAAAGCTGTGCAGGAAAAGGCCGAAGGGCAGGCGGTGACCAAGTCGATCACCCCCGGCCAGCAGGTTGTCAAGATCGTGCATGACGAGCTGATTTCGGTATTGGCGGGTGATGATGCCGACGCCGGCGCGCTGAAGGTGGATAACCCGCCTGCGCCGATCCTGATGGTCGGCCTGCAAGGGTCGGGCAAAACCACAACCACCGCCAAGCTCGCCAAGCGCTTGAAGGAAAAAGACAATAAGCGGGTGCTGATGGCCTCGCTCGATATCTACCGCCCCGCTGCGCAGCACCAGCTTGAAGTGTTGGGCGCGCAAATCGGGGTTGATACCTTGCCGATCGTGGCTGGCCAGACCGCCGTCCAAATCGCCAAGCGCGCCAAGCAGCAGGCCACGCTTGGTGGCTATGATGTCTATCTGCTCGATACCGCTGGCCGCTTGCATATTGACGAAAAATTGATGACCGAAGTGCAGGATGTGCGCGATGTGGCCGCCCCCCGCGAGACGCTTTTGGTGGTCGATGGCCTGACCGGCCAAGACGCGGTAAACGTGGCGGAGCAGTTCAACAGCCAGATCGGTATTTCCGGCGTGGTGCTAACGCGGATGGACGGCGACGGGCGCGGCGGTGCGGCGCTAAGCATGCGCGCTGTCACCGGCAAGCCGATAAAATTCGTTGGCCTTGGCGAAAAGATGGATGCGCTGGAGGAATTCCACCCCGAGCGAATCGCTGGCCGTATTCTGGGCATGGGCGATATCGTCGGGCTGGTAGAAAAAGCGCAGGAAACCATCGAGGCTGCGCAGGCCGAGCGCATGATGAAGCGCTTCCAGAAGGGGCAGTTCAATATGAACGACCTCAAATCCC
>JAKIUB010000018.1 GCA_021647745.1 Paracoccaceae bacterium | reverse complement strand
GCCATGCCGTAGCCCGGCACAATCACCACGCTTGAAGCCTCTTCCAGCGCTGCCGCCACGCCGTCGGCATCAATGGCGATCTGCTCGCCCTCGATCTCCATCGCCGGGCCGGTGGTGCCGCCAAAGCCGCCAAGGATCACATTGATAAACTTGCGGTTCATCGCCACACACATGATGTAGCTCAAAATCGCCCCCGAGGAGCCAACCAGCGCCCCGACCACGATCAGCAAATCATTGCCCAGCGTAAAGCCGATAGCCGCCGCTGCCCAGCCGGAATAGCTGTTGAGCATGCTGACCACCACCGGCATATCCGCGCCACCAATGCCCAGTATCAGGTGCCAGCCGATAAACCCGGCAATCAGCGTGACCAAAACCATGGTCCAAATGCCAGCCCCGTTAAAATAGAGCAGCCCGAGCAGGATCGCCACCACCAGCGCGCCAGCATTGAGCATATGGCCACCGGGCAGTTGTGTTGGCTTGCCATCAATCTTGCCCGCCAGCTTGCCAAAGGCAATCACCGAGCCGGTAAAGGTGACCGCGCCAATAAAGATGCCCAGAAAAACCTCGACCTTCAGGATGGCGATTTCCACCGCGTCCTTCTTCCAGAGGGTTTGGCCAAAGCTGCTAAGATCAGCCTCCGCCATCGGGGTGCCTGCCGCCTTCAGCCCTTCAACCATGCTCAACATCATATCGGCATTCAGCCCGATAAACACCGCAGCCAGCCCCACAAATGAGTGCAGCGCCGCGACCAGTTGCGGCATTTCGGTCATCTCGACCCGTTGCGCCACAATCACCCCGGCTACCGCACCAATGGAGATGGTGATGACCAGCAGCCAATAGGATTGCACCTGCGGGCCAAGCACTGTGGCCACCACCGCGATGGCCATGCCAATGATGCCATACCAGATGGCGCGCTTGGCCTTTTCCTGGTTGGAAAGCCCGCCAAGGGCGAGAATAAACAAAACCGATGCGGCGATATAAGACGCCTGAACCAGACCGTAACTCATAGCTCAGCCCTCCCTTAACTTTTTTGGAACATGGCAAGCATGCGCCGTGTAACCATGAAACCACCGACGATATTGATCGAGGCAATGAGAACCGAAATGCCCGCCAGCAAGGCAACAAACCAGCCACCACCCGATACCTGAACCAGCGCGCCGATAATGATAATCCCCGAAATCGCGTTGGTGATCGCCATCAGGGGTGTGTGCAGCGCGTGGGAAACATTCCAGATAACCTGAAAGCCGATAAACACCGCCAGCACAAACACAATGAAGCTCTGCATAAAGCTGGCGGGCGCATAAAGCCCGAGCAGCAGCATCAAGGCCCCGCCAACCAGCAGCAGCTTGGTTTGCTGCGCTCCGGCGGCGCGCATTTTCTGCGCTTCGATCGCCTTTAGCTCGGCGGGAGTTTTCTCTACCGTTTTCACCGGCGGCTTGGCCTGTGCTGCCACTTTAAGCGGTGGCGGCGGGAAGGTGATTTCGCCTTTATTAGTGACCATCGAGCCACGGATCACGTCATCTTCCATGTTAAAGACAGCCTCGCCGTCGCTTGATGGCGTCAGGTCATCCATCATATGGCGGATGTTGTTGGCATAAAGCGTCGAGGCCTGCGTGGCCATGCGGCTAGGGAAATCGGTATAGCCAATCACCGTCACGCCGTTTTTGGTCACGATTTTTTTGTCGGGCACCGTCAGGTCACAATTACCACCCTTTTCGGCAGCCAGATCAACGATCACCGAGCCGGGTTTCATGGCTTCCACCATATCCTCCAGCCACAGCTTTGGCGCATCGCGGCCCGGAATCAGCGCGGTGGTGATAACAATATCCACCTCCGGAGCCTGCGCACGAAACAGCTCCAGCTGCTTTTCGCGAAACTCCGGTGAGGAGACCGCCGCATAACCGCCACTGCCGCCGCCATCTTCCTTGAAATCAAGGAACAGGAACTCAGCCCCCATGCTCTCGATCTGCTCGGCCACTTCGGGGCGCACATCAAAGGCACGCACAATCGCGCCCATGCTTTGCGCCGCACCAATCGCGGCGAGGCCCGCCACGCCAGCCCCGATCACCAGCACCTTGGCTGGCGGCACCTTGCCCGCAGCGGTGATCTGCCCCGTGAAGAAACGCCCAAAATTATTTGCCGCCTCGATCACGGCGCGATAACCGCCAATATTGGCCATGCTGGAAAGCGCGTCCATTTTTTGCGCCCGCGAGATGCGCGGCACCATATCCATGGCCATCGCGGTCACGCCCTTGGCCTTCAGACTTTTGAGCAGTTTTTCGGATTGCGCCGGCCAGATAAAGGAAATCAGCGCCTGCCCCTTGGTGAAACGCCGGACCTCGACCGGCTCGGGGGCGCGCACCTTGATGACGATATCCACCGCCTTCCACAGCGCGGCAGCGGTTTTAACCACCTCGACTCCGGCTTTGCGGTAATCCTCGTTGGAGAAATTGGCCAAGGCCCCGGCCCCGGATTCGATCACGCATTCATAGCCGAGCTTTTGCAGGGCGGCGGCGGATTGCGGGGTCATCGCCACCCGCGCTTCACCGGAAAATATCTCTTTTGGCGCACCAATTTTCATATTTATACCTCGATTTCTTCCATTGCGGCAGCGGGTGTTCTATTCCCGTATAGAGATGTATAGACCGGTTGGGAAGTTTACCAAAGGCATCATTCGTATTTTTCAGGGAGTTACACGCAATATAATGTCGCACCCCTGCGGGCGGATGCAGGGCAGAACCACAAAAACTCCGAGAAAGACAAACAGGACCGCCCCGTAAAGGCGCCAGTATAAAGCCGGAGGTTTGGAAAATTGGAGCGGGCGATGAGATTCGAACTCACGACATCTTCGTTGGCAACGAAGTGCTCTACCACTGAGCTACGCCCGCTTCGTGTGGCTGATATATAGAGATTCCCGAGGGGGCCGCAAGCCCAAATTTGGCGGGAGCGCCAAATAATTTAACGCAGCGGGAAATCGGGCAGGAGCTGCTCAAAATCAGGCGCAGGTCTGGCCGGTGTCCCCGCCCCTGCCTCACCGTCAAACAGCATCGCATAGCCGTGAACCAAAGACCAAACCATCACTTCGGTGCTTTGACTTTGAGCACTGACTGGCTCAAAGGGCGCGCAGGCGGCTTGCAGCTCGCTATAGGCGGCAGCGGACTCGCGCCGCAGCTCCTCTTTTATCTGGCTTTGAATATGGCTCTTCACCTTTGCCGGCGCATAAAACATAAGCTGGAAAAGCGCATTATGGGTTTTTGCAAGCCCGAGATAGCCTTCGCAAATAGCCACAAGACAAGCGCGCGGGCTTGTGGCTGCCCTTGCACGGGCAGCTTGCATTTCGGCAGTAAACATCCGGTAGCCCCGCGCGACAATCGCAGCCTTCAGGCTGGAAACCCCCGCAAAATGGTGCTCTGGCATCGCTGGCGCTGCTGATCAGTGGATCGGCCGGGCTGGCGGTGGCTGCAGCGCACGCGCGGCTAGGTGGCTAGTCTTTTTTCAGCTCGAAACGCTTGTCACAATAGCCGCACTCTACCCAGCCGGGCTGAGCCGGAATGGTCAGCCACACGCGCGGATGCTCGCCGTGGCCATCACAACACACACCGGATGTGCCGACATATTCTATTTCGGGGGCTTCCATCATGTTTTTCTCCGTTTTCATGCTTCTATCATCCGGCCCAGCCGGCGCCCGCCAAGCAGGTGGATATGCAGGTGGGGCACATCCTGCACCCCGTGGCTGCCTGTATTTGAGATCAGCCGGTAGCCCGAGCCACCCGCTGCGGGGGCTACTCCGATCTCGCGGGCGATTTTGGCGACCGTTCGGCTGAAATCAACCAGCTCGGCATCGCTGGCCTCGGCCCCGAAATGGTCAAAGTTGACATAAGCGCCCTTTGGTATGACCAGAATATGCTCGGGCGCAGCCGGCGCAATATCGCGAAAGGCAAGGCAATGCTCCGTTTCCATCACCGTGGTATTGGGGATCTCTCCGCGCAGGATTTTGGCAAAAATGTTTTGCGGGTCATACTCATAGGCCATGTTCACTCCTCACAGCAGGTCATGTTTGGCAAACAGTGCCTTCAGGTCTGCCTCGGGGCGCGCGCCAATATGGGAGATGATCTCGCCCGCCGCCACACAGCCCATGCGGCCCGTGGTCAGGGTATCATAGCCATTCAGCTCGCCAAAGAAAAACCCGGTGGCAAACAGATCGCCGGCGCCGGTGGCATCCACGATCTTGACCGGATCAGCCGGCGCGTGGATCTCGCGCCCGTCACGCCAGATATAAGCGCCATCCGCCCCGACAGTGCAGGCCACGGTATCGACCTCGGCGGCGGCAAGGCGCAACACAACGCCAAGATCTTCATCCTGATACATCGCCCGCAGTTCGTGCTCGTTGCAAAATAGCAGGTCAACATGGTCGCGGATCATATCGCGGAAGGCCTCGCGGTGGCGCTCGACACAAAACGGGTCTGACAAGGTAAGCGACACCCGCCCCCCTGCCCCCTTGCAGGCCGAGATCGCCTTGGCAAAAGCGGCATGGCTGTCAGGGCCGTCAAACCGGTAACCTTCGAGATATATCCATTCGGCATCAGCCATCATCGCGCTGTCAATATCCTCCGGGGTCAGAAATTCGGACACACCAAGATAGGTATTCATCGAGCGCTCGGCATCGGAGCTGACCATCACCATGCAGCGGCCGGTTTCGGCATCGTGGCTGGCAGGTGATAGCGCCACCTCGTAATCCGCACCCTGCGCGCGCAGATCATGGACAAAGATCGCGCCGAGCTGATCGTCTTTTACCTTGCCTATATAAGCGGTGCGCGCCCCGAGCTGGGCAAGGCCGGCAATAGTATTGGCCGCCGAACCACCCGAAATTTCTATCGAAGGGCCGATTTTGGCATAAATCTGTGCCGCGCGCTCAAGGTCTATCAGGGTCATGATCCCCTTTTCGATGCCGTTTTCGGCCAAAAATCCGTCTTTTACATGGCTCAACACATCGACAACGGCATTGCCGATTCCGACGACCTGATACTTTTTGCTCATAGTTCTTTTTCCTCTGAGTCGCAGAATTCCGCGATGATACAATTTCGGCAAACCGGCTTGCGGGCTTTACATATATAACGGCCGTGCAAGATCATCCAGTGGTGAGCGTGGAGTTGAAATTCGGCCGGTATATTATCTTCGACCGCACGCTCGACAATGTCTACCGTTTTGCCGATAGCAATGCCGGTGCGATTGCCAAGCCGGAAAATATGGGTATCCACCGCCTGTGCGGGCTGCTTGAACCACATGTTCAACACCACATTGGCGGTTTTCCGGCCAACGCCGGGCAGGCTGGTCAGCGCCGCGCGGGAGGAAGGCACAGCCCCGCCATACTCATCCACCAGTATTTGTGCGGCCTTGATCACGTTTTTGGCTTTTTGCCGATAAAGGCCGATGGTTTTTATGTGCCCTGTCAGGCCTTCTTCGCCCAGATCCAGCATCTTTTGCGGCGTGTCCGCTATCTTGAAAAGCGCTTCGGTCGCTTTATTGACCCCCTTGTCGGTCGCCTGCGCGGAAAGCGCCACGGCAACAACAAGCGTATAAACATTAACATGGTCAAGCTCGCCTTTCGGCGCCGGCTCGCTCTCGCGAAAACGGCTGAAAATCCGGTGGATCGTGGTATAGTCGAGCTGCTTGGCCATGGGAGGCTAGATGCCATGCAAGTCGCGCCAAAAGCAAGCCAAAAGCGCAAGAAACGGGTGGCGGCGGCGCGTGGCTTTGCTATGTTGATGCCATGGAGAACACACCTTATCACTACGCGTTGATCGCGCGCGCCATTCGCTATATCGACCAAAACGCCACCCGCCAGCCCACGCTGGCCGAGGTCGCGGCGGCTATCGGGCTGTCGGAGGCTCATTTCCAGCGGGTTTTTAAACAATGGACCGGAGTCAGCCCGAAGAAATACCTGCAATACCTGACCCTCGATCTGGCGCGAAACATGCTCGCCAACCACCACAACCTGCTTGATACCGCGCTGGCAACCGGGCTTTCCGGCCCTTCGCGACTGCATGATCTTTTTGTTCGTTGGGAGGCCATGACCCCCGGAGAATACGCGCGGCGCGGCGAAGGCTTGCTGATCTCGCACAGCTGGTTTGACAGCCCGTATGGCGACATGCTTGTGCTGGCGACAGATCGCGGCATTTGCGGTCTGGGCTTTGCTGACAAGGCAGAGCGAGCGGCGACCGAGGTGGATCTTTTTGCGCGCTGGCCAAAGGCTGGCTTTATTGCGGAGCGCGAAAAAATGCGCCCATGGGTCGAGGCGACGGTCACCGGTAAAGGCGAAGCAAAACTCCTGCTTTCAGGCACGGGGCTGCAAATCAAGGTCTGGGAAGCTTTGCTCTCTATTCCGGCGGGCGAGGTCAGCACCTATTCCGATATCGCGACGCATGTCGGCAAGCCAAAGGCCATGCGCGCGGTCGGCACAGCAGTCGGGCGCAACCCTGTCAGCTGGCTGATTCCCTGCCATCGGGCGCTGCGCAAATCAGGCGCGCTTGGCGGCTATCATTGGGGGCTGCCGGTAAAACGGGCGATGCTGGCGCGGGAATCTGCACAGCTGGATGCGGCTGCCCCGGGTTTAGGCGAAGTTCCGGCCATTTGAGAACCACACATATTTTACTGGCATTTCTTTGAAATTTGAATATATATGGCGAGCACTTAACACCCTATAAGGGAAAATAGAGAGGTATACTTATGGCTATAATTAGAACCCCCTTGGCGATTGTTGTCGTCGCCGGCCTAGGCCTTAGCGCCTGCGTTGCCCCGGACGGGAACCGCAACAATACCGGCACAGGCGCGCTCGCCGGCGCCGGCATCGGCGCAACCATTGGCGCAATCGCAACCGGTGGCGACGGCAGCGGTGCTGTGATTGGTGGTATCATCGGTGGCGTGCTTGGCACGGTTATCGGCGACAACCTCGACAAGCAGGAAGCCGCATTGCGCCGGGATTTGGGCGGTAGCGGTGTTTCGATCGTCAATACCGGCAGCCAGCTTATCGTGACACTGCCCGAGGCCATCACCTTTCCGGTAGACAGTTCCCAACTGCGCAGCGGCTTTGTGCGCTCGCTCAATGCGCTGGCCCGCAACCTGCAAAGCTACCCGAATACTACCGTCGAGGTTATTGGCCACACTGATAGTACGGGCAGCCGCAGTTATAACCAGCAGCTTTCCAACAACCGCGCCGCCAGTGTGCGCTCGGTGCTGATCAGTGCCGGCGTGCAAGCAAACCGTGTTCGGGCCTACGGTAAGGGCGAGACCACACCAATCGCGTCCAACAATACTGCCGAGGGTCGCCAGCAAAACCGTCGTGTTGAGATCTATATCACACCAACCCGTTAATAACCCTATCCGGCCTGCAGGAAAAACCCGCAGGCCGCTACGCCTCCTGTAAAGGAGATGTATGCCAAAAACAAAAAAGGCCCGGCGATATATGCCGGGCCTTTTCGTTATCTGGTATCGCGCCTCTACTAGTGCAGCTTGGCACCCACATCCTTGATCGCCGCATCAATCAGAGAATTCGCGTCTTTCGCCGCCATGTTCGAGGCGATCACATCGCTCGCAGCGGCAATAGCCACATTGACAGCTTTGTCCTTCACTTCGCGCACAGCCGCAACCTCGGCAGATTTGATCTGGTCTTCGGCCGCAACCAAACGGCGCGCGATCGTTTCCTTCAGATCAGCCTTGGCCTGTGCAGCTACGGCCTCGGCCTCGGCCTTGGCTTGCGCCACAATTGCCTTGGAATGCTCGGCCATTTCCTTGCGCTTACGCTCATAAGTGGCCAAAATACTCTTGGCCTCCTCTTGTAAGGTGCGAGCCTCGTCGATCTCGGTACGGATACCTTCAGCGCGCTTGTCCAGCAACTTGCCAAGCATTTTGGGCACGCCCAAATAGAGCAAAACCCCGACAAACAGCACAAAGGCGATAATCACAACAAAATCGGTATTGCCTAGGCTGAAAAATGCGCCTTCGGCAGCAAAAGCCGGTGTGGCCAGCGCCACTAAACCCGCAGTAAAAAGAGCTTGGTGTCTCATCATTCTACCCCTTTATCCGAGCGGTAACCGCTTTTTTGACCGCGGCTTTATCCGAAACCGATGGCATCAACGCCGACAGAATATCGCTGGCAGCCGTGGTAGCTACATCGCGCACATCATCCACCGCGCTCTCGCGAATGTCGGCAATGGCTTTTTCGGATTCAGCGGTTTTGGCCGCAATTTCCGCATCAGCCAAAGCAACCGATTTATCCAGATCTTTCAGGATATTGGCCTTGGTTTCAGCAGCGATAGCCTGAGCCTCGGCCCGCGCTTCTTTCAGGGCGGTTTCGTATTCGGCTTCAGCCGTTTCGGCCTGCTTCTTGAAATCCGCTGCCTGAACCAGATAATTGCTGATCACCGCATGGCGCTCTTCGAGCACCCCGCCGATCCGTGGCAAAATCACTTTTGACACGATAAAGAAGGTCACGACCATCGCCACCACCAACCAGAATATCTGGTTCGGGAAGGTCGAAAAATCCAGCTGGGGCATGCCGGGGGCCTTGGCCACCTCTGCCACTTCAGCGATTTCGTTTAATGTATCAGATGCCATTGCATCCCCCATAAGCTATGGGCCACTCTCATAGCCCGACTTGCCCATCGGTGATCCGCCATTGCGGATCACCCGAAATATCCGGAAAAGCCGTCAGCCTATTGTGCGTACATCAACAGCAGCGCGATGAGGAACGAGAAGATTCCCAGAGCTTCGGCGAAGGCGATACCGATAAACATGGTTGCGGTCTGGCCGCCGGCAGCAGACGGGTTGCGCAAAGCACCCGACAAAAAGCTGCTTACAACGTTGCCCACGCCGATAGCCGCGCCGCCCATGCCGATGCTGGCAAGGCCGGCACCGATCATTGCGCCCATTTGGGCGAGATCGCCAGTGATTGCATTTTCCATTTGATTTCTCCTTTAAGAATGACTGGAATTTTGGTTTTCTAGTGCCCCGGATGCAGCGCATCGTTGAGGTAAACACATGTTAATACAGTAAATACATAGGCCTGGATGACAACAACGAGCAGTTCAAGCCCGATGACCGCCATAATCGCCGCGACCGGTGCCACAAGCCCCACGCCCAGCGGCGTGCCGGCCGCAAGCACAGCGGCAAAGCCGGCAAACACCTTGATCACCGCGTGCCCGGCCATCATGTTGCCCGCCAAACGAATGGAGTGGCTGACCGGGCGCACAAAATAGGAGATGACTTCGATCATCGCAAGAATAGGGCGCACCGCCATCGGCGCTTCCGTTATCCAGAATATTTTAAGGAATTTGGGACCATGCAGGACGAACCCTAGAATGGTCACAAACAAAAACACCACCATAGCCAGCACGCCAGTAACCGCGATCTGGGCGGTAACAGTAAAGCTCATCGGCAGTAGGCCAAGCACGTTGGTGAAAAGAATAAGCAGGAAAAGGGTCATGATATAGGGGAAATACTTCACACCTTGCTCGCCGGTGATATCAACGATCATACCGCGCACAAAACTATAGATCATCTCGGCAATGGACTGCCCCCGCCCCGGAACAACCGCACGCTTGCGCGTGGCCAGCACCATGAGAAGCACAATCGCGGCAATCGCGATCCCGAACCAGAGAGTGACATTGGTGGGGGTATACCAGTAAATGGGACCATCGCCAAACAACGGCAAAACCTCGAACTGCTTCATCGGATCGATGTTCAGTGTTGCGCCCTCAGATACCGCTTCTGCTACAGCATTTTCCGCCACGTTAAACCCTCTATCTTCAAACACCCGAAACCGGGCTATTTATTCTGATCCGAGGCTCTCGCCTCAGCCTTGCGCTGGTATGCGGCGGCGGTTTGCATCATAACACGAACCCCGGCGCCAAACCCCAGCAATGTAAACACCACGATAAACAATGGCTGTAGCCCTGTCACCGCATCCAGCCCCAGCCCCAGCACCACTCCGATTGCCATGCCCGTTGTGAGCTCTACAATCATTTGCCATGCCGGACCGGCCCCGGAATATTTTCCGCCGCTGTGTTTCTTGCGCTCCGGCTCGACCATCACCGCGTCCAGCTTTTCGCCAAGCGCTTTGAGGCGTTCAGGATCAGGGTTTTCGCTCATCGCGTCTCGCCTTTCCTTTTTGCAGCACAAGATTCCTCCAGCAGAGGATTTGGCCGCACATTATGGGCCAAAAGCACCATAGTCAAGAAGCAGTTTTCAATCTCCAAAATACCATAACCACCTAATATTACTTAATTTAATGGCCTGTAAAGCTTAAACAAGCAAAGCATGCCCGAAGTTTTTTTGCCGCCAGTGCAGCAAGACAATATACCATCTGGTTGACTATTCGCCCGACAGAATGATAGTCAACAATATGGTTGAATCTCGCAAAAATCCGCTCGATCTTGTTTTTGGTGCCCTCGCTGACCAAACTCGCCGCGCCATACTCGGGCAGCTGCTCGAAGGGGACCGGACGGTCAAACAAGTGGCGGGGAGCTTTGATATATCTCTCGCGGCAATCTCCAAGCATTTGCATGTGCTGGGCGATGCCGGGCTGATCCGGCAAATCAAGCAAGGGCGCGAAAAGATCTGCCAACTGGAGCCGGAGGCGCTGAAAGCCGCCAGCCTCTGGATGGAAAGCTTCGGGTTTTTTCCGGCGGATTTTTTTGACGATGTTGAAGATAGCCTACAAGAGCTTGGCCTGTCTCAGGTTTCCTGACGCAGGATATCTGTGACCAACACTTGTATAAGCACTGTACCCAGCACTTGCTGCCCTGCACGATTAAGGGCACGCCGCAAATCCTGCATCTTTTCTCCCGAGGTAAATGCCCCGCTGAAGCCACCGCTATTGGCGTGGCGAAAGAGCACCCGCAAAAAGGCATCCCTCAGCTTTGGCTCACGGTCATAAACATCATTGCTGAAGCCCGGCTGCACCTCGATAGATAACGACAAAACCACAAGCGATATGACCTGGTCATTACTGACGATCGGCACAATCATTTGCCGCTGGAGCGCCACATATTCAGGGCCGGTGCCCGATGCCGGCGGCGCGCTATCAGAGCTTGCATCTGTACTGGCCTCGACACTTTCCACCTCACCATCCGCTGCCGGCTCTTTCACGCAAGGTTCTTCGGCACAGGCCTCCACCATCATTGGCTCCTTCGGCGGCGGCGGACGCAAAAAATACCCCGCCCCCACCCCTGCACCAGCGCCCGCGATCAGCAATATTATCGGCAGTAGTTTTTTCATCTATCTTGCCTCTCTAGAATGGCGCCAGTATTTCAAGTATCTGCTGCCCGTAGCGTGGTTGCTGGATATCGGAGACCATACCGCGCCCCCCATAATAAATCCTTGCACCCGCCATTTTGTCGTAGGAAATAGTGTTTTGGCGCGAAATATCTTCGGGACGAATAATTCCGGTGATCTGTAAATCACGCAATTCATTGTTCACCCTCACTTCTTGCGTGCCGCGCACCACAAGGTGACCGTTCGCCAGTTCCTGCACTACCGTCGCGGCTATGCGCAACATGATTTGCTCGTTTCGGTTAATAGAACCTGAACCATTGGTGTTGGAGGCCGAGCTGATGCCGACAGCCGGATCCGTGATATTACGGCCGACGCGGGCATTAATGGATTCAGGAATGCCGATCAACTCGGAGATCGCCATATTCTCGCCAGCACTACGACTACGGGTGGAGGAGTTTTTCAAGGTCGCCTGGTCATCTATATTGATGACCACTGTCAAAATATCGCCACGCCGCGCCGCGCGCCTGTCTCCAAAAAGCGAGCTAGGACCGGAGCGCCAGAGCGAACCCTGAAGATAGGAGGCGCGCCACGGGGTCGGTGGAGGTACAGCCATGGCTGCACGCTCGGGGTCTATGCGGGTATCGATACCGGCATCAACCGCACTGAGCTGCGGGCCAATGCCAACCTCGCTCAACCGCCCGAGACAGCCGGAAAGAAAAAGTGAAATCGTCAACAAAAGAAATATCTTCTTCATAGGCCTACCTCGATTGTGCCATCCGCGCCAACGCGCCCGAAAATGACAGACTTTGAATCCATATTCATCACCCGCACCCGGTCTCCGATACCGGCCCGATCAAGCACGCGACCCTCGGAATAGATCGTCAGCGCCCCGCGCCGAAACCGCATCACAACAGACTGGTTGCGCTGAAGGATCGCCGGCGCGCCGAGCGCATCTATCATGATTGGCCGGCCCGGATAGATATTGATCCGCGCCTCAAGCCCGATCACAGCCGCCAGCGCTACATAAGCCCCCGGAATGTTACCCTCCGCAAGCGCAACCATTTCAACGGTGATCACGCTTTGCGCACGAATACCGCTAAGCGCAACCACACTTTGCCCGAAAGAAGGCCCCGCCAGCAAAGCCAAAAAAACAACCAGCGCGCGCATTAGCGGATCTGCGTGGTGGCGCCGAGCATCTGGTCGGCCGCGGTAATAACTTTGGCATTCAGCTCGTAGCCGCGCTGCGCCTCGATCAGCTCGGTGATTTCGCGCACAGCATCCACGGACGACCCCTCCAGATAACCCTGCCTGAAGGTACCCCGCCCCTCTTCGCCAGCCGCACCGACTTGCGGCGCACCCGAGGCGTTGGTTTCGCGGTAATAGTTGTTACCGGTGGCTTCCAGCCCGGCTTCGTTGGTGAAGGTCGCAAGGGTTATCTGGCCGAGCAACTCCGGGTCCACCTGATCCTCGAACATCGCATAAACCTCGCCGTCAGGGGAGATCGTCACGCCGCGCGCCCCGTCGGGGATGGTGATGTCGGGCACAATCGGGTAGCCCTCGGCCGTAACAAGCTGGCCATCACCAGTCATTTTGAGCGAGCCGTCACGGGTAAAGCCTGACAGGCCCGAAGGCAGGGCAATTTCGATATAGCCCTTGCCCTCGATCGCCAGATCAAGCTCGCCGCCGGTCTGCGCACTCGGGCCTTGCTCGACATTCATCATCACAGCGGACGGGCGCACCCCCATACCAAGCTGCACCCCGACAGGCAAAACCGCCCCCGAAGCCGCGCTCACCGAGCCGGGGGCCTGCACTTGTCGATACATCAGATCGGCAAATTCGGCCCGCCGCGCATTATAGGCGGTGGTGTTCATATTGGCGAGGTTGTTGGATATCACCTCCACGCGCATTGCTTGCGCTGCCATACCGGTCGCGGCTATTTGTAAAGCGTTCATTATATTCTCCTATGCACGTTGGCCGAGGGTCCGCGTCACATTGCGAATCCGGTTATCTTCGTTTTCAAGAAATTTCATACCCATTTCGTAGGTGCGCTGCACCTCGATCATCCGGGCCATTTCGGTCACGGGGTTCACGTTTGACCCTTCGATAAAGCCTTGCAAAACCACCGGATCCACCGCAGCCAACGGCTCCTGATCACCCGGATCAAACAGTGTGCCATATTGGCGGGTCAGCCCCGTATCATCGGCGACATTATATATACCGACCTGCGCCAGAGGGTTGCCACCTGCCGAAACCGTGCCATCCTGTGCGATGGTGACCGCCGCCGCATCGGGTGGAATGAAAATGGGCGCGCCGCCGGCATCAAGCAGGCGCAATCCGTCAGGGTTGACCATCTCGCCTTCGGTATTGAGCGCAAAAGCGCCGGCACGGGTCAGCCGGTTACCCTCCGGAGTTTCGACCATAAAATAACCACGGCCCTGAATAGCGAGATCCATCGGATTGCCGGTTTGGCGCACCGATCCTTGGGTCGGGTCCGAAAACCTTGCCCGCGCCGCCGCCATGGCCACTCCACCACCCTCGTTAGGCAGAGCCTGAATCATTTCGGTAAAAACAACACCTTCGCGGCGAAAGCCGGTGGTGGAAATATTGGCGACGTTATTGGCGACAACCTGCATTTCTTTCCACAAGCCTGTCTGGCGCGAGAGAGTTACATATCCGGCAGTTTCCATGGTGTCTCCTTAATTCCCGGCAATGCGGGGGATAATCTGGTCATTGAAAAAGGTCACAAGAAGTTGGGCCGAATAGCTCATTGAAAGCCAGAATACGGCAACAATTGCCCCCATTTTGGGCACAAATGTCAGGGTCAGCTCCTGCACCGAGGTCAGCGCCTGAAACAGGCCGATGGCCAAGCCGACCACCAGCGCCACAACCAGCACCGGTGTCGCTATCATAACCGACATCCACAGCATCTCGCGCAGCACATCAAGCAGGTCACCCTCGGTCATTATACCGGCATCCTCAGGATTTCCTGATAGGCTTCAACCACGCGGTCGCGCACACTAACGGCGGTTTGAATGGCAATTTCGGAGGCGGCGAGAGCCTCCACCACGGTCTGGGCATCCGCCTTGCCGGTCATGCCGGCAATGGCAGCACTTTCACCGGCCTGCATGGTGGCCATAAAATCATTGGCCATTTCGGCAAACAGGCTACTGCCCTCGCCTTTTGGGCCATCAGGGCGGGCAATATTCTGGGCATTGGTGTAGAGCTGTGAAGCAATAAACGGATTGGTTTCCATGGGTCAGCCTTTCTAGCGTCTTAAAAGTTCAAGTATTGACGAAGCCATCTGCCGTGACTGGTCAAACATTTTCAGATTGGCTTCGTATGAGCGCTGGGCCTCGCGGGCGTCGGCGATCTGGACCATCAGGTCAACGTTGGAGCCTTGGTAATAGCCGTTTTCGTCGGCCAGCGGGTGGCCGGGGTCAAAAACCTGGGGCAGCTCGGCAGTGCTAAGCTGCACACGACCGGTTTTCACCCTGCCGCTATCTTCCATAAAATCGCTCACCGCCTGAAAGCTCACGCTTTTGGTGCGAAAGCCCGGGGTATCGACATTGGCAATATTTTCCGACACCAGCCTGAGCCGCGCCGCCTGTGCGGCCATACCGGAGGCCGAGCTGGCCATACTGGAGCTTAAATCACTCATCGGGTTTCTCCCTTATTTGCGCCCCATACTGGTGCGAAGTATCTGCAAGGATTTCTGGTAAATGCCGATCGCCATATCGTATTGCTGACGGACCTCGGCCGAGCGGATCATCTCGGACTCAAGCGACACGGTGTTGCCGTTGGGGGATTCGACCCCGAACGGGCTGACAAAAACGGTTTGGGTACCCCCGCCAATATGGCCGGAACGGGTGGCGCGCATATCAAGCGCACTTTTGGCAGCATAGCTATCGGCAAACGACACAAGATCGCGGGCCTTATAGCCAGGCGTATCGGCATTAGCGATGTTTTGCGCCGTCAGCGCCTGACGGTCGCTGGCGTATCTGGTCAGCCCGCTGGCGAGCTGGAATATAGTCAGGTTTTCTATCATCCGGGGCTTCTCCTCCGATTTATTTGAACCAAGAATTAACCAGTCATGGTGAATAAAGGGTAACCAACAACCGAGATGGATACAGTTTTATGCTTTTTGATTTCACCCCCCTCACCAGCAAGATTTCATTGATTCGCCCTGTGCAACGGGTTGGCAGGGTTATCGGGGTCGATAGTGGCTCAATCCGTATAGAGGGGCTGAGCCTGCATGCCCGTGTCGGTGACCAGATAACCATTGCCGCCGATGCCGGAGACCCGCGTGGCGGTGAAATCGTCGCCCTCGCGCCCGACGAGATTCGCGCCATGTCTTATGATTCGCCGCAAGGGGTGGCGATCGGTGATCCGGTGTCGCTCGAAAGGGCAAGCGGCGCTGCGGCTAGCCCGGCATGGATTGGCCGGATCATTGATGCTTTTGGCCAGCCGCTTGATGGCAAACCGCTATTTCAGGGGCTGGAGAGCGCACCGCTGCACCGCGCACCGCCCCCTGCCGCACTGCGCCGCCGGATGGGGGGGCGGCTCAATACCACGCTGGGCCTGTTTAACACCATGCTGCCGCTGGCACGCGGCCAACGCATCGGTATTTTTGCCGGCTCCGGCGTAGGAAAAACCACCCTGCTGGCTGATCTGGCCAAAGGGCTGGAGGCGGATGTGGTCGTGATCGGACTGATCGGCGAGCGTGGCCGCGAATTACGGGATTTTGTTGAAGAAACATTGGGCGAAGAAGGCATGAAGCGCGCGGTTGTTATCGCCGCAACCTCTGACCAGTCACCCCTTATCAAGCGCCGCGCGGCATGGATGGCGATGGCCACCGCCGAGGCGTTTCGGGATCAGGGCAAGCATGTGCTGCTTTTGCTGGACAGCATCACCCGTTTTGCCGAAGCGCACCGCGAGATCGCGCTGACCGCCGGCGAGGCGCCAAGCCTGCGCGCCTACCCCCCTTCCACCGCCAACCAGATCGCACAACTGGCCGAACGCGCCGGACCGGGGCCGGAGGGCAGCGGCGATATCACAGCTGTTTTCAGCGTATTGGTCGCCGGTTCCGATATGGAAGAACCGGTGGCGGATATCACGCGCGGCGTGCTTGACGGCCATATCGTGCTGGAGCGCGGCATCGCCGAGCGCGGCCGGTTTCCGGCGGTTGATGTCCGCCGTTCAGTGTCACGCTGCTTGCCTGGCGTGGCAAATGTGGGCGAAAACGCCCTGATCAACCACGCACGGCGGATCATATCGGCCTATGAAAAAGCCGCGCCAATGATCCAGACCGGGCTTTATCTGCGCGGCTCTGACCCGCTGATTGACGAGGCGATCACCTATTGGCCCAAGCTGGATGCATTTTTTACGCGCGCAGGGTTTGCCAGCACCAATGACAGCTTTATCGAGTTCGCCAACCTGATGGGCCAAGCCGACCCCAACCATGTACCCGCAGACCCGGTGCTCAACGAGCGCCCGCGCGATTATCCGGCCGGCTCACTGGCCGCGCCCGAAAAACCGGCACCCGAACTGGATGTGCGGATCAACACCGAAGGCACATAAACGGCTGATTTGCGCCCTACGCACCAGCGCCCCGGTGCAGGATCAGCAATTGCAGCCGCTTCAACTCGTGCAGCACTCTATCCGCTTGTATTTGCGGCATAAAGCTGAGCTTCACCTGTGCGGCCATCAATAGCAGCACCCCGGCACTGATCCCCCATTTAACCGCAGCCAGCACGTCAACCGCAGCATAAAACCGCCACGCCGCCCAGATGCCCGCCACAAACATGATCCCCTGTGTGATCATCACCACCCAAGAAACCCAGCCAAGCTTGCCGCGAAACAACCCCGTGGCCAGCGCAAAATAACCCAGCTCCTCGGTGGAGCGCACAATCTCCGCCTCCTCTGCGCTGAGCGCTTCCTTGATCAACTCATCAATATTTGGCATTTCATATTCCTTTCAGATGTTTTTTGAACTCCGCGCGAGCGCTGGAAAGCCTTGATTTCGCCATGCCTTCCGATACATCCATCGCTATTGCCATCTCGCGCAACTTCATTTCTTCAATGTAAAACAAACAGATGAGTGCTGGCAGCTTGCCTATTGCAGCCCACACGTTGCTAATAACGCCGTCAAAAGGCAATTCCGCCTCGGCGACCAATGACACAGGCGCTCAATCATGCGGTTTCCATTGCCGCGAGTGTGATTAAAATAATCGCTTGCCGGCAATAGGTGCACACCGTGCTTCTCTGGCAACACCGCCACACAAGTTCCTCGCGCACCACTTCCAGCGCTACACGCGCCTAAACTCGTTCAAATACGGCTTCTCTTCGTCATTGAGATCGTCCGCTGATACAGCCTAACAGCTGGCCGAATTTACGCAACTATCTCTGACGCAGGAAAACAGGACCACTTCAATAGACTTCTTTGGTGCTATGCTCAGGGTTGCCCCTCGGCAAGGACATTTTCCAGAAAACCGCGACTGGCGCGATTTACCTCCAACAGGTCGCGTACCGCCTTCAAGCTCGGCTTTTCTTGCGTGCTCAAGGGGGTCAAAAAACCGTCTTCCGGTGTGGTAATTGGTGTTCCCGGCATGGCCTCCTTTTCTCCATTCATAAATGAAGCCAAAGTCCCCACAGCCCCAGAGGCCTGTATTTTTTCCCAATCACCGGCACGCAGGGCAATATCATCCAACAAAATCTGGCTGGAGTAATCGCTTTCCAGCAAGACAGCAACAGCGACGTAGTCTTCTTTTTGCAGATATGCCTCTATCCGAGTTTTATACGCCGCAGCAGAATCATCATCTGCCAAAACCTCAAGCGCCTCATCCGGTTGGAAAAGCTGCACATAGGTCGCCGCCACAAACTGCCGTGTTTCGGGCGTCGGGCGTGAAAGATTGGGCGCCAAGATATCCAACGCGGTTTCCGGCAGGCCGATTGTTGCCATTTCTTGTGCAATACGCATACGCGCGGCATCGGCAACTATACCTGTTTCAAGAATGTTGGCATAGCGAAGCACCATCTGGGCATAGGAATAATCTCCAATATCTTCAGCACCGGTACGCTCAAAAATTTCAGTAACAATATTTTGTAAATCAGTGGCAATATCTGGATTTCCATCAAGGTTCTCCACAATTTGCGCCAGCGCGGATTCCGGCCCCTCAACCGTGGCACGCACTTTTATCTCCCATAATTTCAGCAGGTCGGCACGAGGCGTATTGCGATTGAAAAAAGCAGAAGATTCGAGGTCTAGAAGAAGAGTTTCGGGTGGCGCGCGCCCCGCAGCCAGTATGGAAGAAGCAAGCGCAATCATCGCATCCGGTGCCAGAGCATCCCGGCTGCTGATGATGTCACGATAAAGCTTTTCAGCCCCCGCCATGTTCATCTGGTTTTCCAGCACCTTGGCTTCTGCCATCTGCTGGGCTGCTGTAATCTCGCCATCTGCCCGCCGGACAATTTCCAGAACCACATGCCCGACCTCTACCTGGCCCCGATCAATAAACGCCTGCGCCAACGGAGGGCCAATAAGCGTGCGCACCTCGATCGGATAGCTGGAAAACACATCCGTGATCAACAAAGGGTCCATGACCTCGTAATTTCCAACCCCCGCAGCAAGTGCCCACATTTCATGGGCGCCACCGCAGCCGGCCCCCTGCACTATTGGCCCTAAAACCAGCTCGGGCTTTTCATTAAGAAGTTCGGACATATCTCTGTAAATATTGTATTTTTTAGATTTATTGCCTGTGCTCTCAATCATCATTCTCGCCTCTGCTCCCAGACCATAACGCAAATATAGCTGGATGATTTTCTCGGCCACATTTTCGTTTGGCAAGTCAAACTCACCCAAAAGAGCAACCCGAAGAGAAGAAAGCTGGTCGGAAAAACTGCTTTGGTCACCCCACGTTTCCATCAAAAACGCTTCGTCATCAAGGCACTGGGGCATGGCAAACTGGTTAACAATTTCGGCCAGTGCTTCTTCTGTATTTTGAGCATAGGCAGTGCGGGCACTCAATTGCTGCAACAATTCCGAATCCGGCTCCATGGGGGGGGCATCCACTAAAGGGTCAGCAGCAGGGGTGGTTTTTTTTACTTCTGGCGCGCCAGCCACCTCCACCGGAGCCAGCACAAACTCGACCAAGCCCTGATCCACCGCCCGTGTAATCTGTGTCAATAGCTGGCTTTGTGCTGCTTCCAGACGCGCGCGCATTTCAGAGTCCGCAGCGACGCTCACCCCGAGGTTCGTGTTATCTTCGATAGCACCGGTCATCACTTCTTTTTCCATGCTCGAATTTGGCACAGGGAGCGGCGGTATTGGCGCAGGCAACCCCCTATCTTCCGGCTCGGCTTTAGAGCGATCCAAAGCCAAAACCGGCTGCCTCGGCGCTGCGTCCATGACAAAAGCTGCGAACCGGCGCGTGACAGCAGGAAGCTGAATAAAGGGAAGCGCATCTGGCTGCCATTGCGTAGATGGCTGCGAGATCAAGGGTGCAAGCGCAAGCCCGTCAAACACATCAAGAACAATATAATTCCCGCCAAAGGAAAAGCTTTTTACTTCGCACTGGCAAGCCAGCTCAAGAATGAGGCTGGTTTCCCCGTTGTTGTTATCCGCACGCAGCCCCGATATCCGTTCTGTTGATATCCGCCGGAACACAGCATCGGTATCAAAGCTCAGCAACTGGCCGGGAAAGGAGATGGCAGCCTGCCCACGGCTCTCCCGCACGGCCCACTCAACCGCCGGATCTATCTGCAAAGTCAGGCGGGTAAATCCCTCATGCTCGCCCGAGCGCACCAAAACGGCTGTCTGCGCCGCCAAAGACTGCGCACACAGCACCAAAACCAATGCAATATATTTTGTCATGCCGCCGCTTTGGCCTCCTTGAGAGCCGCTTCAAGTTCGTTAAAGCTCGGCCTTTTTGAGCCGGGCGTATTTTGCCGCCCGACTTCCACACAAATATTGGGGGCATGTTTATAGAGATTTGCCACCAGCACCTCGCGAATCAGATTATAAAAGTGGTTATCCTCGGCGACCACCGCTTCAACCTTGGTCGAAAATGGCCCAACCAGCCCATAAGCCAAAAACACACCTAGAAAGGTACCCACCAGCGCACCGCCAATCATGGCGCCCAACACAGCAGGCGGCTTATCGATCGAAGCCATAGTTTTGATAATTCCCAGCACAGCTGCCACAATCCCGAGCGCTGGCAGACCATCAGCCATGACCTGCAAGGCGTGGCTGGAATGCTTGGCATGGGCGAAATGCTCTTCCATGCGTTTTTCGAGCACATCTTCCACCTGGTGGGGGTCGTCATAGTTCATCGAGGCGGAGCGGAGCGTATCGCAGATAAGCGCAACCGCAACCTGATCCGCCTGAATTTTTGGGTATTTTGCAAAAACCGAACTGCTCTCGGGGTCTTCAATATGGGTTTCCAGCTCTACAGGGCTATCGCGGCTGATACGGATCAGGGTGAATAGCAGGCACAAAAGATCCTGATAATCCTGTTGCTTCCATTTGGCGCCCTTAAAAACCTTTCCCATATCTTTTATTGTATGTTTTACTGCCGAAAAATCATTGGCAATAAGAAAGGCACCAACCGCCGCGCCCAGAATAATCATCATTTCGAAAGGCAGGGCGTAAAGAATAATGGCCATTTTACCGCCAGCCAAAAGATAGCCGCCAAAGACCATCGTAAAAATCATAATAATACCTATGATGCCACCCATTACACGGCCCTCTCCACTGGTTGTTTGTGGCGCTCAATATGGCGGGAAAGGGGTTAAAATTCCATTACATGAAAGCGGACAGTTTCAAGCTTTGCAGCAATCATAAAGTTAACCTTCTATTGCCAATAAAAATAATAGGTTAACCCAAGCCATCGCGAGCCTTAGAAGCACACCGCAACTGCTTGGCTTCACTTCAATGTGCCAACAATTATCTTCATTGCCTGCCTCCTCTCTGGAGGGGTAGACAGCCAGAACTTGAAAACTTTTTAGGGAAAGCTGGTCTATTTTCTCCCACTGCATATATGTCAAAGCCTAACTGCCCAAAGTTGCCTTGCCTTCTGGTCTCGATGCAGAAACCAGCTAAATTGGGGGTGCCCAGTATGAAGGCGCCAACTATTTTATTTGGCGCGCTCCAGATAACCAAAAAGCGATTACTCTCGCGGCGCTCGTGCATTTCTCCCCGCCATGACAACCGAAACGGAATAGGCCAGCTCGGCAGGTAAATTCGCCATGATTGCGGCTGCGGCCTCCGGGCGCATACGGCTGAAAAATCCGGCAGCAAACTGGATATCCATGGTTTCAAAAATACCGGCGGCTTCCGCCGGTTTCATCCTCTGGTAAACCTCGGTCAGGCGCGCGACATCCCGCTCGGTTGCGTTATCGGCAAGCGAAAGGGTAGCGGCGAGTTTGTCTTCCGCCTCGGTCAGGGCCGCCATTTGCTCCCTGATTCGCTGTTCGGCTACTGCAAGGGTCTGGCTGCGCCGGTCGATATAGGCTTCACGCTCAGTCAGTTGGGTCTCGCGCACCTGTATCGCCGCCAGTAGCGGGCCAACCTGTGCCTCGGACGATATCGTTTCCGGCACAGCAAGAACCTCCTGCACGCTGCCCTCGCCCAATTCCTGGGCAATGGCCGGCGCTATTTCAGCCAACCGTATCATCCCGGAGGCTAAAAACAGACCAACGATAACAGAAATCGTGCCGGCCTTTTTTTTGCCGGAAGATGCTTGACGATTCATTTTTTCACCGCCGTCATCACATGCTGGAGCGCATTCAAAAGCTCGGCCCGCGCACTCGAATCAGTTTCTTCCTCAATCGCGTTCAATAGCGGATCTTCCATATCCGGTAGCGACTCCGGCTCTTTGCTTCGGTCCAGATTGACCGGTTTTGGCGGCTTCCCGCGCTCATGCACGGTGGAGAGAAGCAGTTCCAACCGCCCTGCCGCGATCTCGGCTCTTCCGGTCACTTCCATCAAGTCTTTCATACTGCTCCCCGAGATCTGTGTGGCGGTTTTGACAGAAGCACGCATTTCATCCACCTGCTTTGATAGCGCCGAGATCGCCCCTCCCAAGCCGCTATCAAGCTTTGAGAGCGATTTGATTCGGCGCGCCAAAATCATACAATATAATGCCGCACCCAAAGCGCCGGCGATTAGTAATACATCTGCAATCAGGCCCATTCTGGTCCCTCCTTTATCCGAGCACAAACTCCGTTATCAGCAAGTCTCTAACCTGCCCTTTTTCTGTAACCACCTGAATACGACGCAACATCTGCGCCCGTAGCCTCTCTAGCCCGGCAGGTTTTCCCAGCTCGTCTTCGGAGACCGCGCGCAAATACGTATTCAGCACATCGACAATTCTGGGCAACACCATCACCACCGCCTCTTTGCTCTCGGGGGTGACATCCAACTGCGCCGAAAACCGCAAAAACCTGGCATTGGCGGAACCGCCAAGCGAAACCACCATTGGCTCAAGCGCGACAAACGCAATCTCGGGCAGGGGTGGAAAATCTGATTCGGCACCATGCTCACTCGCAGCAGCATCCGGCCCGAGAATCAGCCCCTCATAAGAAGCGTAAAACCCGCCACCACCAGCCAGCAATGCCCCCATAATACCAATAATTAAGCCTTTTTTACCGCCCTTTTTCTTTTCTTGGGTCGGTTCAGGCCCGGTTTCATCTGCCATTTTCTTTTTCCCGCGTGTTCTTGAACTTTTCTTTTCATAAACCGCGGGTAGCTAACCAATTGTTAAATCTGTTGCCGCAAATTGCATAAAAATACGTCGCGTTGGCCCGAATGGCTGCCGCCTATACCGAAACAGAATGTGATTGGAATGACGTCTATGTGGAGCACGATAGATACACGCAAGAAAATTGTCTTTGCGCTGGCAGCGGTGGCTGCACTGGTGGCCGTGCTCGGGCTGGTGCGGGTCGCAACCACCCCCGGCCTGTCGCTCCTTTATGCCGGACTTGACCCCGCCGTCGCCGGTGATGTCATCACCGCGCTTGACCAGCGCGGTATCACCTATGAGGTGCGCGGCAATGCCATATATGTAGATACAAGCTCACGCGATCAGGCACGGCTCTCGTTGGCGGGCGAAGGGCTGCCCGGCTCGGGGATCGCGGGCTACGAGCTGCTGGATAATCTCTCCGGCTTTGGCACCACCAGCCAAATGTTTGACGCCGCCTACTGGCGCGCTAAAGAGGGCGAGCTGGCGCGCACGTTGGTTTCTTCCCCACAGGTCCGGGCTGCACGGGTGCATATCGCATCTGGCACCAACCGCCCTTTTGAGCGCAATACAAACCCGACAGCCTCGGCAACCATAACCTCGAATAACGGCGCGCTACCTTCAGCATTGGCCGAATCGGCACGGTTTTTGATTTCTTCGGCAGTAAATGGGCTTTCCCCCGATGATGTCACAGTAATA
The DNA here is from genome assembly GCA_021647745.1 of Paracoccaceae bacterium. Classification (GTDB taxonomy): domain Bacteria; phylum Pseudomonadota; class Alphaproteobacteria; order Rhodobacterales; family Rhodobacteraceae; genus UBA3077. The sequence goes on along the minus strand of JAKIUB010000018.1, from coordinate 30,089 downwards.
GATGCGGAGACCGGGGCTATCCTCAGCGCCGGCTCTGCCGCCAATGCCATCACAGGAGCTGACGGGCTGGATGCCCGCGCCAGCGCCATACGGGCCAATATCGAGCGCCTGCTAGCCGCGCGTGTCGGGGCAGGCAATGCTGTGGTCGAGGTGATGGTAGATGCCGAAACCAAAAGGCAAACCATTACCGAGCGCATTCTGGACCCTGAATCAAAAGTCGCAATTTCGTCGGAAACCCAATCCGAAACCGATAATTCCAAAGGCACAGGAGCGCAGGGTGTGACTGTCGCAAGCAACCTGCCCGATGGGGATGCCGGTAGCACCAATGAAGAATCCCGCAACCAGTCCAGCAGTCGCGAGCTGATCAACTATGATGTTTCCGAAACCGTGCGCGAAACCATCAGCGCGCCCGGCACTATTCGCAAAATTACAGTCGCGGTGCTGCTCAATAATGTCCTGACCAGTGAAAACGGGGTGGATACCTTTTCCCCCCGCCCACCAGAAGAGTTGGCCGCGCTCTCCCTGCTCGTAAAATCCGCCATCGGCTATGACGAAACCCGTGGCGATGTCGTAACTATTGAAAGTATGCAGATGGCCACATCCCCGGAGCTGGGCACTTTTATCGACACCACCCCCGGCTTTGTTGATACCAACCTGATGACACTGGTTCAGCTCGGTGTGCTCAGCGTAGTGGTGCTGGCGCTTGGGTTGTTTGTCATCAAACCCCTGCTCACCAGACCACCACCGCTGCAAATACCGCCAAACGCCCCGAAAGATGCCCTCGCCGGTGATGCCGGGCAGCTATCGCAAGGTTTACTCCCCCCCCCAAACGGCACCCACCCACTCGCGCTTGAGCACAGCTCACCAAGCGCCGCTGACCTGTTGCGCACCGCCATCTCCGAACGCTCCACCGAGACAAACCGGCTGCTGCAAAACTGGATTGACACCGCGACCGAGCAAGAGGAGGCCCCCGCATAATGACCGTTATCAAGCTTGAATCCTTCTCCCACGATGTGGATATCCGCAAGGGTATTTCCAAATTCAAAAGTTTTGATGCCCTTAGGGAAAACGCCTTTAAAGACGGAGTGAAATCCGGCGCCGAGGCCGCAACCCGGGCCTTTGAAACCGAAAAACTCCGCACGCTTTCTCCCATACTGGAGGCGCTAAACGATATGGCCTTTTCTCAGGTCGAGGCGCGGCAGGCAATACTCACCTCGCTCAGGCCGCTTATCAAGCAGATGGTTGAAGCTGTGTTGCCCCAATGCGCGGCCCAAGGGCTGGCCGAAGAAATTTCGGCTGTGGTTTACCTTGCCTGCGAAAAAGCCCCCAAAAGCCGGATCGTCATTCAGGTCGCGTCCGATGCTGTCAGCGCTATTCAGGAACAACTCGCCTCGACCAAAGCCGATTTTATCGTAGTGCCAGGCCCGACCCTCGATCCCCTGCACGCAAAAGTAACATGGCAAGGAGGCTTTGATGATATCAACCTTGCCTCCGTAATGGCCGAGCTACACCGCGCTATAGATGATTTCTTTTCCACCTCGCTAAAAACAGGAAACCAAAATGCCTGATACCAAAGCCCCCCCCGAAAATGCTTTCCTAGGCGTGCCGGTCGAAATGACGATCTCGGTCGGCAAAGCCAGACCACTGATCTCCGAGCTTCTCTCGCTCTCCCAAGGCGCTATTATCCCGCTGGATAGCCGCATTGACGATCCGGTTGAAATCTACATTGGTGAAAAGCTGATCGCGCGGGGCGAGTTGCAGGAAATCGAGGGCGAGGCCGGAAAGCTCGGTGTGCGCCTGACTGAAGTGGTTGATCTGCAAAATGGTTTCTAGGCTCACCCCTGCCGCGCTATTGGCCCTGCTTGGCCTGCTGGCAGCCAGCCCGGCGCTGGCACAATCCGTGCAGTTTGATATGGGAAACGGCTCACTATCGTTACAATCGGTACAGCTTTTTGTGCTGCTCACCCTGCTTAGTCTGGCGCCCGGCATTGCGATGATGGTGACCTGTTTTCCCTTTATGGTCACGGTTTTGTCGATCTTGCGCCAAGCCATTGGCGTGCAGCAGGCCCCGCCTAATATGATGATTGTCAGCCTTGCTATATTTTTGACATGGTTTGTAATGGCACCGGTTTTCAATCAGGCATGGGATACCGGTGTTGTGCCGTTAATGGAGGGCACGATCAGCACACAAGCTGCACTGGACAATGTGCTTGCCCCGTTTCGCACCTTTATGCTCGGACGGGTGCAGCCGGAAACACTGGACCTGATGCTTTCTTCCGCCCCCTACGCCTCCACCGAGGGGGAAACCCCTCTGAGCGTGCTTGTTCCCAGCTTTTTACTCAGCGAAATCCAGCGGGGCTTCGAGATCGGCTTTCTGATATTTTTGCCATTCCTCGTCATAGATCTCGTGATCGCCGCTGTACTGATGTCTATGGGGATGATGATGGTGCCGCCGGCGGTTATCGCACTACCCTTCAAACTCGCCTTTTTTGTGTTAGCCGATGGCTGGGCCTTGATTGCCGGCGCATTGGTGCAAAGCTATCAGTAAAACTTCAGCGAGCAGTCGGTCAGATGCTGCTCGACTGCTCATACTTTCCGTGGGGCTGACACAAATATCAACCCGCGGCACACCGTGTGAGCGTGGGAAGTAGGCTTTTATTTTCTCCGCCTGCACGAGATAATCACCTATGAGCTAGAGGATGAAAGCGAAGCCATGTTTGGCGAGAAACCGAAGCTGGTAAAAGCTATTTTGGCGGCAGGCACAAAGGAAAGTGCAGGCATGCGCACCTGTATTTGGCTGAAATCAGCACCTATGGGTCAAGGCGGATATCCTATAGTTCCGCAGCCTCAAATCCCAGATCATCCCAATTGTGAAACCCGAGCGCCAACAGACCCTGATATCACTGAACAATAAATTCTGCGTGCAGCGCGCCTGCCGCCTTGATCGCTTTCAGTATATCTATCATATCACGAGGGGAAACACCCAGTGCATTCAGCCCTTCTATCACTTCCGGCAGGGAAACCGCCGTTTCGACCAGTGCCATTTGCGTACCCGGATCCTGCTCGATGGTTGCCGTGGTATTTGGTACCACAATCGGCTGCCCGCCAAGCGTAAAGGGGTTTGGCTGCACTACAATTGGCGTTTCTTCCACCCGCAGGGTCAAGCCGCCTTGTGATACAGCAACACGGCTGATCTTGACATCCGCCCCCAACACGATCGTGCCCGAGCGCTGATCAACCACAACCCGCGCCCTTTGCTCTGGAGTAATTTTAATATTTTCCAGTAACGCCACCAGATGGGCCGGCGAGGGCGCATTGGCCCCGGCAATATTCAGCGCTATGGTGCCGGAGTCCATCATCCGCGCAATTGGTGCGCCAAAACGCTCGTTTATCGCACGCTCTATACGTGCTGCCGTAGTGAAATCCGGGTCGCGCAGCGCCAACCTCATTTGCTGCACTGCGTTGAAATCAAAACTGATTTCGCGCTCCACTCGCGCACCAGAAGGTATAACCCCCGAGGTAGGCACCCCTTGCGTGACCGACGCTGCCGCCCCGCCGACTGTTACCCCGCCCGCAATCACCGAGCCTTGTGCCACGGCGTAAATCTGGCCATCTGCTGCATTCAACGGGGTCATGATCAAGGTGCCGCCAAGCAGGCTTTTGGCATCCCCTATGGTTGAAACGGTAATATCTATTTGCCCGCCAGCCCGCGCAAAGGGCGGCAGGTTGGCTGTCACCAACACCGCCGCCACGTTTTTGGAGCGGAAACTCTCGCCGGTGACGTTAATGCCGAGGCGTTCAAGCAAATTCGTCATCGCTTCTTCGGTAAAAGGCGAGTTGCGCAACCCGTCGCCGGTGCCGTTCAGACCCACAACCAGCCCGTAGCCAACCAAATCATTGCCGCGTACCCCGTCGATCTCGACAAGGTCTTTTATCCGAACCTCTTGGGCCAAAGCCGGAAAAGTAAGCATGGTTAACGCAGCCATACTGGCGCACACCAACCGATATATAAATTTATTCAAAGGTTTCACCTCAGGTAGTTTTGTAGTCTCAAGTTAGAAAGGCGGGCGGTAATCGTGTAAAGAGCTTCCATCTGGCTTTGCAAGGCCTGAAACCGAGTGGCGGCCTCGTATGGGTCGGCGGCCAATATCGCATTTCGGTTGATCTCGAACGCCGAGGCCTCAGCGGTGTTGCGAGCGGCGGCATTGTCTACTTGCTTTTCGACAAAACCAAGGCCTTGGCGCAAATCTATCAAACCGTCATTAGTGGTGATCGCGCCCAAAGCCGCCTCGCGCAGCATGTTCATACCATCCTGATTGCTGCCGCCGTGGTCACCATTGGCGGCCACCGCCGCCATCGCCACATTGCGAAGTGCATTACGGATAGAAAGGTCATCTCCGCGCAGTGAATAATTGATAATTTCACCATCTGAAACCTCTGCCCCCGGAGCGTCTAGCGCCGAGCCGGTAAAGCCGGTGGTCATAAATCCGCCAGCGGGGTTAAAAAAATAATCGTCAATCGCGGCAATTGCGGTGGTTGAATCGGGGGCGGCTGCGGTAAGCGCGGTAATATCATTATACATGGTTTCCGCGTCGATCACCGCCGCGCCGTCAACACCGGCACCGGAAAACAGCGATTGGCCGGCATATTGGGCGTTTACGGCCGAAACCATCCGGTCAAGCGCACTGCGAGCCGAATTGGCGATAGCAAAGGCCTGCGGCTGGCTGTTGATGTCGGTTGCCGCCAAAAGCTCGATCCCGTAACCCGCCAACGTGCTCTGGATGTTTTCCATGGTCAACTGGGTTGCCGCCGCCTTGGCCGAAGCATCGCGGATGGCGTTCGCTCGCAGATCTAGCTGGGCAAGGTTGCGCTCTAGCGCGAAAAGCGGGCCAAAATCACCGCCAGTGGCCTTTACAAGGTTGGATTTACGGCCCGAAGATACCTCCTGACCGGCAGCATTCAGCGCCAGTTTGGCCTGGGTATTGGTGCGCGCCATCTGCATAGAGGTCGCAAGGTTTGAAACGCCGGTATACATCTATATCTCCAACAGGGTTTGCATGAGCTGGTCAGCGGTTGAAATTACCCGCGCATTGGCGGCGTAGGCCTGCTCGATCATGATCAGCTGCTGCATTTCATAATCGGTATCAACGCCGGTGATACTCAATTCACTCTCACGCAAAATATCAAACTGACCGGCATTATAGGCAGTGGTATCCTCGGCCCGCACGGCCTGCGCAGCGACCAGCGCCGAAATGCCCTCGGCCAGCTCGGTAGCACTGGACAGGCTGATCAGCCCGGTTGCAGCGCTTGGCGTACGCTCGGCCAGCATGGCGTCAACCATCCGGCGCAGCTGGCTGTCATCACCCGCCGGGCCTTGAGCCAGCGCGTTTATACCGTCACGCAACCGCCACAGATCACCGCCCTGGGCCGGATCTACGGCGGTGTTTATCTGCAGCCGCTGGGCGAGGGCCAGCTCGTCACCCGGCGTAAAGGCGGCACCGTTATCAGTGAACAGGCCAGCATCACCTGCCACCAGTGTCGGGTCTGTGGCGGGGCTTTGAAAGCGCTCCAGCACATCAAGCGCCACCGCGTCTATGCGGGCATTAAACTCGGGGGTTTTTATATCCCGCACCTCAAAGGCAGCGCTCAGGGTGCCGCCTTCAAGCTGGCCAGCGCCGGTGCCGATGCTCATGGGGCGGCCGTTCAACGTCAGGCCTGAAAGCGCACCGGAGGCGAGGGTCATATCGGGAGTGATAACCGGCGTGGCAGAAAAGCCAAGCTCGCCCGCCTGCCCGTCTATCAAGGCGGCGCCGCCTTCGGTGTAAAGCGCCACAATCCCGCCATCACGCGAGATTTGCTTGATGGGAATAACGCTTGATACTTCGTCGATCAGTTTTTTGCGCACATCTTCCAGCGCGGCCGTATCACCGCTGCCCTGACGCAGGCGGATTTCCATATTGACCGATTCAATCTTTTTCAGCGCCACGTTGACATCGCGCACCTGCGTGGCGATCGAGGCATCGGCATCCATTCGCACCGCCATAGTCTGGGTGGAAATGTTTTTCAGGGTGCCGATCAGGCTGTCAGCTTCGGCCAGCACCTGCTCGCGGGCAGATCCTGAGGCAGGGTTATCCGCTGCGGTGCGCAGGGCATTTTCAAAATTCAGCATCCGCGTGCCAAGCGCGCCGGCATCACCGGGCACACCAAGGGTTTTGGCCATGCGAGTACTGGCCTCGCTCAGCACACTGGCATTGCCATATTCAGCCCCGCGCGCCCGCCGGCTCGAGGTGGCGTAAAGATCAAGCGCACGGTTGATAGAGCTGACATTCACCCCCATGCCCGTGCCGGCCAGCACCTGCTGGCTGGTAACAACCTCGCGGCGGGCATAGTTTTCGTTCATCGCGTTAGCGACGTTGTTGGATGTGATCTCGGCCATGCGCGAAACCGAGGTAAGCCCCGAATAGGCATTTGATATAGCGGCTGAAATACTCATGGCTTAACCCCTTTCATGTGGCCTTAACGCTTGATATTGGTGGTTTCCTGCAACATTTCATCAACCGTCTGGATGATCTTTGCGTTGGAGGAATAGGCGCGCTGGGTCTGGATCAGCGCCGTCAGCTCACCGGCTATATCGGTGGTGCTTTCTTCACGGGCGTAGCCGATGGTTTCACCGGTCGGGCCGGTGCCGGCATCCCACAAAAACATCGCGCCACTACCGCGGGTTACTGCATAGGTCTGGTTCGGGAGGGCCTCTAGCGCGTTGGCATTGGGCACATCGATTAGCGGCACGCGGAATATTTCTTTGGAAAACCCGCTATCATAATTGGCAGATACGATACCGTTTTTATCAATCTCCATACCGATAACATTGCCCGTCGGCGCACCATTTTTGGAGAGATTTATCGGGGCAAAACTACTCGAAAGCTGGGTCATCCGGTCATTAGAGCCAATCAGGCCTATATTGATATCAACCGGGCCACGATCAAACGTGACAGCCATATCCCCGGTCGCCGCATTATAAGCCCCGCCATACACAGGCGTGACGCTCAAAAGCGAGCCACCGGTGGCTGTGGTGGCATCAAACTGCACAGTAAACTCCGCAATCGGCGCACCGCCGGTGGCAAGGTCTGTGATCTCCATCGTCCACTGGTTGGACTGGCCGGTGGCCGGCACAATCGGGGTGAAGGTTGCTGTCATGGTCTGGGTGGTGCCGAGATTGTCAAAATACTCGATCGACAGATCAAACGGATCACCGGTACCGCCGGTTTGAGTGGCTGTGGCCGGCAGGTTAATGCCTAGTTGTATCTGGGTGGTCGGGTTTGCGGCAAACTGGTTGTGGGCGATATTTACCGGCACAAGCCCGGCGGCGCTATCACGCGGGAAAGGGGGAAAGGTACCATCAGGCTCAGCCGGCCAGCCCATCAGTACCAGCCCGCTATTGCTGGTCAGAATACCCTCGGCATCGGGGCGAAAAGAGCCGGTGGTCGCCAGCCGCAGAGGCAGGGTTGCGCTGGTATCGGCCAGCGAGGAGCTTGGTGTTACCGGTAAAAACCCGCGCCCGCCAATGGCGATATCCATCGAATTGGATGTGGTGATCAGCGAACCCTGAGCCGAGATATTACGAAATGTCTCCACCCGCACCCCGCCCGCGACATAACCACCGGAATTGCCGGAAATGGTCATGGCGGTAAAATCGGCATCCACTCGTTTATAGCCGAATGTCTTGGAGTTGGCGATATTATCCGCAATCGTTGCCAGCTTGCTGGCATTGACATTCAGGCCGGATACACCGGCATTCATCGAGGAAGAGAGGGTCATCGAAAATCCTTTTTGCAACTAAACTACATGGTCTCCTCCCAGTCATGCGCCGCTTGGGTTAAGAAGCAGCTAACAGACAAAATTGTAATTAAATATAGATCGCACGCCGCCGATCAGCGATCCTTGCGCAGCAGAATGATTTCGAGCCGGCGGTTGCGGTAGTCAGGTGCGCCCTCACCCACCGGCACCCGGTCCGACATGCCACTCAAACGCCTGAAACGTTGTTCATCCAAACCGTTTTTGACCATCACCGTATTGGCGATCAGCGCCCGCCCGCCGGTAAGTGCAAAGCCGTTTGTCCCGCCTGTTGTTTCCGGTTCGCTATCGATATGGCCCGATATGGCAATGTCGTTGGTGACCATTTCAAAAACCCGGCTGATCATACCGAGCAGCGCAAACATCTTGGGGGTTGGCTGATTGGTGCCGGCAATAAAGAGCGGTGATTCCGGCAAATCAAAAACATCGATGATCAGGCCCTCGTCGGTGACCCGCGTCGAAACATGCTTGAGCAACGGATCCTCGATCCAGCTTTCGCCGGTATTGCCACGAAACATGTTTTCCACCTCGGCAAATTGCGCATCCGAAATCTCGCCCTCGCCGGTCGGGTCGCTCGCCGAAGTGCCGGTGGAGCCTTCTTCGCCCGAAACATCCTCTGCCAGCTCGCCAACAGTGCCGCTTCCCTCATCAGTGTTGCTCTCTTCGGAAAAAACAGTCTCGCCGCCAAACATACCCGCACCGCCGCCATCGGCCGCAAATATCGGGACACCCGGGTTGAAATAGGCCGCGATCCCCTGCCGTTGTTCCTCCGATGTAGCATTGAGCAACCACATCAGCAGGAAAAATGCCATCATGGCCGTAACAAAATCCGCATAGGCCACCTTCCAGGCGCCACCATGATGGCCGGCAGCAATGATTTTTTTGCGCTTGATAATAATGATGGGGCGCACATTGTCCCCCGGTTTTTCTGCCATTCCAGCCCCCTGTTTTCCACTTCCCGAGGTCAATATAGGGGGTGATTTCTTACCAAGGCTATAAAGATAAAATTGTTTCTTGCGTTTATGGTGAACGGCGCGTTAATCAGGCATATGACCCATAAAACGCTGGCCCTGACCATGGGAGACCCTGCCGGGATCGGCCCTGAAATAACCCTCAAGGCACTGGCGACCCTGCCAGACCCTTCGCTTTTTCCTGTTTTGGGAGACCCGTTGGTGATGCACGCGGCAGCTGATTCTATGGCGTTGCCGCTTTATGACATGGCCGATATTTCAGATCGCCGCGAGGGGTGCGTCAATCTGCTGTCCACGTCGCGGCTTTCTGCCTTGCCAGCGGTTGGCACGGTTTCCCCCGAAGCGGGCCATGCCGCTTTTCAAGCGATCTCGCACGGAATAGAGCTGGCACTGGCCGGCAAGATATCAGGCCTTGTCACCGCCCCTATCCACAAGGAAGCGCTGAAGGCCGCAGGCCATGATTTCCCGGGACACACGGAAATTCTGGCGCGTTTTGCCAAAGCAGATGTCGCCATGATGCTGGCCAATGACGAGATAAAAACCGTGTTGGTAACCATTCACATGGCATTGCGCAAGGCGATTGAGGCTGCGGATTATGACGCGCAAATCCACGCGATCCGGCTGGCGCAGCAAGGGGTGCGCCAGATGGGCATAGTGCATCCGCGCATTGCGGTTGCCGGCCTGAACCCCCATGCCGGCGAGGGTGGGCGTTTTGGCGACGAAGAAATAAATATCATCGCCCCGGCGATCAAAGCCATGCGCGCCGAGGGGCTGGATGTTTCCGGCCCATGGCCCGGCGATACAGTTTTTATGATGGCGCGTGAAGGCAAGTTTGACGTGGTCGTAGCGCAATACCACGATCAGGGGCTGATTCCGGTTAAATACATGGGGCTGGAAAAGGGCGTAAACATCACCCTGGGGCTGCCTTTTGTGCGCACCTCGCCAGACCACGGCACAGCCTTTGATATCGCCGGACAGGGCATCGCCAACCCGAGCAGTATAATAACCGCACTGGGCATAGCACAAAAGCTGGCCCTGAGCTTGCCCCTTTAGCCACCCGCCAGGAGCATCTAAACATTGCAATAATTGGGATCTCCAAAATTTAACAAAGAGGGTTTTTCACCCCAAAAACCGGTGCCCACTTTTTGGATTGCACTTCTTTTTTAACGCGCAATTCATTCCAAAAACCGGTGCCCGCTTTTTGGATTGCGCTCTTGTATCTCCCGCCCAAAAGCCTACCTTGAAAACACATTCAAAAAAGGAGAACCCTATGTCTGATACATTCAGCATTGACGTTATTATCAGCGGTCACCACGACGATGTCATCGAAAAAGTCACCGAAGCCCTCAAAGTAGAAGGTTTCGGCATTCTGACAACGATTGATGTCAAAGCCACGCTAAAAAAGAAAATCGACGTTGATTTTCGCCCCTATACCATATTGGGCGCTTGCAACCCCGGCCTTGCCCATCAGGCTCTGAATGCCCGTGCCGATGTCGGGCTGATGCTGCCGTGCAATGTGACCGTCGAGGAAAACGGTGATGGTACTTGCACTGTGCGTTTCATTGATCCAGCCAAGATGATGGGCTTTGCCAGCCTCGGAGATGATCCCGCCCTGGCCGATATTGGCAGTCAGGCTGCCGGAAAAATCGCACGCGCGGCTAAAGCACTGGCCTAAAGTTGAAAGCTCTATCATGATATTCCGGCCCGCCCCAAAGCGGGCCGTTTTTACGAGAGGAAGTAATATGATCCTTGTCGGAGGTGAAAACCTGATCGACCTGCTCGAAAATCCCGATGGCGGATTCAGCGCCACCCCCGGCGGCGGCCCGTTCAATATCGCAAGAACCCTCGGTCACCTTGGCCAAAATGCCGGGTACCTGAGCCCGATATCGAAAGACCCGATGGGTGACCGCTTGGCCGGCCTGCTTGAAGCCAACGGGGTTACCCTGCTCGCCCCCAGAAGCAACGCGCCCAGCTCGCTTGCGCTAATTTCCCTTTTGGAAGGGGAGCCACGCTACCGGTTTTATCGAGAAAAAACCGCAGAGCGCCGGGTCAGCCTGTCGATGCTCAACCGGATCATCCCCGCTTCAGCCAGCGCTCTCCAGCTTGGTTCTCTTGCCCTCGCTTCCGGCACCGATGCCGGAATATGGGCGCAAATCTATGTTGCCTTTCACAAGCGCGGCAAGTTCACCGCGCTGGACCCGAACATCCGCCCGTCTTTTATCAAGCAACGCCGCAGATACCTTGCACGCCTTGACTGGATGCTTGCCCATACCGACCTGCTAAAGCTGTCCGATGCGGATCTCGGCTGGATCAGTCCTGACCAGCCCGTTGATATCGCCGCACAGACCCTGCAACAAAAACACGGCATTTCGCTGCTGGTCGTGACAAAGGGAAGCAAAGGTGCCACGGCCTATCATGCGAGCGGCAGCCTTACCGTTTTGCCCAGCGCACCAACCCCGTTTGTAGATGCCATCGGCGCGGGGGATACCTTTATGGGCACGTTGCTGGCAAAACTTTCAACAGCAGGTCTGCTCGAAAGAGAGGCCCTGAAAAACACCACCGCCACCGCGCTTCTGCCCTGCCTGAAAGCCGCCGCGCTTGCGGCTGCGATCAATTGTGAAAGTGCCGGCTGCAACCCGCCAGATGCCGCCGCAATGGCCAAACGGCAGCAATAACCGCCCTACAGCCAATCCTGTAAAACAGGAATGAGCGGGATATCCGCAGGCGGCATCGGGTATTGCCGTAGATCCTTGGCACGCACCCATTTCAGCTCCTGCCCTTCGCGGGGCTGCGGTATGCCCTGCCATTTCCGGCAAATAAACAGGGGCATCAGCAGATGGAAGTCGTCATAGGCATGGCTGGCAAATGTTAGCGGCGCAAGGCAGCTTTGCCATGTATCCACCCCCAGCTCTTCTTGTAATTCCCGGATCAAGGCCACCTCGGGGGTTTCTCCCGCCTCGACCTTGCCACCCGGAAACTCCCACAGCCCCGCCATCGTTTTTCCCTCGGGTCGGCGGGCCAGCAGAACCCGCCCGTCGGCATCCACCAGCGCAACAGCCGAAACCAGCACGACCTTCATGAACGATAATCCGCATTTATGGTGATATATCTGTGGGTTAGATCACATGTCCAGATGGTTGCCTTGCCGCTATCCAGCCCGATATCCACCGCGATCACAATCTCGCTCTGCTTCATATAGGCGGCTCCGGCCTCTTCCGTATAGCTCGGCGCGACCCAGCCGTTTTCAGCCACGAGGATATCACCAAACCGGATGGTCAGCCGGTCGCGGTCAGCGCGCTCGCCAGCCTTGCCCACAGCCATCACCACGCGACCCCAGTTCGGGTCCTCCCCTGCCACAGCGGTTTTGACCAAAGGCGAATTGGCGATAGACATCGCAATCCGGTGGGCCGCGCCAGAGGAGTTTGCCCCTGTCACCCGCACCTCGATCAGCTTGCTTGCCCCTTCGCCATCGCGCGCCACCTGCTGCGCAAGATCACGCATGAGGGCCTGCAATGCTTTGCGGAATACCCGCGCGCGCGGGTCGGCAAAATCATCAATCACCGGCATATCGGCACGCCCTGTGGCCGTCAGAAGCAGGGTGTCTGAGGTCGAGGTATCCCCGTCCACGGTAATGCAGTTAAAAGTTGAAGCATTCTCCAGCCACAGCATCTGTTGCAATACCTTCTGGCTAATTTTGGCGTCGGTAAAAATATAGACCAGCATCGTCGCCATATCCGGCGCGATCATACCCGAGCCTTTGGCGAAGCCGGAGATTTTAACCGGCACCCCGTCCAGCTCCAGCTCCGCAGCCGCACCTTTGGCAAAGGTGTCTGTGGTCATGATCGCCGTGGCCGCCGCTGCGGCGTGGCCTGCATCCAAGGCGGCGCACAGCCCATCCACCGCCGCCTCGATGCGGCCATGGGGCAAAGGCTCGCCGATCACCCCGGTCGAGGCGGTAAAAACCTTTTCAGCCGGGCAGTCCAGCGCTTCTGCCACACAGTCGCGCAGCGCATCAACACTTTCAAAGCCCCGCCCGCCGGTAAAGGCATTGGCATTACCGGAATTAACCAGAATTGCAAATTTACCTGCTACGTCAGGGGCTTCCACATGCGCAGCCAAGGCCTCTTCGCAGCGCAATACCGGTGCGGAGCGAGTGGTGGAGCGGGTAAAAACCCCCGCCATCTGCGCCCCTTCACATATTTCGGCCAGCATCACATCCGTGCGCCCCTGATACTTTACCCCCGCCATCGCGGCGGCAAAGCGCACCCCCTTGATCACCGGCAGCGCCGGAAAGCCCGCCGGCGCCAATGGCGACACGGGAGCCGGCAATACCGCCTCCAGCGCCGCCAGCTCGGTTTTCAGGGCCTTGATCCGGGCGATCAGATCCTGTGCCATTATTTTTCGAGCAACGAAATATCGCGCATCAATGACGGATCGAACCCTTCGGGCGGGCGGGTGATATCCGCCCCCTCGGTCAGACCGGAAATTTCGGCTTCGACCGCTTTTTGGCGCAGCCCATCAAGCAATTGTTCGCGCACGTCCTCAAGGGTCGGGGCAGGTTTGTCACGCGCCTCGTTGAGCTTGATCACATGCCAGCCAAACTGGGTCTCGACGGGGGCGGAAATCGCGCCGATTTCCAGTGTGGTCGCGGCCTGTTCGAATTCAGGCACCATCTGGCCAAGGCCAAACCAGCCCAGTTCGCCACCATTCGGGCCGGACGGGCCGGTTGATTTTTCCTTGGCCAGCTCGGCAAAATCGGCGTCAGCATTCAGGGTTTCGATCAGCGCCAGCGCCTCTTCCTCGGTTTCCACCAGAATATGGCTGGCGTTGAACTCAGGCTCGACGGGCAGATTGCCGAATTGTTCGTCGTATGCCGCCTGCACGTCTTCATCCGCAATCTCGCGATTGACTACGGCCTCAATCTGCACAGATGCAAACAGCGCACGACGCTCGTTATCCATGGTCAGACCAACCTCGCGTGGAATATCTGTAATGTTGGCTTCAGCATAATCGGCCAGCAAGGTTTGCTCGACAAGCTGGTTGATGATACCCTCGAACAGCACATCATCAGGCAGGCTCTGGTATTCCTGCGGTAATTGCTGGTGTAACACAATGATGTGACCGAGGGTGATATCGGTGCCGTTCACGGTCGCTATTACCATATCGGCATTCACATCTTCTTCGGCAAAGCCCGCACCAGCATTCAACGTTAGCAGGATCGACACCGCACCCGCGGCCAAAAAATTTCTCATATTGCACTCCAACTTCCTGTTGCGCCCATTTGCGGGCATTAATAACCTTACTTTCCGGCCCCACACGTTGACACTTGTCAAACCGGCGCTTACATCCTTACTCCGAGTTGAACGGGGCAAGACGTACTCGGATTATTTACGCGTTTGCGCGCGATCATACAAGCGCCGACGCGGGGCAATTAAAGCCCCACTGGCAAACAATCGCTGGCACACTCAGCGGCATTCGAGGATAAGAACCCATGCTTGGTATCGGCACTATGGCCAAAAAAGTTTTTGGCACTCCAACTGACCGCCTGATCAAGGCCACCCGACCGCTGGTTGCCAAGGTCAATGCGCAGGAGGAAGCCTTCAAAGCGCTCAGTGACGAGCAGATCAGAGCCAAGACCGAGGAGTTCAAGGCGCGCGTCGAGAAAGGCGAAAGCCTTGACAGCCTGCTGCCTGAAGCCTTTGCCAATGCCCGTGAGGCCGCGCGCCGCGCGCTTGGCATGCGGCCGTTCGATGTGCAGATCATGGGCGGAATATTCCTTCACCAAGGCAAGATCGCCGAGATGAAAACCGGCGAAGGTAAAACCCTGATGGCCACCTTGCCTGTGTACCTCAATGCTCTCACCGGCAAGGGCGTGCATGTGGTCACGGTCAATGACTACCTCGCGCGGCGTGATGCCGAATGGATGGGACAGGTCTATAACTTCCTTGGCCTGAGCGTCGGGGCGATCTACCCCAATATGCCGGATTTCGAAAAAAAGGTCGCCTATGAGGCCGATGTCACCTATGCCACCAACAACGAGCTGGGCTTTGACTATTTACGCGACAACATGAAATCCGAACTAGGCGAGCTGGTGCAGCGCAATCACTTTTTTGCCATTGTTGACGAGGTTGACAGCATCCTGATCGACGAGGCCCGTACCCCGCTCATCATCTCCGGCCCGACAGAGGACAAATCCGACCTTTACCTGAAGATAGACGCGCTAATCCCCGATCTGGACGAAACCCATTACGAGATCGACGAAAAGGCCCGCACTGCATCCCTGACCGACGAGGGCAACGAATTCATCGAACAACGGCTGCATGCCGTAGGGCTGCTGGAAAGCGAGGCCTCGCTCTATGACCCTGAATCCGCATCGCTGATCCACCATGTCAATCAGGCGCTTCTGGCCCATAAGATGTTCAAAAACGAAAAGGATTACATCGTCAAGGATAACGATGTGATGCTGATCGACGAGTTTACCGGCCGGATGATGCAGGGCCGCCGGTTAAGCAACGGCCTTCATCAGGCGATCGAGGCCAAAGAGGGCGCGCCAATCCAGCCAGAAAACATCACCCTTGCCAGCGTCACCTTCCAAAATTATTTCCGGCTTTACGACAAGCTCGCAGGCATGACCGGCACTGCCCTGACCGAGGCCGACGAGTTTGAAGAAATTTACAAGCTCGGCGTGGTCGAAGTACCAACCAACAAGCCGATTATCCGCATCGACGAGCATGACCGTGTTTATCGTACCGCCAATGAAAAATACGAAGCGGTGATTGAAGAAATAAAGCTCGCCCACGAAAAAGACCAACCAACCCTGGTCGGCACCACCTCTATCGAGAAATCCGAGACCCTGAGCCAGATGCTGAAGGCCGCAAACGTGCCCCACGAGGTGCTAAACGCACGTTTCCACGAGCAGGAGGCCAATATCATTGCCAAGGCCGGCCGGCCCGGCGCGGTCACGATCGCAACCAATATGGCGGGGCGCGGCACCGATATCCAGCTTGGTGGCAATGTCGATATGGAGGTCGCCGCCGCCGTGGCAGAAGCCGGTGAAGACGCCGACGAAGCCGCCATCCGCGACCGCATAGAGGCCGAAATTGCCACCGCCAAAGAGGTCGCCCTCAAAGCGGGCGGGTTGTATGTGTTGGCCACCGAGCGCCACGAATCACGCCGGATCGACAACCAGCTGCGCGGCCGCTCCGGCCGCCAGGGTGATCCGGGGCGCACCCACTTCTTCCTCAGCCTCGAGGATGACCTGATGCGGATATTCAACTCCGGCAATCTGGATAAAATGCTCGGCAAGCTCGGCATGAAAGATGGTGAGGCGATCGTCCACCCCTGGGTCAACAAAGCGCTGGAGCGCGCACAAGGCAAGGTCGAGGCGCGCAATTTCGACATCCGCAAAAACGTGCTGAAATATGATGACGTGATGAACGAGCAGCGCAAACGCATATTCGAGCAGCGCCGCGAGATCATGGAAAGCGATGACCTGTCGGAAGAAGTGCGCGATATGCGCCATGATGTAGTCGATGACCTCGTGCTTGAGCATATCCCGCCCAAAGCCTACCCTGACCAGTGGGATATGTCGGGGCTTTACGCGCAGGTGATCGAGCATTTCAACCTTGATCTGCCAATTATCGAATGGGGCAAGGAAGAGGGCGTGGGTGACGAAACCATCTCCGAACGCCTATATGACGAAACCGACAAAGCCATGGCTGCCAAGGTAGCGCAGGCCGGGCCTGATGTCATACGCCGGGTCGAAAAGCAGGTATTGCTGCAAACCATAGATAAAGCCTGGCGCGAACACCTGCTGAGGCTTGAGCATTTGCGCCAGGTAGTAGCCTTTCGCGGCTATGCCCAGCGCGACCCGCTGAATGAGTATAAAACCGAAGCCTTCACCCTGTTCGAGAACTTCCTCAACCGGCTGCGGATAGATGTCACAAAACAGCTCTCCCATATCCGCATCATGTCACCCGAAGAGCAGGAGCAGATGCGCCAGGAGATGCAGGCACTACAAGAGAAACAGGCGGCACCTTCGCCCACCGCCCCCCCGCAGGCTTCCGGCGCGCTGACCCGTGGTGTGGACACGGCAGATGAAAGCACATGGGAGCGCTCGGGGCGCAACTCTCCCTGCCCTTGCGGCTCGGGCAAAAAATACAAGCACTGCCACGGCAAGGCATAACCCGGCAACTGGCGGGCGGAGCCTCTCCGTCCGCAGCCGGATTAGTCGCGCTGAGACGAAAAGCCACACTTTAGCCACAATATATAGACGTGGTAACGTGGTTCACACCAACTGGTTGCGTTATTTGTAAATATTCAAGTTAGTTCAACTTCGACGCATAAAGCCTTGTTAATTCTAACTAAATGTGCTAATTCAGTTTCTGTACAACAACTTGGAGGCAATGGTCGTGCTCAAAAACGATCGAATGATGACTTTGTTTACCGGCTTGATTCTGGCAATTTTTGCTGGAAGCATGGTCAAATACGGTGACCGTATCATCAGCTTTATGACCGGAGAGACGGAAATAGCATCACAAGATGATTCTTACTCCGTGCTCGCCGGTGCCTCACAAATTCTTGATGTTCTCTCCAATGACAGTGTCAAAGGGCCGATTGTGGTCCTGAGTCGCCCCGCTTGTGGCGCGGTAGAACTGACGGGAAACAACCGCCTCGCCTTCATCAGCGGCGAGGATTGCAGCGGCGAGGTCGAGTTTGCCTATTGTGTGGATTCTGAAGGAGCCTGCGCGCCCAATGCTGTACGGATCAATGTAATTTCCGTCACTGTGGACCGCTCTCGGTCCACACAGCCGGACCCCGCCGTAGCCATGGCCGGAAATACCCAGCAAGAAAGCACACCCGAGCCAGCCCCGCGCGAGGAGGAAACCGTCGCGCAAATTGAAGATGGGGAATCCGCAGGAGAAGATGGAGAACCCTTGGGAATAGCGCAGGATATCGAAGCCCTTTCAACCGTTATGGCGCCGCCCTCGCTCGCGGCACCAAGCATCCCCGAGCTTGTCAGCCCGGATATCGCGGTGGCCTCCATTCGCCAATCTGCAGGAGGGCTAATAACCGCCTCGGAAACCGACCGGAATATAGAGGCACAAAACAGCGCCGGCATGGCGCAAACCACCTCGGTCCAGACACCGGCCTTCCAGGCCCCTGCTCTTGGCGAATCCAGCAATGTATCACTTGGCAGCGGCGAAACCCGTACCGCAAGCGCCCCCGCCGCACAACCTTCCGGCTTGCAGCCCACCCTGCCCGAAGACCGCAACATCACCCAACTCGAGCGCGGCCCTGAAGCCCTGGCGGCCCTGAAAAACAACCCCGCCCTGCCCTTCCAGGAAGCGGCTCCGCTTTCAACAAACCCCGAGCGCACCCGTTTTGCGCCTGTCGAGGTGGCCGCCGCACCCGCTGCGTCACCATCCCTTGACGAAAGCTTCAGCGCCCGGGCCAGAGATGGTGGTCCCATTGCCCTGATCGCACTGCAAACCACCCGCCCCGACGGGAATGCCGCCGGCGAAAGCCTGAATGTTTTCCTTTCCGAACCCGGGGAGCAGATTTTTGCCAAAGCCCAAGTGCCGCCCCCTGCCCTCGCACCGGCTTCACCCGAATTCAGTCAAATCACCGTGCTGGAAAGAGCGCCCTCCGTAGCCGATAGCCTCTCCCCTCTGGGCCAGACCACACCGGGCACGCTGGCGCGTATAGCCATTAGCCAAACCGGAGATCGCACCCCTGTTAGCGCATCTACCTTACCGTTGACATCCGCCGCGCCGGAGCTGGCATTTGCCGCTCCTCCCTCCTATTTACGCCCCGTAGAGCCACCGGCAGATACGACTGAAGATATACAACAAGCCAGCCTGCCCACAGTGACGGAAGCCCCGGTTTCCACCGCACCGGCACAAAATTCCAGCTGCACGATCTCCCTCTCGGCCCGTGCCCTGCGCGGGGCTATGGTTGAACTGGACATAGATGCAGGATGCAAACCAAACCAGATAGCTACCATCACCCATGCCGGCCTCGCCTTCTCGGTGCTGACAGATGAAAACGGCCAAATCAGCCAGAGCTTTCCGGCCATGGAAGAGAACGCCGGTATAACCGTTACCTTCGCCGACGAGAGCAGTGCCTCAACTGAAGTGATGATCGCGGATATTGCAGATGTTGAGCGCGCCGGTGTTTCATGGAAATCCGGCCTGAACCTTGACCTGAACGCCTTTGAATATGGCGCAGCCGTGGGCAGCGAAGGCCATGTCTCGCCGCAATCTCCCCGAGATCCACGCACATCACGCCTGAAAGGCGGAGGTTACCTCCTCCAGCTTGGCGACCCGTCTCTTGATGGTGGCGCACTAACAGAGATATACACCATGCCGATCAGCCGCAACCAGCAGCGCGGCACGGTTACTATATCGATCCTGATCGAGGATAGCAGCCAGGTTTGCGGCGAAAAAATCACCGCCAAGACCAGCCGCACCCGCGAAGGCCGCAGAGCCGGTATCCGCAATGTGCGTTACACAGCGCCCGCTTGTGGCGAAGCCTCGGCAAATATCTCCCTGCCCGGCGCGATAGACGATATCCGCCTCGCCGGTCGCTAAAACCGTATTTTCAAAGTGTGCTTTGTAGGGGGGGGGGCTATATTAGCCCCAGCGTCTTGAAGCTGGCATCACGCTCTTTGCCGATAATAATGTGATCATGCACCGAAATGCCCAGCGCCTTTGCGGCATCAACGATCTTGTTGGTCATGACGATATCATCATCCGATGGCTCGGGGCTGCCCGAGGGGTGGTTATGCACCAGTATCAGCGATGAAGCATTCAGCTCCAGCGCCCGCTTGACCACCTCTCTCGGGTAAACCGGCACATGGTCAACCGTGCCAACCGCCTGCGCCTCATCCGCGATCAGGGTATTTTTTCGATCAAGATACAGAATCCGGAATTGCTCGGTCTCGCGGTGCGCCATCACGGTCTTGCAATATTCCATCAGGGCAGACCACGAGGTGATAGCATTTTTCCCCAGCACTTTGGCCTGCCCGAGCATCTGCGCGGCGGCCTCCACTATTTTCAGCTCCTGCACTGCGGCATCTCCAATCCCCTGCATCTTGGCAAGGCGGGATGGTGGCGCGGTAATCACCCGGTTGAAATCCCCGAATTCGGCCAGCAACCGCTTGGCTAGCGGCTTGACATCGCGCCGCGGAATGGCGCGAAACAGCACCAGCTCCAGCATTTCATAATCGGCCAGCGCTGTGGCGCCGGCGCGCATAAAACGGGCGCGAAGGCGTTGACGGTGGTTGGTATAATGCGGCTCGGGCGCTTTGGCGGGCTTGACCGCCGGTATCCCCTCGAAATCGGCATCAAATCCGGGAAAGGGCTTTTCGGCAAACTGATTACGCGTGGTCATATATTAACCAATCCCACGCATTGGTTAATATACCCTTAAGCGCCCCGTGTCGGGTGGAATTTGCCGGCAGGCGAAAGGGTGAATATCTCGCAGCCGTCGTCCGTTACCCCGATTGAATGTTCGAACTGGGCAGTGTTTTTCTTGTCTTTGGTTACAGCCGTCCAACCATCAGCCAGCACTTTGGTAGAGGGCTTGCCAAGGTTGATCATCGGTTCAATGGTGAAAAACATGCCCTCTTCCAGCACAGCCCCAGAACCAGCGCGGCCATAATGCAGCACATTGGGCGCCGCATGAAAAACCTGCCCCAGCCCGTGCCCGCAAAAATCGCGCACCACGCTCATGTGGTGGCTTTCGGCATAGCGCTGGATGGCCGCGCCGATATCGCCAAAAGTATTACCGGGCTTTACCGCTGCGATACCAAGCATGAGCGACTCGTGGGTGGCATCTATCAGCCGCTCGTCGCGCCGTGCCAGCTTACCCGCCACATACATCCGCGAGCTATCGCCAAACCAGCCGTCTAGAATGCAGGTGACATCAATATTAAGAATATCACCGTTTTTCAACACCTTGTCTCCCGGAATGCCGTGGCAAACCACATGGTTGATGGAGATACAGCTCGCATGCTGATAGCCGCGATAGCCAATGGTGGCCGATGTCGCACCCCCATCCTCGATAAATGCCTGAATACGGGCATCCAGCTCGCCGGTGGTAACGCCGGGCTTTACATGCTCGATGATCATATCGAGACACCTGGCCGTCAGGTGCCCTGCCGCGCGCATACCGACAAAATCCTCTGCCGGATGAATGCGGATACCATCTTTATTCAAAAAACCGGTTTTGGCGCGGTGCATGATGGCTCTCCTCATGGGTATATCAGCCGATATAGTTTACCGCACCACAATCGGCAAGGCCTCGCCAAAGCTGGCACCTTCAAGCGATAAATCCGTCTGATAGCAAAGCGCCTCAACCCCTGCTTTATGCGCCTTGGTAAAGGCGACGCTATAGGCTGGATCAATATCGTCAGCCACGGCAAAAGCCTCGCAATCACTGCGCTGCACAAGATAAAGCACCACCGCGCGGTGGCCCTCTGCCACCATAGCCGCCAGCGCTTCCATGTGTTTTGCCCCGCGCTTGGTGACAGTATCTGGAAACTCGACCAACCCCGCCCGGCGGCAAAGGTTGGCGCTTTTGACCTCGACATAACAATCCGGCAGGCCCGCTTGTGTCAGCAAAAAGTCCACGCGGCTGTTCTCGCCATATCTCACCTCGGCGCGCACCGTTTTATAGGCCGACAATGCAGACACCATGCCGGCACGCAAAGCCTCACCTACCACTTTATTGGGCAGGGCGGTGTCAATACCGACAAGCGCACCGCCGATTTCGGCCAGCTTCCAGCTATAGCGCAGCTTGCGCTTGGGGTCGTTATTTGGCTCCAGCCAGAGCGCGGTGCCGGGTGTGGCCAGCCCTGTCATAGCACCCGGATTGGCGCAATGCGCGATCACCTCGCGACCATCACCAAGGGTGACATCGGCCAAAAAGCGTTTATACCTGCGGATAAGAACCGCGCGGATCAGGGGCTGGGCGTATTTCATGCCCCTTTCCTACCGCGCCTCGTCCGGAGCCTCAAGATGAACCCCACCGCCGCCATTTTGCTGATCGGAGACGAGATCCTCTCGGGCCGCACCCAAGACACCAACGGCAACCACCTCGCCAAAAAGCTGACAGCGGCAGGGATCGACCTGCTGGAGATCCGCGTGGTTCCCGACGACCACAAAACCATCAAAACAGCCATAAATGATCTGCGGGGGCGTTATACCCATGTGTTTACCTCGGGTGGCATCGGCCCGACCCATGATGATATCACGGCAGATGCCATCGCCGCCGCTTTTAAGGTAAATATTGATGTGCGCGAGGACGCCCGTGCCATTTTAGCCAGCCATTACGCCAACCCCGCAGATTTAAACGAGATGCGCCTGCGCATGGCGCGCATTCCCGACGGGGCTACGCTGATAGATAACCCTGTCAGCAAAGCGCCCGGCTTCAGCCTTGGCAATGTGCATGTGATGGCCGGTGTGCCGGTGGTGTTTGCGGCCATGGTCGAAAGCCTGCTGCCCACCCTGACCGGCGGTCTGCCGCTATGCTCGGTCTCGGTGCGGGTCGAGCAGCCCGAGGGGCAGGTGGCCATGGCTCTGGCCGATATTGCCGCGGCCTTTCCCGATGTTTCCATCGGCTCGTATCCGTTTGTGCACCAGGGGGTTTTTGGCACCAGTCTGGTGGCGCGCAGCCCTGATAAAGCCCGCCTTGCGGTGGTGGAAGCCCGATTTTCAACCTTGCGGTAAAATTTCCGTTTTCCTCCGGACAAATCTGCGCTAGGCTGATTGCGCTACGCCACTATTCCGTGTCGTGATTTTTCGGAAATCCCCATGAACCAGGCCCCAACCCAGCGCCACCGCTTTGGCCCGCACCTGCGCGCCAGCATCTTGCTTGGCCTGCCGATGGTCGGGGCGTTGCTCGCACAGATGCTGATGGGGGTGACCGATACGATCATGCTCGGCTGGTATGGGGCGGCGCCGTTGGCGGCCAGTGTGCTGGCCACCCAGCTTTTTTTGTTGCTGATGCTGGCCGGATCGGGTTTTGCGCAAGCGGTCATGCCGATGGCTGCGCAGGCACTGGGGGCTGGCGACCCAAAATCCCTGCGCCGCGCCGTGCGCATGGGGTTTTGGGTGGTGAGCGCGTTTAGCGTTATCGCCCTGCCGTTAATGTGGTTTGCCGAGCCGGTATTTTTGGCGCTGGGGCAAGACCCGGCAGTGGCAGGCATGGCCGATGAATACCTGAGCATTGCCAAATGGGCCTTGCTGCCCAACCTGTTCATCATGGTGCTGCGCTCCTATCTCGGGGTGGTTAACAAGGCCCACATTGTGCTTGTCATCACCCTTATGGCCGCGGCCTTGAACGGCGCGCTGAACTATGCGTTTATCTTTGGCAACTGGGGCGCGCCGGAAATGGGCATAAGGGGGGCAGCCATTGCCACTCTTGGCTCCAGCCTGCTCTCCATGGCGCTGCTCATAGCCTATAGCCACTGGCACCCTGCCCTGCGCCAGCATGCCATTTACAAGCGTTTCTGGCGCTCTGACTGGGGTGGGTTTTTTGAGCTTTTCCGGCTCGGCTGGCCAATTGGTGTGCTGTTCACAGCCGAAATCTCGCTGTTTGCGTTTTCTGCCATCATGATGGGCTGGTTTGGCACCATCGCGCTGGCCGCGCACGGGATCGTCCTTCAAATCACCTCGGTAGCGTTTATGATCCCGCTGGGGCTTTCGCAGGTTGCCACCATTCGGCTGGGTCTGGCCAAGGGGCGGGGGGATCCGGTAGAAATCGCCACCGCCGGAAAAACCGTGCTGCTGCTTGGCATTGGTTTTGCACTCACCCTCAGCGCACTGTTTGTGTTGTTGCCCATACCGCTCATTTCGCTGTTCCTCGATATGAGCGAAGTTGACGCACCGGCCATCCTGACCTTTGCGATTCCGCTGCTGATTGTGGCCGCAGCCTTCCAGCTGGTTGATACCTTGCAAGTGCTGGCCGCCGGCCTGCTGCGCGGCTTGAAGGATACCCGCGTGCCCATGCAGATCGCCCTGTTTTCCTATTGGGTCATTGGCATTCCGGCTGCCTATTATCTATCTCAATACACCACGCTTGAAGCGCTCGGCATCTGGATTGGCCTCGCCACTGGCCTGACCGTGGCAAGCATATTGGGATCATGGCGCTATATAAACCGCGAAAGCCTTGGCCTGATTTGACAGTAAAAAAATAGCGGGTTTGCGTTGGAGTCATCCCGGATATATGCGACAAGGGCCAAAGCATAAAACGGGGAAGAGCATGACACGCGAAAAGTTCGGCAAGGGCCACCATCTGCAATTGATCGACGGCTCGGGGTTTATCTTTCGGGCCTTTCACGCCTTGCCGCCACTAACCCGCAAATCAGACGGGCTGCCGGTGGGTGCGGTCGCCGGTTTTTGCAATATGCTTTATAAACAGGTCGAGGATAACGTTGGCCATAATGCCCCGACCCATGTGGCGGTGATATTCGACGCCAAGGGCAAGACCTTTCGCAGTGATATTTACCCCGCCTACAAGGCCAACCGCCCCCCCGCACCCGAAGACCTCGTGCCGCAATTCCCGATCATCCGTGACGCCACCCGCGCCTTTAACCTGCCCTCTATCGAGATGGAAGGCTTTGAGGCCGACGATATCATCGCCACCTATGCCGCACAGGCCCGCGATGCCGGCGGGCGGGTCACTATTATATCGAGCGACAAAGACCTGATGCAGCTGGTGGGCGGCGGGGTCGAAATGCTCGACCCGATGAAAAACCTCCGCATCGGCATAGAGGAGGTCGAGGCGAAATTCGGGGTTGGTCCCGACCGCGTGGTTGATGTGCAGGCACTGGCAGGCGATTCGGTTGACAACGTGCCCGGCGCGCCCGGAATCGGCATAAAAACCGCCGCTCTGCTGATCAACGAATACGGAGATCTGGAAACATTGCTGGCGCGGGCCGCAGAGATAAAACAACCCAAGCGACGCCAGACCCTGATCGACAAGGTTGACCAGATCAGAACCAGCCGCAAGCTGGTATTACTGCGACAAGACGTGGATATGCCCGAGCCGATCGAGGCATTCGAGCTGCGCGACCCGGTTGCCGACCGGATATTGCCGTTTTTGGCCGAAATGGAATTCAGAACCCTGACCAGCCGGATAGCGGCCAAGCTCGGGGTCGAGGCACCCACGATCAAGGACACCGTGCCAGAAGCCGGTGCCGCGCCCGCGATGGATATGCGCGCAACAGCTATTCCGTTTGATCACAGAAAATACCAAACCATCGAAAATGCTGACAGCCTGCGCACATGGATCGACAAAATATACCAACGCGGCTGGGTGGCATTTGACACCGAAACCACAGGGCTGAACGAGATGCGCGCCGATCTGGTGGGGGTTAGCCTTTGCATCGAACCGGGGGCGGCCTGCTATGTGCCGCTGGGCCATGTGACCGGCGAGGGAGACCTGCTGGGCGGGGTCGAGCGCGCCGCAGGGCAGATGGATATGGGGGAGGCGCTCTCTATCCTCAAACCGATGCTGGAGGATGAAAGTATCCTCAAAATCGGCCAGAACATGAAATACGACATGAAGATTATGGCCCGCAACGGTGTCGCGCTTGGCCCGATAGAAGACACAATGCTGATGTCCTATGCGCTCAATGGCGGTGTGCATCGCCACGGCATGGACGAGCTGTCGAGCCGTTATCTCGACCACCAGCCTATTCCGATCAAAAGCCTGATCGGCACGGGCAAAGCCGCCATCACCTTTGACCGGGTGCCGCTGGATGATGCCGCGCCCTATGCGGCCGAAGATGCCGATATCACCCTGCGGCTGTGGCAGGTTTTCAAGCCCAGATTGGTGGCCGAGGGTATGAGCACGGTTTATTATACCCTCGAGCGTCCGCTGGTGGGGGTGCTGGCCAAAATGGAAATGAACGGCATCAAGGTTGACCGCGCACAGCTGGCAGCGATGTCCAACACATTTGCGCAGGATATGGCGGTGCTGGAGGGCAATATCAAAACATTGGCGGGGCGGGAATTCAACGTGGCGTCACCAAAGCAGCTTGGCGAAATCCTGTTTGATGAAATGGGCCTAGAGGGCGGCAAAAAAGGCAAAACCGGCGCTTATGCCACCGGTGCCGATGTGCTGGAAGACCTCGCAGTCGCAGGCAGCGAGCTGGCAGAAAAGGTGCTGGAATGGCGCGCCATGGCCAAGCTGAAAAGCACCTATACCGATGCCCTGCAAGCACATATAGACCCCAAAACCGGCCGTGTGCATACCAGCTATATTATCTCTGGTGCCACCACCGGCCGCCTCGCCTCGACCGACCCGAATTTACAAAATATACCCGTGCGCACCAAGGCCGGACGGAGGATCAGGGAGGCGTTTGTGGCCAAGCCGGGCCACAAACTGGTGAGCCTTGATTATAGCCAGATCGAGCTGCGAATATTGGCCCATATTGCGGATATTGACAGCCTTAAGCAGGCGTTCCTTGATGGCCACGATATTCATGCCATGACCGCGAGCGAGATGTTTGGTGTGCCGATGGACGAGATGACACCAGAGATCAGGCGGCAGGCCAAGGCGATCAATTTCGGGGTTATCTACGGTATTTCCGGCTTTGGGCTGGCGCGCAACCTGCGCATTGCGCGAAAGGAGGCTCAGGGGTTTATTGACCGCTATTTCGAGCGTTTCCCCGGTATTCGCACATATATGGATGCCACCGTGGCAACGGCCAAAGAGAAGGGCTATGTCGAAACCCTGTTCGGGCGGCGTATCCACACGCCAAATATCAGCGCCAAAGGGCCACATGCCGGCTTTGCCAAACGCGCCGCGATCAACGCGCCCATTCAGGGCACCGCTGCCGATATCATCCGGCGCGCCATGGTACGGGTGCCCGAAGCGATTGCCCCCCTGCCCGCCCAAATGCTGCTACAGGTGCATGACGAACTAATCTTCGAGGTGGAAGAATACGCAATTCAGGATACAATCACCGCAATGCGGCGGGTGATGGAAACCGCCGCTGATCCGGCGGTAAAAATATCCGTGCCGCTGGTGGTCGATGCCGGTATCGGCGATAGCTGGGCCGAGGCGCATTAGCCGCTGCCCGCCACCTCAGTGCGGCTCGAACTCCACCAGCAAATCCTTGGCATCCACCTGCGCGCCCGCGCTCACATGCACCGCTTTCACCGTACCATCCGCATCCGCATGAATGCCGGTTTCCATTTTCATGGCTTCGATGGTCATCAACAGATCACCTTTCTTCACCTTCTGCCCCGCACGAACAGCCACGGTGGCGATCAGACCCGGCATCGGCGCGCCGATATGGGCCGGGTTCCCCGCCTCGGCCTTGGGCCGCTTGGCGGTGGTGGCCGCTACTTTACGGTTGGGCACGCGGATATTGCGCGGCTGGCCGTTTAGCTCGAAAAACACCTTGGCATCGCCATCCGCATTGGTTTCGCCCACCGCTTGCAGGCGAATCTCAAGGGTTTTGCCCGGGTCGATTTCAACGCTGATCTCTTCGCCCGGCTCCATACCATAGAAAAATGTGTTGGTCGGCAAGGTGCGAACAGGGCCATAGGTGCGGTGCCGCCCCATATAATCAAGGAACACTTTGGGATACATCAGATAGCCGCAAAGATCCTCGTCATCCACCGCAAAGCCTTCCAGCTCCCTGGAAACCTCGGCGCGCACGGCCTCCAGATCAGCGGCGGGCAGGTGCAGCCCGGGGCGCTCGGTATTTGGCTTTTCGCCTTTCAATACCTTGGCGACAAACGCCTCGGGGAAGCCCCCCGGAGGTTGGCCGAGATTACCGCGCATCATATCGATCACCGAGTCAGGAAAAGCCACATCAACCTCGGGATCTTCCACCTCGGCGCGGCTTAAGCCCTGAGACACCATCATCAAAGCCATATCCCCCACCACCTTGGAGCTGGGGGTCACCTTCACGATATCGCCAAACATCCGGTTCACATCGGCGTAAGCTTGCGCCACCTCGTGCCAGCGTTCCTCAAGGCCGAGCGAGCGCGCCTGTGCCTTCAGATTGGTAAACTGCCCACCGGGCATTTCATGCAAATATACCTCGGAAGCGGGCGCGCGGGTGCCGCTTTCAAAGGCGGTATATTGTGTGCGCACCGCCTCCCAATAATCAGAGGTTTGGCGGATCACGCCGATATCGAGGCCGGTATCGCGCGGGGTGTTGCGCAGGGCTTCCACCACCGAGCCAAGACAGGGCTGGCTGGTGCCGCCCGAAAACGCATCCATCGCCACATCCACCGCATCCACTCCGGCATCCGAAGCCGCCAGAATGGTCGCGCCCGCAATGCCGCTGGTATCATGGGTATGAAAATGGATCGGCAGGCCGACCTCCTCTTTCAGCGCCTTGACCAACGCGGTGGCCGCCGCAGGCTTCAGCAGGCCTGCCATGTCTTTCAAGCCCAGAATATGCGCACCTGCGGCTTTTAGCTCATGGCCCATTTGCACATAATATTTCAGATCATATTTGGCGCGCTCCGGATTTAGAATATCGCCGGTATAGCAGATCGCCCCTTCACAAACCTTGCCGCTCTCCACCACCGCATCCATCGCCACGCGCATGTTTTCCACCCAGTTCAGGCTGTCAAACACCCGAAACACATCAACGCCGGTTTCGGCTGACTGCGCCACGAATTTCTGCACCACGTTATCGGGATAATTGGTGTAGCCCACACCATTACTGGCGCGCAAAAGCATCTGGGTCATTACATTGGGCACCCGCGCGCGCAGGTCCCGCAGGCGCTGCCACGGGCATTCCTGCAAAAAGCGGTAAGCGACATCGAAGGTCGCGCCGCCCCATGCCTCAAGGCTGAAAAGCTGCGGCAGGTTATGGGCGTAGCTTTCGGCCACATTCAGCATATCAACCGAGCGCATCCGCGTGGCCAGCAGGCTTTGATGCCCGTCGCGCATGGTGGTATCGGTAATCAAAAGCTGCTTTTGCGCCAGCATCCAATCCGCCACCGCCTGCGCGCCTTTTTCTTCCAGCAGGTTCCGCGTCCCGTAGGGCGCGGCTTCAGCCCGCCACGCTGGCACCACCGGCGCTTTGGCATGGGCTGGCGGCTTGGCCCGCCCCTCGGTCTCGGGATGACCATTGACCGTGATATCCGCGATATAGGTCAAAATCTTGGTGGCGCGGTCACGGCGTTTTTTGAAGTTGAACAGCGCGGGGGTATTGTCGATGAATTTCGTCGTATAGGTGTTGTCCAGAAAGGTGGGATGCTTCAGCAGGTTTTCCACAAAGGCGATATTGGTGGAAACACCGCGTATCCGAAACTCCCGCAGCGCCCGATCCATGCGGGCGATTGCGGCCTCGGGGGTTGGCGCCCACGCCGTCACCTTTTCCAGCAGGCTATCGTAATAGCGGGTGATCACCGCGCCGGAATAAGCCGTGCCGCCATCAAGCCGGATGCCCATGCCCGTGGCCCCGCGATAAGCGGTGATGCGGCCATAATCGGGGATAAAATTATTCTGCGGATCCTCGGTGGTGATCCGGCATTGCAGGGCGTGGCCATTCAGCGTGATCTCGCTCTGGCTGGCCTTGCCCGTGGCTTCCTCAAGCGTGCGGCCCTCGGCGATCAGGATTTGCGCGCGCACGATATCAATGCCCGTCACCTCCTCGGTCACCGTATGCTCGACCTGCACACGCGGATTGACCTCGATGAAGAAAAATTCTTCGGTGTCCATATCCATCAAAAATTCGACCGTGCCAGCACATTCATAGCCCACATGGGCGCATATTTTGCGGCCCAGCGCGCAAAGTTCCTCGCGCTGTTCTTGGCTTAGATACGGCGCAGGTGCCCGCTCGACCACCTTTTGGTTGCGCCGCTGCACCGAACAATCCCGCTCCCACAGATGATATATCTGACCAAAGCTATCGCCGAGTATTTGCACCTCCACATGGCGGGCCTTTTGCACCAAACGCTCCAGAAAGCCCTCGCCATTGCCAAAGGCGGCCTCGGCTTCGCGGCGGCCTTCCAACACCATGGTTTCCAGCTCGTCCGGTCCCATAATAGGCCGCATCCCGCGCCCGCCGCCGCCCCAGCTCGCCTTTAGCATAAAGGGATAGCCCACCTCGTCCGCCATGCGGCGGACCTCGTTCATATCATCAGGCAAAACATCGGTCGCCGGGACAACCGGAACGCCCGCCTCGATGGCGACCCGCCGCGCGCTCGCTTTGTCTCCCAGCTTGCGCATGGTCGCGGCCTTCGGGCCGATAAACGTGATCCCCGCCGCATCGCAGGCATC
>JAKIUB010000044.1 GCA_021647745.1 Paracoccaceae bacterium | reverse complement strand
ATCCACCTGTCCTTTCTCCCCGGCGTAAAAATCGGTGTGGTTGGCTCCAACGGGGCCGGTAAATCGACCCTGATGAAGATCATGGCGGGCATGGATAAGGATTTTCAGGGCGAGGCATGGCTCGCTGAAGGGGCCAAAATCGGTTATCTGCCGCAAGAGCCGAAGCTGGATGAAAGCCTGACAGTGCGCGAAAACGTAATGCTCGCCGTGGCCGAAAAGCAGGCCACCTTGGCGCGCTATAACGACCTTGCCATGAACTACTCCGAAGAAACCGCCGACGAGATGGCCACCCTGCAAGACCAGATTGATGCCGAGGACCTGTGGAATCTCGACAGCAGCATCGACATCGCCATGGAGGCCCTGCGCTGCCCGCCCGATGACGCCGACGTTTCCACCCTTTCGGGCGGTGAAGCCCGCCGCGTGGCCCTGTGCAAGCTGCTGCTTGAGGCCCCCGATATGCTGCTGCTCGACGAGCCAACCAACCACCTTGATGCTGAAACCATCGCGTGGCTTCAGCAACACCTGATCGACTATAAAGGCACCATCCTGTGCGTAACCCACGACCGTTATTTCCTCGATGACATCACCAGCTGGATCCTTGAGCTGGATGGCGGGCGGGGCATTCCTTACGAGGGCAATTACTCGGCATGGCTGGAGCAAAAGGCCAAGCGCATGGAGCATGAGGCCAAATCCGACAAGGCCAAAATGCGCACGCTGGAGCGCGAGCTGGAGTGGATGCGCCAGTCACCCAAGGCCCGCCAAGCCAAATCAAAAGCGCGGATCAATGCCTATAACGAGCTGGCGAACCAGTCGGAGCGCGATAAGGTTGGCAAGGCGCAGATCATTATTCCAAACGGCCCTCGCTTGGGCAATAAGGTGATTGAAGTTGACGGAATTTCAAAGGGTTATGGGGATAATCTGCTGATTGACAACCTGAGCTTCAGCCTGCCGCCCGGCGGTATTGTCGGCGTGATCGGCCCCAACGGCGCGGGTAAATCCACGCTGTTTCGGATGCTCACGGGGCAGGAAGAACCGGATTCCGGCACCGTGGAATACGGCGACACCGTAAAGCTTTCCTATGTGGACCAGAGCCGCGATAGGCTCGACGACAAAAAAACCGTGTTTGAAGAAATTTCCGACGGGCAGGACGTGATTAAGCTTGGCGATGCCGAAGTAAACGGCCGCGCCTATTGCTCAAGCTTTAACTTCAAGGGCGGCTCCCAGCAAAAAACCATGAACCTGCTTTCAGGTGGTGAGCGCAACCGCGTGCACATGGCCAAACTCCTGCGCGAGGGCGGCAACGTGCTTCTCCTCGACGAGCCAACCAATGATTTGGACGTCGAAACCCTGCGCGCGCTAGAGGACGCCATCACCAATTTCGCCGGTTGCGCCGTCATCATCTCCCACGACCGTTTTTTCCTTGATCGCCTCTGCACCCACATGCTCGCCTTTGAAGGCGACAGCCATGTAGAATGGTTCGAGGGCAACTTTGAGGATTACGAAGCCGACAAGATCAGGCGCTTGGGGCCGGAAAGCGTGAAGCCAACGCGGGTGAAGTATAAGAAGTTTACGAGGTAAGGCCGGGCAAACTGGACCTGTCGCGCTTTAGTGCCGCTCCGGTTACTCATTTAAGCGGCCTTTTGTTCAAAAGCCAACGGGCTTTTCCAACCTAATGCCGAGTGTTTACGGCGAGGATTATAAAAACCGTTGATGTATTCAAAGATTGCCAGTTCAGCAGCCCGACGAGTATGCCACGGATGCCGCCAGATCAGTTCGGCTTGCGTTTTCAATTCTGGTCTCGAACACCGATGACCATCTGCGCAACCACGGATTTTTGTGGCAAGGGCAACAAGGCTGGGCCCTGTCACCGGCTTACGACATCAACCCGACGCCTGCGGATGTAAAGCCGCGCATTCTTTCCACAAACATCGATTTTGATGACGGCACCTGCTCGGTTGAGCTCCTGCGCTCGGTGGCGGAGGAGTTTTCCCTGAAGGCTGTGGACGGCGACCGAATTATTGGGGCGGTGGCGGGGGTGGTCCGGAACTGGCGCGACTTTGCCCGGGGCCGAGGTGCCCGCGAGGCCGAAATCACTCGCATGACCAGTGCATTCGAACATGATGATCTGGAACGCGCGCTCGCCCTGTCTTGATGAAACGGGAGCAACAATACCATGGTACATCCCACCAGCAGAAGCAGAAGAGAGGTACTATGACAGCTAAACAAACTCGATATGGTCGCATGAAATGAAGTAATCAGCCTCCGGCAAACAAGGGGCGGTCCAGTAGACAAAAAATTCCGTGCTTTGAGGAAATCGCAAGGCAGGTCCATATTGAGCGGCTGCCGACATGGAAAAACCCAAAGCACGGACAGCAATGGATCAACACGCTGGCAGAATATGCATTCCCCAAGATTGGGCGCTTGCCTGTTTCCGAAGTTGGCCAGCTGGAAATTATGCAGGTGCTTCTTCCCATATGGACGGAAAAGCACGAAACCGCCAAACGCCTTGCGCAACGGATGAAGGCCGTTCTGGATGTCGCAAAATCCAAAGGCTTTCGTGATGGTGAAAATCCAGTGACGACGATCCGAGATGCTCGCGTGTTGCCGAAGGTCAAATAGAAAGTGAAGCACCACAAGGCCATGTATTGGAGCGATGTGCCCGCGTTCTATGCCGAATTGGCCACCAAAGAAGTAATGGCCGCAAAGGCGTTGATGTTCACCTGCCTGACGGCCAGTCGCACCAGCGAGGTGTTATTGGCGCGTTGGGATGAATTTGATTTTGACGGGGGGCTGTGGACCGTGCCTGCCGAGCGGATGAAGAACACCGCATTCCGCTGACGCCTGAAATGCTGGCCATTATCCAGCCACTCAAGGCATTCAATTCCGAGGTCGTGTTTGAAGGACAGAAACGATCAAGCCAATGTCCAACATGGCGATGCTAATGCTATTGCGGCGCATGAAAATCGAAGGTAACCGTTCACGGATTCCGCTCGACCTTCAAGGATTGGGTCAGCGAAAATACGTCAGCAGCCCGCGAAATCGCCGAGCTGAGCTTGGCGCATAAGATGGGGTCTGACGTCGAGCGTGCTTATGCCAGTCACAATTGTTTCGGATAACGGCACTGAGTTTACCAGTATGGCAATCCTGCAATGGGTGCAGTATAATGGGGTCGATTGGCATTACATAGCTCCTGGCAAACCCCAGCAGAATGGATTTATAGAAAGCTTTAACGGCAAGCTACGCGATGAGTGCCTCAATGAAACCCTATTTACCGCGCTGGCTGATGCCAAAGAAACCCTCAAAGAATGGAGAGATGATTATAACCAACAACGACCACATTCATCGCTGGGAAACCTGACACCTATGGAATTTGCTGAGAAAAAAGAAGTGGAGAAACTGATGAACGTATTTGGGATTTATAGTGCGG
Organism: Paracoccaceae bacterium; assembly: GCA_021647745.1. GTDB lineage: Bacteria > Pseudomonadota > Alphaproteobacteria > Rhodobacterales > Rhodobacteraceae > UBA3077. The sequence goes on along the minus strand of JAKIUB010000044.1, from coordinate 7,922 downwards.
GTGGCTTTGCCCGGGAAATCAGGTCATCCCTAATGTATAGCCTTGGTATGTTTGAGCAGGCACCCTTTCAGGTTGTTTATATCGATGATGACGAATCCAAAATAGGAACAATTATCCACGGAACAAAAGTTGTTTCATATGACGAGTTTAAAGAAAATGATAATAAACTGATAAATATTGCCTTTGCCGACCCGTCAATAAGAAAGGGAAAGGTTAAACAGGCTGAAAATGACAATATCGGTTTCTTCTCTGTTACAGCTCCATCACACATCAAAGGTGACAACGTAACATGCGGAAAGGGTGCCATATTTGCTAACAACACCATTGTTACCTCCGATGCGATAATTGGCGAGCATTTTCACTGTAACATTTTTTCATATGTTGCTCACGACTGTAGCATCGGCGACTTTGTAACATTCGCGCCGCGGGTTTCGCTCAACGGCAGAGTCGTAGTGGAAGACATGGTATATATCGGTTCTGATGCGACTATACTGCCTGGAAAAGACAATAAGCCGCTTGTAATTGGTGCTGGCGCTTTAATTGGTGCTGGCGCTGTTGTTACCAAAAGCGTTGCAAGCGGAGACACCGTTGTTGGTAGCCCCGCAAAACCATTGAAAGGTAATTTTACCACCCCCCCCCCCAACGTTGACCACCTGCCGTCAAACCAAGGGCTTCGCCCCCGTGCCTACAAGCGCAATCAGTATGGCCGAGGCTCGACTAGCTATTTAACACCGGAATTTATTGCGAGTAAGCGGTTTTCACGAGATGCTTTAGGAAAGTGAATTTCAAGATAGGCAAGCAATTTTCATGAGGCAGTGCGGGCTGCGCTGGTCAGTGGATTGGCGCGCAGGCAGGTTGCTGCTGATTTTTGGGTGTGCTTCCCACCCACCGGGGGCCGCAAAAAAACAGCCTTGTATATGCCGGGCTTTCGCGCCACGATGCGCCCATGCAACTTGATATTGAATTTATCCGTCAACAGTTCCCCGCCCTTAAGGAGCCAAGCCTGCAAGGGCAGGTTTTTTTTGAAAACGCGGGCGGCAGTTATACCTGCGCGCCGGTGATCGAGCGGCTCACGCGCTATTACCACCAGCGCAAGGTGCAGCCTTATTATCCGTTCGAGGCTAGTCGCTTGGCTGGCGAGGAGATGGACGAGGCGCGCAGGCGGCTCTCAAAGGTGCTGAATATAAAAGCCGATGAACTGAGCTTTGGACCTTCGACCACGCAAAACACCTATGTTCTGGCGCAGGCTTTTGGGCAGATGCTGAAAGCGGGCGATGCGATTATCGTCACCAATCAGGACCATGAAGCCAATACCGGCCCGTGGCGGCGGCTGGCGGATCGGGGCATCGAGGTGCGGGAATGGCAGGTGGACGGGGTTGGTCATCTGGACCCTGTGGATTTGGCGGCGCTGCTGGATGAAAAGGTAAAGCTGGTGTGCTTTCCCCATGTTTCAAACCTCGTGGGAGAGATCAATCCGGTGGGTAATATCTGCGATATGATCCGCGCAGCGGGGGCGTATTCCTGTGTGGACGGGGTGAGCGCTGCGCCGCATGGCTTGCCGGATATTGGCGGGCTGGGCGCGGATATCTATCTGTTTTCGGCGTATAAAACTTTTGGGCCGCATCAGGGCGTTATGGCGATCAAGCGGGCGCTGGCCGATGCGCTGCCCAATCAGGGGCACTATTTTAATGAAAATGTGCGCTATAAACGGTTCACTCCCGCAGGGCCGGATCACGCTCAGGTAGCGGCATGTGCGGGGATGGTCGATTATCTGGACGCGGTGCATGGTCACCATTTTGCCCCCGAGCCGGATGCCGCCGCGCGGGGCAGGGCTGTGCAGGGTCTGAATGTGGCGCATGAGGGGGTATTGCTCGCGCCGTTGATTGATTATTTGCGCGGGCGAAATGATGTGCGGCTGCTTGGCCCGCAAAGCGCTGAAGGCCGGGTGGCGACGGTTTCGGTTGTGGGAAACCGGCCGGGGTATGAGCTGGCGCAGGCCTTGGTGTCCGAGGGGATTATGGCTGGTGGTGGTGCTTTTTATGCGGTGCGCCTGCTGGAGGCGCTGGGGGTAGACCCGACCCACGGCGCATTGCGGCTGAGCTTTGTGCATTATACCAGCAAGGCAGAGGTGGAGCAGTTGATCGCCTCGCTTGACCGGATTTTGTGATTTTTCAAAAATAGGTTAACCTTACTCCGAAAGGGGTTGGTTATGGAGATTCTCTACAGCACCAAGGGACAACGCGGCTTGCCGCGCTGGTTTGCGCCGACCTTTCAAATCCTCAAGCAATTCCGCTATGGGACTATGGAATTTGCCCTGCCCGATGGCCGGGTTTTCCGGGTTGATGGGGATGAGCCGGGGCCTGAGGGGCGTGTTGATGTCAACAACCCGCGGATGTTTGCCCGTATCATGCGCGAAGGCAAGCTTGGTTTTGCCGAAAGCTATCTGGAGGGCTGGTTTGACAGCCCCGATCTGCAAACCCTGCTGGATGTGATTTATCTGAATAACCGCGAGATCACCCCCTCGCTCAAAGTGGCGGCGCTGGCGCGGAGGTATGAACAGTTTCGCCACTGGCTACATAGCAATACCCGCAAGCAGGCCCGCAAAAATATCAGCCACCATTATGACCTGGGCAATGATTTTTATGCCCTCTGGCTGGACGAAACCATGACCTATTCTTCAGCAAAGTTTCAGGGGGAGGAAAGTCTGGCGGAAGCGCAGAAGGAAAAATACCGGATGATCTGCGAGGGAATCGGCGTGAAACAGGGCGACCACCTGCTGGAAATCGGCTGTGGTTGGGGTGGGTTTGCCCAATATGCCGCGACGGTGCGCGGCGCTCGTGTGCGCGGGCTGACAATCTCGCGTGCGCAATATGACTTTGCCAAAAAGAGAATGTTCGAGGCCGGACTGAACGAGCGGGTGGAGATTGTCATGCAGGATTATCGCGACGAGCAGGGCCAGTATGACGGGATCGCCTCTATCGAGATGTTCGAGGCGGTGGGCGAACCATATTGGCCGGCCTATTTTGATATGGTACGCGCACGGCTGAAAGCACAGGCCAAAGCGACCTTGCAGATTATTACCATGGAGGAAAGCCTGTGGGAGACCTATCGCCGGCAGGTGGATTTCATCCAGAAATATATTTTTCCGGGCGGTATGCTGCCAAGCCCGACAGCGCTTAAAAATGCAGTGGCTGATGCAGGCTTGAAGGTGGCCGGCTCGGTTGAATTCGGCCCCAGTTATTCAAAAACCCTGCGGCTGTGGCACCGGCGCTTTAACGAGAAACACCAAGAGGTGGAGCGCCTTGGCTTTGATGGGCGCTTTCACCGGATGTGGAACTTTTATCTGGCCTCTTGTGCGGCAGGCTTCAAAAGTGGCTCGATAGATGTTACCCAGATCACCCTGCATCGCTGATTGAGGCTGCTTTGCCTATCCTGCCCATATCCGGTTGAGCGAGCCACCGCGCGCGGTCATGGCGATGCGTGCCTTGCGTCCGACCACGTTGAAGCTGCTTCCCATCCATTCCAGCCCCTCGTCATAGTAAAGGTCGATATCCACCCCGCCGCGCACGACATATTTTGTGCAGGGCACCTCGCCCTCGTTGGTGGCAAAGCGGGCGGGGCCTGCAAGGCCGATACTTGGCTGGAAAACCTCGCCATTCTGGGTGTTTATCCAAGTGGAGCGCCCGAGGAAATCGGTGGTGAAATAGCTGGTAGTGGCGGGATTCTCGGTGATAAATCCTTGATATTTGCTGCCGTTGATCTCCAGCCCGTGGCTTGTGCGGCGGGCATAAACCTCCTCGGGTTTACCGTTGTTGTCGGTGGTGGAGCGTAGCTCCTGCAAAATACCTTCGCGCCAGCTTTCCCTGTTGGAGAGGGTATAGTCAAACCTGATGAGGCCAAGGATATTCAGGCGCAGGGAAACCTCGATTTCGACATCGACCCGCCCGCCGCTGCGGGTCAGGCGCACCGATGTTTCCCCGACCTGCTTGCGCCCGAGCGAAACCGCATAGCGACGGGTGGCGGTGTTGGCCGAGACCGGAGAGACGGGCAGGGCAGCAAAGCCGAATGAGGCACCCGCAAGTGCCAGAAATTTACGACGATCGGGAAACATATGGGCCTCGCTTGCAAATAAATAGTATAATATATTTGTATTCTAGCAGGGAATACCCGCAGGGAGTAGCCGGAAGCGCGCGGTTTCCATTAGGGGGGGATATTGGGCGATTCCCTGCCGAAGCTTGCTTATTATAGATAAATATATAACTACAGAACCTATACGCGCATGAAGGAACCACCTGATGAAATTGTATAATGATCTGCCCGCCACGGTTGGCAATACACCCCTTATTCGGCTGAATATGGCTTCGGAGCTGACAGGGTGCGAGATATACGGCAAGGCCGAATTTATGAACCCGGGGCAATCGGTCAAGGACAGGGCTGCGCTTTCGATCATTCAGGATGCCGTGGCCAGCGGTGCGCTGCGCCCGGGCGGCACTATCGTTGAAGGCACGGCAGGCAATACAGGCATCGGGCTGGCGCTTGTGGGCGCGGCGATGGGCTACAAGACCGTGATCGTTATCCCGGAGACCCAGTCGCAGGAAAAAAAGGACATGATCCGTCTGGCAGGGGCGGCGCTGGTTGAAGTGCCTGCCAAGCCCTATAAAGACCCCAACAACTTTGTGCGCTATTCCGGCCGCCTTGCCGAGGCGCTGGATAAAGCCGACCCGGCGGGCGCGATCTGGGCCAACCAGTTTGACAACCTCGCCAACCGGCAGGCCCATATTGATACCACTGCCCCCGAAATCTGGGCGCAAACGGATGGCAAGATCGATGGCTTTATCTGCGCTGTCGGCACCGGCGGCACCCTTGCGGGCATGGCGCTCGGGCTGCGAGAGCGGCGCAATAACATCAAAATCGGGCTGGCCGACCCTGACGGCGCCGCACTTTACAGCTATTACAAAACCGGAGAGCTGGCCTCGGAAGGCGGCTCGATCACCGAAGGTATAGGGCAAGGGCGGATCACCAAAAACCTTGAAGGGCTGGAGGTCGATATGGCCTATAATATCCCTGATAGCGAAGCCCTTCCGGTGATCTTTGACTTGTTGGAGCATGAGGGGCTTTGCCTTGGTGGCTCAAGCGGGATCAACATTGCGGGTGCCATTCGCATGGCAAAGGAAATGGGACCGGGCCATACGATTGTGACCATTCTTGCCGATTATGGCACGCGCTATCAAAGCAAGCTGTTTAACCCGGCTTTTCTGCGCGAAAAAGAATTGCCGCTACCGGCGTGGCTGGCGCAAGAGCAGGTTGCGCTACCGGATGTGCGCCAAGGCTGATAGGCTTGGCAGGAATCAATACGGGAGTTTTAAATGTCCTATCTGCGTCAGTTTGTTTTTATTCTGGTTATTGCTACTTCTTTAGGCTTTCCGGCGCTGGCGCAGAATAATTTTGACTCGACACTACCCTCGAAATGGGATGCAACCGCGACCCGCGCCGAAGATATATTGCAGGTAAGGCTAGCCTCCACACCGGCGCTGGAAAATCTGCGCGCGGAGCTGATATTGCAGCGTGACGAGGCCCGGAAGATAGAAAAACAGGAGGCTCTGCGGGTCGAAGCGCTGCAGCGACAGCTCGACGCCCTTGGCCCCGCCCCGGAGGAGGGGGGAACCGAAGCACCAGAGCTGGCCGCGCGCCGCGTTGATCTAAACGAACTTATTACCAAGGCCTCTGTTCCCCGGGCCGTCGCACAGGAAACCTCTCAGCGTATGAATGGGTTGATCAACGAGATTAACACAGTGATCCGCGAGCGGTTTTCCCGGCAATTGATAGAGAGGGGACCATCGCCGCTAAACCCCGTGCTTTGGGGCACTGCCATCAAGGACGTCAGTGATTATGGCTTGGGCGCATGGCGGGAGGTGCAGGAAAACCTGAGCAATAAAGTCAGCACGAGGCAATTGGAGGAAAAATTGCCCTTGGCCGCATTTCTCTCGGTGTTTGGGTTGTGGTTATTGTTTTGGCTGCGCGCGCGGATATCGGGGCTGGTTTCCCGACTGCTTCAGGCAGGAGAAACCCCCGCCTACTGGAAGCTGACGCTGATCAATTTTTCAAGGTTGCTGATACCGGCATTCGGCGCGGCGGCGCTGATATTTGCTGTTTATCAGGCAGATATTCTGGGCTTGCGCGGCATTGCTATTCTTAACTCCCTGCCCTTAATCGCGGCGGCGCTAATCGTGGCGCCTTGGCTCGGACGGACCTTGTTTGGCACGAGCATCAACCCGACAGATATGATCGGGGTAAGTGCGCCGCAAAAGGGGCAGTGGATCAGCTTTATTCTGGGTGTTGTCGTGGCTTTGGCTGTGTTGTTTGATGCTATGGCTGATCAGGGAAGCTTCTCTTCCGGCACCCGTGCTGTTCTGTTCTTTCCGCTTACTGTTGTCGCGGGATACGTCTTGTTTCGCCTCACACGCCTTATTCGCTCCAGCCCGCCAGTACCCGAGGACCAGGTAGAACCGGCCGCGCACAGTTTTGCCGCGCTACTGGCGCAAGCTTTGTTGCTAACCTCTATTTCCGCGCCCGTTTTGGCGGCGCTGGGCTATTATGCCGCCGGTCGCTACCTGACATTTCCGGTAATATATACGCTGGGTTTTCTGGGTGCCCTTCTGATCTTGTTCGAGTTGATCAAAACGCTTCTGGATCATTGGCTTTCGGGGCCTGACGAGGCAGGGTTTCGGGATGATCAGGCCCGCCTATTGCCGATTTTTATTGCGTTTTTATTAATTATCGGGGCCTTGCCGGTGCTTGCGCTGATTTGGGGGGCAAGTCTGAGCGCACTTCAACTGGTCTGGGAGTGGCTCAACAATGGTATTTCTATTGGCGATAGCAACTTCTCGCTCACGGATCTGCTGGTTCTTGTGCTGGTTTTTGTCGTGGGTTACACGCTGACCCGCTTGACACAAAAGGTAATCCGTACTTCGGTGCTGCCGCGCACAAAAATGGATGCCGGCGGCCGAAATGCGATGTTGGCAGGGGTCGGCTATGTCGGGATATTTCTTGCCGCTCTGGCCGCGATTTCCGCCACCGGGCTGGATCTTTCAAATCTTGCGATTGTCGCGGGGGCGCTCTCGGTCGGGATCGGCTTTGGCCTGCAAAACATCGTGTCGAATTTTGTGTCCGGAATTATATTGCTGATTGAACGCCCGATCAAGGAAGGCGACTGGATACAGGCAGGCGGTGTCGAAGGCATCGTACGCAAGATCTCCGTGCGAGCTACTTTAATAGACACGTTTGACCGCTGCGCGGTCATTGTGCCAAATTCGGACCTGATAGCAGGCGCAGTGCACAACTGGACAGCCCCCGATATCACTGGCCGGCTCAAGATCAATATCGGTGTGGCATATGGCACAGACCCGAAAAAGGTTGAGAATATCCTCTACGAAATCGCGGTAGCCCACCCGCAAGCGCTGCTATACCCAGCCCCTTCGGCTGTTTTTATCAACTTTGGCGCCAGCTCGCTGGATTTTGTGCTGCGGGTGTTTCTGCGAGATGTTAACGAAACCCTGGTTGTCAGGTCTGATATAAATTTTGCTATTGTTAAGCGCTTTGCCGAAGAAGGTATTGAAATTCCGTTTACCCAAAATGATATTACCTTGCGAAATATCGACGAAATAGGCGAAGCTCTGGGAAAAGCACTGCATACGCCAAAGCAGGGAGGTTGAGCTATTATATAGTTTGTTTTGCGAAACTGAGACCCCGGATTAACTTTGCATAAATAGACGGAGAGCGGAGCGATTCAGGGCTTGATATACCGAGTCGATTGCGTATAGAAAGCGGCTCGTGGACAGGTGGCCGAGTGGTCGAAGGCGCACGCTTGGAAAGCGTGTAGGCGGGGAACCGTCTCCAGGGTTCGAATCCCTGTCTGTCCGCCA
>JAKIUB010000017.1 GCA_021647745.1 Paracoccaceae bacterium | reverse complement strand
CAAAGCATATTCTCGGCTCCCCATAGCTTATCGCAGAGTATCACGTCCTTCATCGCCTCTTATTGCCTAGGCATCCACCAAACGCCCTTTTCGCGCTTGATCCGATCCAGAAGAGAATAAATTTTCATCATCCACTCTGATCGAAAGTTAAACATATTGATGTCATACACCCGGTTCTCGAAATAGGTGCATAACATGTTGCGTATTACAAACGATCCCCGAACCCGAAGGCAAGGCGATCAGAAGTAACACACGGTCAGTATTATATTAGACTTGGAAAGACTGTAAATCATGCCTATCGAACCCCAACACGCACTGGATGGGTACATTCGGCAGCGCTTCTGGTGTTACCTGGTCAGGTGACACTTTCCGCTCATCCCTCACGGGATATGCTGCTAACTCTAAAGCCGAAGCCTCAAAGATAATAAACGATAACTTACGTCTCGTGTATTATTGCTCTCTAAACGATGTAAATCGCGCATTTTGCAAAGCAAAATTTGCGACGGATGACAGCGAATTCTCGAAGAGAATTTGCGTATCCGGTCCAAGATTGGACATTTAAAACTGAACAATCAGTCTTAAAAATCAAATCTTGCTATCTACGCCCAAATGCGCGAACGCGCATCGGCCTGTCAGGCCGCCCCGCCGGAGGCGTGAGCGAAGCGAACTAGCCGCGAGGCAAAAAGTGGTGGGTCGAGGAGGACTTGAACCTCCGACCTCACGCTTATCAGGCGTGCGCTCTAACCAGCTGAGCTACCGACCCAGTTGATTTTGCTTTAGCAAAATCGACGACGCGCTGGCAGAGTATTGCGAAGCAATGCCCGTAGCGCCTTAACCTGTGATTGGGACCAGCATAACCGCACGCAATTGGCTGCGCCAATCGCTTTCGCGGCATTCAATTCGGAACGAATTGAATGTTGGTGGAGCGTATCGGGATCGAACCGATGACCCCCTGCTTGCAAAGCAGGTGCTCTCCCAGCTGAGCTAACGCCCCAAAATATCCCGTGGGGATAAGTGACGACCAGTCAGCCGCACACAATTGGCTGCGCCAATCGCTTTCGCGGCGCTTAATTTGCTGAAGCAAATCAAACAGTAACGAAGAGATATGAGGGTGGTCCGGGGTCGGCTTTGCCCCTAAAGGCTCGGCCTTATGCCAAATAAATGGCTGCTAAGTGATCTACGATCTTTCTTGCGCTACCGCTTCGCTACTTGAGCGCGTTGGTATCACAATCAAATGCTAAGATCATCCTTAGAAAGGAGGTGATCCAGCCGCAGGTTCCCCTACGGCTACCTTGTTACGACTTCACCCCAGTCACTGAACCTACCGTGGTCAGCTGCCAAATTAGCGCACTGCCTTCGGGTAGACCCAATTCCCATGGTGTGACGGGCGGTGTGTACAAGGCCCGGGAACGTATTCACCGCGTCATGCTGTTACGCGATTACTAGCGATTCCAACTTCATGGGGTCGAGTTGCAGACCCCAATCCGAACTGAGACAGCTTTTTGGGATTATCCCATTGTCACTGCCATTGTAGCACGTGTGTAGCCCAATCCGTAAGGGCCATGAGGACTTGACGTCATCCCCACCTTCCTCCGGCTTATCACCGGCAGTCTCTCTAGAGTGCCCAACTAAATGATGGCAACTAAAGACAGGGGTTGCGCTCGTTGCCGGACTTAACCGAACATCTCACGACACGAGCTGACGACAGCCATGCAGCACCTGTATCTTGTCCAGCCTAACTGAAAACACCATCTCTGGTGTCGCGACAAGTATGTCAAGGATTGGTAAGGTTCTGCGCGTTGCGTCGAATTAAACCACATGCTCCACCGCTTGTGCGGGCCCCCGTCAATTCCTTTGAGTTTTAATCTTGCGACCGTACTCCCCAGGCGGAGAGCTTAATGCGTTAACTGCGACACCAAACAGCATGCTGCCTGACGTCTAGCTCTCATCGTTTACGGCGTGGACTACCAGGGTATCTAATCCTGTTTGCTCCCCACGCTTTCGTACCTCAGCGTCAGTATCGAGCCAGTGAGCCGCCTTCGCCACTGGTGTTCCTCCAAATATCTACGAATTTCACCTCTACACTTGGAATTCCACTCACCTCTCTCGATCTCTAGATTGGAAGTTTTGGAGGCAGTTCCGGGGTTGAGCCCCGGGATTTCACCCCCAACTTTCCAGTCCGCCTACGTACGCTTTACGCCCAGTAATTCCGAACAACGCTAACCCCCTCCGTATTACCGCGGCTGCTGGCACGGAGTTAGCCGGGGTTTCTTTACCAAGTACTGTCATTATCATCCTTGGCGAAAGAGCTTTACGATCCTAAGACCTTCATCACTCACGCGGCATCGCTAGATCAGGGTTGCCCCCATTGTCTAAGATTCCCCACTGCTGCCTCCCGTAGGAGTCTGGGCCGTGTCTCAGTCCCAGTGTTGCTGATCATCCTCTCAAACCAGCTAAAGATCGTTGACTTGGTGAGCCGTTACCTCACCAACTATCTAATCTTACGCGGGCCAATCCTTCTCCGATAAATCTTTCCCCCAAAGGGCGTATACGGTATTAATCATCGTTTCCAATGGCTATTCCGTAGAAAAGGGTATGTTCCCACGCGTTACTAACCCGTCCGCCGCTCGGACCCGAAGGTCTGCGCTCGACTTGCATGTGTTAGGCGTGCCGCCAGCGTTCGTTCTGAGCCAGGATCAAACTCTCAAGTTGAAAGCAAGTAAACTTGCTATCCTTGACGTTCGACCTATGCACATCACAAACAAAAGAAACTGTCCAACATAAATGCTGAACGGCTTTTCGTTCGTTCTTCTTTCATAGTTCTAAACTTCCATTGCAAAACAACAAAAGCCCAAAACAGTGAAGCTGACTGTCACTATAATCAGTCAAATGATCCTAAAACCATCAAACCTAAGTAACATGATATACAAATAGTCCGAACTCCGTTCGAAACCCAAACCACCCGCATATCTCTTCGTTTTATTAGCATATTCAAAGAGCTAGCAACCTTTAAGCTGCATCCCGCTGCGATGTCTAAGTGACTGTGTCGCTGCTGGTGAGGGGGTTTCTAGGGCCAAAGCAGAGAGTGCGCAACAACTAAATTCAGTTTTTTATACATTTCTTTCGCGCGTAATTTTGTATCGCAATGACAGGGGTTTATTAGGGTTTGTTGCGAAAGATTAGCTGCTTGGGCAAATGTGGGGGTGTTTGAATCCAGAATTACCAACCATCCCGTCCGCCCTGGCGACCACGCCATGGAATCACCCGGTAAATACCCTAGGAGTTATCCTTACCGCCGCCCGAAATTTGGCAGCCCGATACAAATTCGGGGTCGGGCACGTTATTTTTTGTTGGCGATTCGCGCCATTAAACACTGCTAGACAAATTTTTTGAACAGCTTGGTTTTTTCAAACAGCGCCTCAAGCTCTTTCATGCGCTTATTGGTTTCGTCCCATGTTTCATTCTGCACCGCTGCAATTACTGCTTCCAGAATAAACATAGTCACCACCGACGAATCCCACGCGCTAGGCACCTCTATGCGCGAATGTATCTGGTGTTTTGCAAACTTTCCCGCTGGCGAGCCCCATTGATCGGTGAACAGGATGATCCGCACCCCGCGCGCCTGTGCCATCTCGGCAAAGCGCAAAATATCCTGCTCGTAGCGCCGCATATCAAACATTACCAGCACATCCCCCGCCTTCAGGCTTAGCAGGTAGTGGGGCCAGCTTGAGGAATTACGCTCGATCAGGGTCACCCCGTCGCGCATCATCTGCATATGGGTAAAGAAATAGCTGGCAAGGCTATGGCTCAAACGCCCGCCAACCACCGCCACCGTATGCTCGGGATCGCTCAGCATTTCGACAATTTCGTCGAATTTGCCCGCATTCAGATGCTTGAGCGTATTGCGCAGGTTGTCGATTACATTATCAGCGAATTGGTTGAGTATATGGGTGTCCGGCGCATCGGCAGCCCATTTATCATGCTTGGTCAGCGGGTCCGATATGGTTGCCTCCAGCTCGGAGCGCAGCTGGGCTTGCATCTCGGGAAAGCCGCCAAAGCCGAGCTTGCGGGCCATGCGCGCCACCGTCGGGGTGGAGACATCGGCATTTTCCGCCAAAACGGTAATGCTTCCCATACCCGACACCGGATAATTTTCGAGGATAATATTTACCAACTGGCGCTCGGCTCGGGTCAGGGCATCAAAGCCATCCTGGATTCGCTGTGCAACCGTAATATCATGGGCTGGCATGCTGTATCCTCGGGCCAAATTCACGTTAGCCGTGAATTTACAATACTTTTGACCGCTCAGACAGGTTTAATTGTGTAATTATATTGACAGGCCATGTGCTTCTGAAACATATTATTCATATGAAGCATTATTTGACCACTTTCCAGGCAATACGGTGACCCATACAAAAAACCCGGACTGGCTGGCAACTTTACCCGAAAAGGTCGTGGGAACCACGCGCAGCAATGGCGAAAGCCCTATATTGCTGGTGTGCGAGCATGCTTCGCGGCTTATTCCCGAAGGGCTGGGCCGGCTCGGGCTGGATGAAACCGCCGCCCGCAGCCATATCGCCTGGGATCCGGGGGCGCTGAAAGTGGCATATCTGCTTTCGGAAGCGCTGGATGCCACACTGGTCGAGCAAAAAATCTCGCGGCTGGTCTATGACTGCAATCGTCCGCCAAGCTCCGGGCAAGCGATCAGGGATCAAAGCGAAATCTACGCCATACCGGGCAATACCGGACTGTCGCCCCGCCAACGCGCCGATCGCATCAGCTATATATACAAGCCGTTTCATCAAGTCCTCGCACAGCAGGTCGCCACGCGGAGCAAAACCGTGCTGGTCACCATCCATTCCTTTACACCGGTCTATGAGGGGCGACCCCGCAGCGTCGAAATAGGTATTCTGCATGACAGCGATTCGCGTCTAGCCGATGCCATGCTTGACGTTGCCGCTAAAAAACCCGCCTACAAAGCCAGCCGCAATGCCCCTTATGGCCCAGAAGACGGGGTCACCCATACCCTGACAGAGCATGGCGTCTCTGCCGGTTTGTTGAATGTAATGGTTGAAATTCGAAATGATCTGATATCCGATGAAGCTGGCCAGCGCGCCGTATCAGCCTGGCTGGCAGATATCCTGACTTCCGCGCTCAAAGCCACCTCTGGAGGAAAATAATGCCAAGAGCCATCGTTGCCTATGTAAAAGCGGTTGAGGCGGTGAACTACCGCATGGGCCGCATGGCGATGTATCTGATCTTTGTGTTGATGGCGATCCTGCTATGGTCTTCAATCTCCAAAACCTTTTTTAACCCCGCACAATGGACGCTGGAAACGGCACAATTTGTCATGGTGGCCTATTACCTGCTCGGCGGGCCTTATTCTATGCAGCTCAATTCGCATGTGCGCATGGATCTGGTTTATGGAAGCTGGTCGATTAAAACCAAGGCCTGGGTGGATGCGTTTACCATATTCGGGCTGATCTTTTACCTCGTTATTCTACTGCAAGGGGCGCTTGGCTCTACCGCCTATTCACTGGGCCAGCCTTATAATGTGGGTACATTCGAGTTTTTCGGGCAGTTAATCAGCGGCTTTGCCAGCGGCGGGATTGAGGGCGCCAAAGAGGTGCTTGGCTTTATGGAGCGCTCGGCCACCGCTTGGCGCCCCTTTCTTTGGCCGATAAAAACCATCGCCACACTCGGCATATTCCTGATGCTGCTACAAGCCATTGCCGTGTTTTTCAAAGACATCGCCACCATTCGCGGAGAAGAGCTTTAATGTCTTTTGAAATGATCGCCCTTTTGATGTTTGCCAGCATGATGATCACCCTGATGTCGGGCCAGCGGGTGTTTGCCGCCATTGGCATTGTGGCCACAGTGGCGTCCTTGCTGCTTTGGGGCACAGGCGGCGAGGATATTCCCTTTGCCGCCTCGATGAAGCTGATGAAGTGGTATCCGCTGCTCACCCTGCCCTTGTTTATCTATATGGGTTTTGTGCTGTCAGAATCAGGCATTGCCGACGATCTTTACCGCATGTTCCATGTCTGGATGGGCGGCATGAATGGCGGGCTGGCCATTGGCACCATCGGGCTGATGGTGCTGATTTCGGCGATGAACGGGCTATCGGTGGCAGGCATGGCCATCGGGGCGACGATTGCCCTGCCCGAGCTATTAAAGCGCGGCTATGACAAGCGCATGATCACCGGGGTTATTCAGGCGGGTTCATCGCTTGGCATATTGGTGCCACCCTCGGTGGTGCTGGTGCTTTATGCAATGATCGCCCGCCAGCCGGTCGGGCAGCTTTGGCTGGCCGGAGTGTTTCCGGGGCTGATGATGGCGGCGATGTTCATCCTCTATATTTATATCCGCTGCAAGATAAACCCGAGCCTCGGGCCGAGCCTGAGCAAAGAAGAGCTGTCCAAGGTCACCCTGCGTGAAAAGCTGGCCCTGCTGCGGGCTGGTGCGCTGCCGATCTTTATTTTTGCCTCGATGATGGTGCCGTTTGTCAATGGCTGGACCTCTTTGGTAGAAAGCTCGGCAGTGGGGGCGCTGGTGGCCTCGCTGGCAGCGCTCTTGAAGGGGCGCTACACCAAAAAGGTGTTCGAGAACTCGGTGCGCCAAACCCTCGCCATCTCGGCAATGTTCATGTGGATCATCCTGGCCGCACTGGCCTTTGGCGCGGTGTTTGACGGGGTCGGGGCGGTCAAAGCGATTGAAGCGTTTTTTCTTGATGATCTCGGCCTTGGCCCGTGGGAAATATTGCTGCTGATGCAGCTGTCATTCCTGCTGATGGGCACGTTTCTGGATGATACCGCGATGCTGGTTATTGTGGCCCCGCTTTATGTTCCCCTGGTTGGCTCGCTGGGGTTTGATTTGATCTGGTATGGTATTCTCTATACCATTACCTCGCAAATAGCCTATATGACCCCGCCATTTGGCTATAACCTGTTTTTGATGCGCGCCATGGCCCCGCCCGAAATATCCCTGCGCGATATCTACACCTCGGTCATCCCGTTTGTCGGAGTGATGCTGCTGGCGCTGGGGCTGATCATCGCATTCCCCGATATCGCGCTGTGGCTGCCAAATTATGTATACGGAAAATAACCCCGCGAGGGCCGGGGTAAACCGGCCCCCTCAACCATAACCAAGGGGCTAAAATCGGCCCGCATTCAACAGAGGAGAATAAAATGACCAACAGACGTAATTTTCTGATCAAGGGTGGCCTTGCCGGAGCGGCAACGCTGGCCGCACCGGCGGTGCACGCACAATCCGTCATCAAATGGCGCTTGCAAACCTATGCCGGCCCGGCCTTGGCCGAACATATTGTAAAGCCCTCCATTGATGCGTTTAACAAAGTGGCCGAAGGCCGTATGGAGATCGAGCTTTATACCGCTGACCAGCTGGTGCCCACGGGCGAGCTTTTCCGCGCCATGCAGCGCGGCACCATTGATATGGTGCAATCGGATGATGACAGCATGGCCTCGCCAACCGAGGTAACGGTTTTTGGCGGCTATTTCCCCTTTGCCAGCCGCTATTCACTCGATGTGCCGGTGCTGTTTAACCAATATGGCCTTGGTGAAATCTGGGATGCGGAATACGCCAAGGTCGGGGTCAAGCACCTGTCGGCTGGCGCGTGGGACCCATGCCACTTTGCCACCAAAGACCCGATCCGCTCCTTGGCTGATCTGGATGGCAAGCGGGTGTTTACCTTCCCGACGGCGGGCCGCTTCCTCACCCAGTTTGGCGTGGTGCCGGTAACCCTGCCGTGGGAGGATATCGAGGTCGCCGTGCAAACCGGCGAGCTGGACGGCATTGCCTGGTCGGGCATCACCGAGGACTATACCGTGGGCTGGGCCGATGTGACGGATTATTTCCTGACCAACAACATCTCGGGCGCATGGGCTGGCTCGTTCTTTGCCAATCAGGAGCGCTATATGGAGCTGCCCGAGGACCTGAAAACCCTGCTTGACCTGACCATGGACCACTCGCACTATTATCGCCAGTGGTGGTATTGGGGTGGTGAAGCCGACCTTAGGGTCAACGGCACCAAAATGCAGCTGACCTCGATTGATGACGAGGAATGGCAGCAGGTTGAGGATGCCGCGCTGGTTTTCTGGGATGAAATCGCGGCTGAATCCGAGACCAAGGCCAAAGTGGTGCAGATCTTCAAAGATTATAACGACACCATGAACAAAGCTGGCAAGCCTTACCGCTATTAGTATACGATTGTCGCGGGCGGTAAGCTGCCCGCGACCCAACCCTGAACCGTGAGCACCCCGATGTCTGGCAATCTTTCTTTTGATGATCTGAAAAAATCCGTAAGCGACGGCGAGGTTGATACCGTGCTCGTCTGTATTATCGACATGCAGGGCCGCCTGATGGGCAAGCGCTTTTTGGCGCAGCATTTTGTTGATAGCGCTTGGGAGGAAACCCATTGCTGCAATTACCTGCTGGCTACGGACTTGGAAATGGGCACGCCGGACGGCTACGCCTCGACCAACTGGGCCTCGGGCTACGGCGATTACATCATGAAGCCCGACCTTTCCACCCTGCGCAAAGTGCCGTGGCTGGAAGGCACCGCCATGGTGCTCTGCGATGTGCTTGACCACCACGGAAAACCCATCCCGCACTCGCCCCGCGCCATGCTGAAAAAGCAGATCGCAAAGCTGGAGGCCATGGGGTTCGATGCCATCATGGCCACCGAGCTGGAGTTTTTCATCTTTGATAAATCGTTTGAGGAAATCAGCAAATCCGGCTTTCAAAACCTGACCCCGATTTCGTCTTATAACGAGGATTACCACATCTTCCAGACCACCAAGGAAGAGCACATCATGCGGCCAATCCGCAACCACCTTTATGCGGCGGGCATCCCGGTGGAAGGCAGCAAAGGCGAGGCCGAGGCCGGCCAAGAAGAGCTGAATATCAAATACGCCGAGGCGCTCGATACGGCAGACAACCACTCTATCGCCAAACACGCCATCAAGGAAATCGCATGGCAGCAGGGCCATGCCGTCACCTTTCTGCCCAAGTGGGATCACACCAAGGTCGGCTCCTCCAGCCATGTGCACCAATCATTGTGGAAAGACGGCAAACCGGCATTTTTTGATGCGGATGACGCGCTTGGCATGTCTGCCCTGATGAAAAACTACATGGCGGGCCTGCTCAAATACGCCCCCGAATACATGTATTTTATGGCCCCCTATGTGAACAGCTACAAGCGCTTCCAAAAAGGCAGCTTTGCGCCCACCCGCACCATTTGGTCGGTCGATAACCGCACAGCAGGCTTCCGGCTCTGCGCGGCGGGCAGCGAATCGGTGCGGGTAGAGTGCCGCATTCCCGGCTCGGATATGAACCCATACCTCGCCATGGCCGCGATGCTGGCGGCTGGCATAAAAGGCATTGAAGACAAGCTGGAACTGGCCCCGCCCACGGTGGGAGACGCCTATCAGGGCGACACCGGCATGATCCCGCAAAACCTGCGCGATGCGATGGGCACGCTGAGCAGCTCCACCATGCTGCGCGAGGCTTTGGGCGACGATGTCATCACCCACTACACCCGCGCGGCTTCATGGGAACTTGAAGAATTTGACCGTGTGGTCACCGACTGGGAAATTGCACGCGGCTTTGAACGGGCCTAGCGCCCACCCTTGGAGATGAAAATATGACTACGATCAAGTGTATCTCACCGATCGACGGCTCGGTATTTGCGACGCGCGAATCTGTAAGCCTTGAGGCGGCAGCTGCTGCTGTGGCCAAGGCCCGCACCGCTCAAAAAGCATGGAAAAACCGCCCACTGGATGAACGCATTCAGCTCGTGCAGGCCGGCGTTGCCGAGCTTGGCAAAATGAACGATGAAATCGTGCAGGAACTGGCCCATATGATGGGCCGCCCGGTGCGCTATGGTGGCGAGTTTGGCGGGGTGGAAGAGCGCGCCTCCGGTATGGCGGCGATTGCCACTGAGGCCCTCAAACCGATCATCGTGGAAGATAGCGACAATTTCGAGCGCCGGATTATGCGCGAGCCACACGGCGTGGTGCTGGTGATCGCGCCTTGGAACTACCCTTATCTGACCGCCATTAACACCGTTTCCCCTGCCCTGATTGCGGGCAATGCAGTGCTGCTGAAGCACGCCAGCCAAACCCTGCTTGCCGGTGAGCGCATGGTCGAGGCGTTCACTCGCGCGGGTATCTCCGCTGATCTGTTCCAGAACATCTTCCTTGACCACGCCACCACCTCGGCGCTGATCGCAGGCAACAATGTTGATTTTGTCAACTTCACCGGCTCGGTTGGCGGCGGCCAGCAAATGGAGCGCGCCGCCGCTGGCACCTTTACCGGCGTTGGCACCGAGCTGGGCGGCAAAGATCCCGGCTATGTGATGGAGGATGCGGATATTGACGCAGCGGTAGATACCCTGATAGATGCCGCGATGTTCAACTCCGGCCAATGCTGCTGCGGCATCGAGCGGATTTATGTGATCGACAGCCTTTATGACGAGTTTGTCAAAAAAGCGGTTAAAATTGTATCGGGCTACAAGCTCGGCAGCCCGCTGGACCCCGAAACCACCATTGGCCCGATGGCCAACATCCGCTTTGCGGATGAAGTCCGCGCGCAAACTGCCGAAGCCTTGGCTGACGGCGCGGTGGCGATGATCGACCCTGCCCTCTTCCCCGAGGATGATGGCGGCACCTATCTGATGCCGCAAATCCTGACCAACGTCACCAACGAAATGCGGGTGATGCAGGATGAAAGCTTCGGGCCGGTTGTCGGCATTATGAAGGTTAGCTCCGACGAGGACGCCATCAAACTGATGAACGACTCAGAGTTTGGCCTCACCTGTTCGCTCTGGACGGCAGACGCCACCCGCGCCGCCACCATCGGGGCCGAGCTGGAAACCGGCACCGTATTCATGAACCGGGCGGACTACCTAGACCCCGGCCTGTGCTGGACCGGCTGCAAAAACACCGGACGCGGCGGCGCGTTGTCCGTCATCGGGTTCCAAAACCTGACCCGTCCAAAATCCTACCACCTGAAGAAAGTCACATCATGAAGCTTGTTGGCAACTGGGGCTATCCGACCCCGATCAAATTCGGCGCTGGCCGGATCAAGGAACTGGGTGATGCCTGCAAATCCGTTGGCATGAAAAACCCGCTATTGGTCACAGACAAGGGGCTGGCAAACCTGCCGATCACGCAAAACGCGCTCGATATTCTCGATGATGCGGGCCTCGGGCGCGCGATGTTCTCAGAAGTGGACCCGAACCCAAACGAGAAAAACCTCGAAGATGGCGTGAAGGCCTACTGCGATGGCGGCCATGATGGCGTGGTCGCTTTTGGTGGCGGCTCGGGGCTGGACCTTGGCAAAATGGTCGCCTTTATGGCTGGCCAAACCCGCCCTGTTTGGGATTTCGAGGATGTAGGCGACTGGTGGACACGGGCCGACAGTGACGCTATTGCCCCGATTATCGCGGTGCCGACCACCGCTGGCACTGGCTCTGAAGTGGGCCGCGCCTCGGTGATTACCGATAGCGTGACCCATGTGAAGAAAATCATCTTCCACCCCAAAGTGCTGCCCGCGATTGTGATTGCTGACCCCGAGCTGACGGTTGGCATGCCCAAATTCATCACCGCTGGCACGGGGATGGATGCGTTTGCCCATTGCCTAGAGGCCTATTCCTCGCCCCATTACCACCCGATGTCGCAGGGCATCGCAGTAGAGGGCATGCGGCTGGTAAAGGACAACCTGCCCCGCGTATATGCCGACCCGAACGACCTTGAGGCCCGCGCCCATATGCTGTCTGCTGCCATGATGGGGGCCACCGCCTTTCAAAAGGGCCTCGGGGCTGTGCATGCGCTTAGCCACCCCATCGGTGCGGTTTATGGCACCCATCACGGCACCACCAACGCGGTCGTCATCCCGCCGGTGCTGGATTTCAACCGCGCCGCGATCGAGGACCGTTTTGAGGCGCTCAATGGCTATCTGGGCCTGACCGGCGGATTTGATGGCTTCCGCACCTATGTGGTGGAGCTGAATGACAGCCTTGGCATCCCCAAAAACCTGACTGAAATGGGGGTTGAAGCCAGCCGGATTGATGATCTGACGGCGATGGCGCTCAAGGATCCATCCACCGGCGGCAACCCGGTTGAAATGACCTTTGACAATACCAAAGCGCTATTCAAAGCCTGTATGTAGCTGCGTAATTTCACCTGTTTTGATCAGCCCCTATCGGCCTTCCGCCGGTTTGGGCGCAAAATCAGCCGGGTTGATCTGCGCAGGCCGGCCTTTGAGCGAAAGCTCGGATATAACCGGCTGGCAGCGCGATATAACCTTGCCGGCCCGGATCACGGCAAGGCGCGCGGGGCGCAACCGGATCGCCTCGATCGGGTCAACAGCCTGAATCAATACCATATCGGCCTTATCCCCTTTTTGCAGCCCGTAACCCTCCAACCCCATGATTTTTGCCGAATTTTTGGTGACCGCATCAAAACACCAGCCCATATCGGCGCGGCTCGAAAGTTGCCCGACATGCAGTCCCATATGGGCCACATCCAGCATGTCGGCCTTACCCATTGAGTACCACGGGTCCATCACACAATCCGAGCCAAAGCCGATATTGATACCCGCCGCGCGCAGCTCCGGCACGCGGGTCTGGCCACGGCGTTTGGGGTAGCTGTCATGGCGGGCTTGCAGCATGATATTGATCAACGGGTTGGGAATGACGTGTAGCTCCGCCTCCGCCATCAGCGGTATCAGCTTGGAAACGTAGTAATTATCCATCGAGTGCATCGAGGTGAGGTGCGAGCCGGCCACCCGCCCCTCAAGGCCAAGGCGGGTGGTTTCCTGTGCCAGTGTTTCGACATGGCGGCTCATCGGGTCGTCGCTCTCGTCACAATGCATATCAACCATCAGACCACGCGCCGCAGCAATTTTGCACAGGTATTTCACCGAGGCGGTGCCATCGGCCATCGTGCGCTCGAAATGCGGAATACCCCCCACGACATCCACCCCCATATCCAGCGCTCTCAGCAGATTTTGCTGCGCGGTAGGGTCACGAAAAATACCGTCTTGCGGGAAGGCCACCAGCTGCAAATCAAGGTAGGGTGAAACCTGCGCCCGCACATCAAGCAGCGCCTCCACACCCTTTAGCTCGTCATCACAAATATCGACATGGGAGCGGATCGCCCCGATCCCCATACTGACGGCAAGATCACAATAGCGTAGCGCGCGGGCAATGATCTGCTCGGTGGTTTGCACCGGCTTCAGCTCGCTCCACAGCGCGATCCCTTCCAGCAATGTGCCCGATACATTCATGCGCGGCGTGCCGAGCGACAAGGTGGCATCCATATGAAAATGCGGGTCGATAAATGGCGGCGAGACCAGCTGGCCAGCGGCCTCCAGCACCTCTTTGGCGGGCGCATTAATACCGCGCTCCACCGCCATGATCCGCCCGTTGGCGCAAGCGATATCCATACCCGTTTGCCCGTCAGGCAGTGTGGCGTTTTTCAGTATCAGGTCAAATTCCATCAGCGTTGCCCCTTGAACCACGGTTTAAGCAAAGCGCGCGGGTATTCGGCGCGGCGTGCCACAATTACGAGCGCAAATATCGACAGCACATATGGCGCCATCAGAAAAACCTGGCTTGGCACAAACGCCCCGACCTGGGTCTGCAAGCGCACCTGAAAAGCCTCAAACGCCCCGAAAAGCAGCGCGCCCAGCAAGGCCTTTCGCGGGCGCCAACTGGCAAATATCACCAGTGCGATCACGATCCAGCCACGCCCGTTAACCATGCCAAAGAAAAAGGAATCAAACGCCGACATGGTGAGGAATGCGCCGCCAAGCGCCATCAGCGCCGAGCCAACCACCACCGCCCCGATCCGTAAGGCATAGACAGAAAGCCCCTGTGCATCAACCGCGTCGGGGTTATCGCCCACCGCCCTTATCGCCAGCCCGAGCGGCGTGCGCTCCAGCACCCACCACACCAACACAACCAAAAATAACGCCAGCCATGTCATTGCCGTTTGTTGAAAAAGCACTGGCCCGATAAAGGGCAGATCAGACAATATCGGAATATCAAGCGGCTGAAACGGCGTGATGCGCGGCGGCGAAGACAGGTCCGGCAGTGCAGTGCGATAGGCAAAGTAGCTCACGGAGGTTGCCAGCATCGTCACCCCCAGCCCCGAAACATGCTGCGACAGGCCCAGCGGCACAGTCAGCACCGCATGGATAAGCCCGAAAAACCCGCCAACAGCCGCCGCTACCAGCAAGCCGCCCCACAGCCCCGCACCAAGCCAGACCGCCATCCAGCCCGCCATGGCACCGGCCACAAATATCCCCTCGATCCCGAGATTGAGCACACCGGATTTTTCGCAGATCAGCGCGCCCAACACACCAAAGATCAGCGGCGTGGCAATGCGCAGGCTCGCAGCCCAGAAGCTGTCACTAAACAGGATTTGCAGGATATCCATTATTTATCCCCTTTGTTGGTGCGCACAAACCGGTAGCGCGCCGTAAAGCCCCCGACCAACACGCAGATCAGCGATAGCGCCACCACCAGATCCGCCAGATAGCTTGATACCCCCATCGCGCGGCTCATGGTATCGGCCCCGACAAAAATAGAGGCAATAAATACCGCCGAAATAACCACCCCGATCGGCGACAACCCCGCCAGCATCGCCACCACAATGCCGGTATAGCCATAGCCCGGCGAAATATCGGTGGTCAGATAGCCCCGCAGGCCGGCAACCTCGCCCACCCCCGCCAGCCCTGCCAGCGCGCCAGAAACCAGCGCCGCACCCATCAATGTGCGCCGCACGCCTATCCCCGCATGCAGCGCCGCTGCCGCGTTTTCACCAACTGCGCGCAGCTTGAAACCCCACACGCTCTTGCTCAGCAAAATATGGGCAATACCCGCCGCTACCAGCGCAAAGATCAGCCCTGCATGAACCCGCATGCGCGGCACAAGCTGCGGCAGAATTCCATTATCGACAATCGGTTCCGACTGCGGCCAGCCCATACCCAGCGGGTCTTGCAGCGGGCCTTCCAGCATCATTTGCAAGAAAATCAGTATTATGAAATTCAGCAACAAGGTGGTGACAACCTCGTCCGCGCCAAATCTGGTTTTGAGATATGCCGGCCCGGCCATACCCGCCGCGCCAGCCGCCGCACCAGCCATCAATATTACCGGAATAAGCACCCAGGCGGGCGCATCAATCATCCCCGTGCCAACCACCACCGCCGCCATCCCCCCGAGATAAAGCTGGCCCTCGGCCCCGATATTCCACAGCTTGGCCCGAAACGCGATCGTCGCGGCAAGGCCGGTAAATATCAACGGCGTGGCGCGGGTCAACATTTCGGTAAAAGCAAAGGTCGAGCCAAAAACACCCTTGGCCATCTGGCCATAAGCCTCGATTATATTGGCACCGGCAAAAGCCAACGGAATGGCCGCAAGCAATAGCGCCAGCAGCGCCGAGGCCACAGGCACCCCCAAAGTCCACCAGCGGGAAGGGGCTTCGCGCGGTTCAATTCGTATCATACCGGCTCTCCCGCCATCATCAGGCCGATTTTGGCCCTGTCCTTGTCCGGCGCCGCGCTCAGTCGCCCATCATGGATCACCATCACCCGATCTGACAGAGCCAGTATCTCGTCAAGATCTTCAGATATCAGCAACACACCGGCGCCGCGTGTACGGGCTTCAAGCAAGCGCCTTGCCACCTCTCCGGCCGCGCCCATATCCAGCCCGCGCGTGGGTTGGTTGGCCAAAATAAACTGTGGTTGGCCTTCAAATACCCGCGCCAATATCAGCTTCTGGATATTACCACCGGACAAAAGCCGCGCTTCGGCCTCTATGCCCGGGCCGCGAATATCATAGGTGCGGCTCAACTCTTCTGCATGGGTCAAAATCTCTTTTTGTCGCAAAAACCCGTGGTTTTGTACCAGTGGATCCCCTAATCGCTCGATCACCAGATTTTCAGCGACACTCATCTCGCCAATAACCCCGTCATGGTGGCGGTCTTCGGGAATGCGGCCAATACCGGCCTCTTGCATGACCGGCGGCGTGAAGCGCAAAATACGGGTATCCCCCACCCACATTTCGCCACCATCGGGGGCCTCTAGCCCCGATATCACCCGCGCCAGCGCCGTCTGCCCGTTGCCCGAAACACCGGCAATACCGACCACTTCATGGGCGCGTATCAGCAGATCGGCAGCGTGCAGGCTGGTGCGGGCACTGCGGCCCTTGACGGTGAGGGATTTTAGCGCCAGCACCGGCGCGCCGGGCTTGAGCATCTCGCGCGGGATGGCCGGTGTATCCTCCCCGACCATCATACGCGCAATGACCTGCTGATCCGCGTCATCCGTGGCGATCTCGCCTACTTTTTTGCCGTGCCGCAGCACCACGATCCGCTGCGAAAAGGCCAGCACCTCGCGCAGCTTGTGAGAGATAAAGATCACCGACAGCCCGTCTTTTGTCATCGCGCCGATATTTTCAAACAAGGTGTCGGCCTCTTGCGGGGTGAGCACGGCTGTCGGCTCGTCCAGCACCAGAATACGGGCATCATGGTAAAGCGCTTTCAAAATCTCGACCCGCTGGCGCTCGCCAACCGTAAGCTGGCCAACCTTTTCGTCCAGCGGGGCCAAAAGACCGGTGCGCGCCATGATCGCCGCAACCTTCTTTTTGGCCTCCCGCCGTTTATGCCGCCATGAAAACAGGCTTTCAGCGCCGAGCAGGATATTATCCAGCGCAGTCAGGTTTTCGGCCAAGGTAAAATGTTGATGAACCATGCCGATACCGGCTTCTAGCGCCGCTTGCGGGTGGCCAAGGGTGAGCGGCTGCATTTTGCCGTCGGCATCGGCCACCTCGATCGAGCCGCTATCGGGCAGATAATGCCCGAACAGCATGTTCATTAAAGTGGTTTTACCCGCGCCGTTTTCACCAAGCAACGCCAGCACTTCGCCCCGGTTCAGCTCTATGCTGACCGCATCATTGGCAACCACCGACCCAAAGCGTTTGGACATGGCATTGAGGTTTAGAACACGGGGTTGGGACATATGGTAAAGAGGGTCGAGGCAAGCCCGACCCTCTCCTTCTCAGTTATCGGAAACCGGGGCTTCGTCGTTTACTATTACGGTATAGCTGCCATCCAGTATGGCCGCTTCCTTGGCTCTGATCAAAGCTACGATATCGGCAGGCACAAGATCTTCGTCAAGCGCCAGCGCGCCGCCACCATATTCCATGTAGCTATAAATGCCGTAATCGGCCGCCACATAGTTGCCTTCGGCTACGGCCGCAATCGCCCTATCCACCGTTGGCCCCATGATCCAGAGCGCCGAGGCAAGGATCGTGTCCGGGTAATCCGCCGAGGTATCTATCACGTTGCCGATCGCCTTCATGCCGCGCTCTACCGCTGCATCAGACACACCAAAGCGCTCCGCATACATGACATCGGCACCCGCATCCATCATTGCAAATGCGCTTTCCTTGGCCTTGGGCGGGTCATACCAGCTATCGATAAAGTTCACCAAAAAGGTAACCTCGGGGTTGGTTTCACGTGCGCCCTCCATAAAGGCATGCATCAGGCGGTTCACTTCGGGGATAGCATACCCCCCGACCAGGCCGATCAAATTGCTCTCGCTTGCAGCCCCGGCCGCCATGCCCGAAAGATAGGCCGGCTCGTGGATGAAGTTGTCAAAAATAGAAAAGTTCGGCTCCTGAGGCGCAAAGGATGACCCCATGAGAAACGCTGTTTCAGGGTAGTCCGCCGCCACTTTGCGTGCAGCGCGCTCCAGCCCGAAAACCTCCCCGACAACCAGCTCGATACCGCTTTCGGCATATTCACGCATCACGCGCTCATAATCGGTGTTGGATACGTTTTCGGAATAGGTATATTCAATATCGCCGCGCTCGTCAGCAGCGACCAGCGCAATATGGATACGGCTGATCCATTGTTGCTCGACCGGCAGCGTGAATATCCCCGCCACCTTGACCTGCGCGACAGCCGCCACCGCAGAAAACGAAAGGCCAAGCACGGCAGCGCCGGCAATCAGCCCTCTTCTGGTTAAAAAACCCGGTCTTTTCATCATGGTATTCTCTCCGTTGTTGCATATTTTTTTCTTATCTGAACAGTCACGCACACCTTGACCGTTCGGTCAAGATTTATTGTAGCATCAAGACTGTGGCAGCGCGCCTTTTCCCAGCGCACGACAAAACATATCCACGTCCACATTCCCCCCCGAAGCCACGACAATCACCGTATCCGCACGCAGCTTTTCACCATGAAAAAGCACAGCCGCCAAGGCCACTGCCCCGCCCGGCTCGATCACCAGCTTAAGATGGGCAAAAGCCAGCGCCATCGCGGCCAAGGCCTCATCCTCCGATACCACAAGCCCGCTGGCGCAATGCTTTTGCAAGATGGGAAAGGTGATTTCACCCACAACCGGCGTGATGATCGCATCACACACAGAGCCGTCCCGGCGGGTGTTTTTTTCGCGTTTGCCGCTGACCAGCGAACGCGCAACATCATCAAACCCCTCCGGCTCCACCGGATATACACGCCAGTTCGGGCGGGTCTCCGCCAGCGCCAACGCCACACCCGAGGTCAACCCGCCACCGCCGCACGGCACCAGCACCTCGACCATATCCGCCTCGCATTGCGCCGCGATTTCCAGCCCGACACTGGCCTGCCCCGCAATCACCTGTGCATCATCAAACGGTTTTACCAGCGTCAGCCCGCGCGCTTCGCTTAGCCGTGCGCCGATCTCGTCTCTGTCCTCGGTGGCACGCGCATAAAGCACCACCTCCGCGCCCAGCGCTTTGGTGTTTTCAATTTTGGAAACCGGCGCATCGGCCGGCATGATGATAGTGGCCGATGCGCCAAGCATCCTTGCCGCCAGCGCTACGCCCTGGGCATGGTTGCCCGAGGAATAGGCAATAACACCACGCTTGAGCTTGGCCGCATCCATATTCGAGAGCGCGGCATAGGCCCCGCGAAATTTAAAGCTGCCCGTGTGTTGCAGGCACTCGGCCTTAACCAGAATCTTCCGGCCTGCGAGAGCATCCAAAAAAGGCGCGGATAAGAGCGGCGTCTTGCGCACAACCGGCTTCAGGCGCCCATATGCAGCATGGATCAGGGGCAGGTTGCTCATGCTTTTCCCATTAGTTTTCGGATAACACCTAGCGATTCAGCCTCGTCTAGCAGCGGTATATGGCCTCGGTCAGGCACCTCGGCAAAGAACATGTCCGGACGGCGGATTTGCATTTTTATAGCGGTTTCCTCCGATAGCAGGTCCGAATTTGCGCCCCGCAGCAGGGCCAGCGGCATACCTGCCATCAGGTCAAACAACCCCCACAAATCCGGTGTCTCTCCTTTGGCCTGCTCGGCCATCGCCTTGCCGATCGCCGGATCATAATTCAGCCCTATGCCCTCATCTGAGACCGCGAACCAGCGCCGCGCCAGCTCTTCCCATTTGGCATTGCCCAAATCGGGAAAGGCGGCCGCCATATCCGCCTTCAAGCCCGCCATCAGCTCAACCAGATTGTGCGCAGCTGGCGGCATGCCAACATAAGCCCTGATTTTATCCATGCCGTCCACTGCCAGCTCCGGCCCGATATCATTGAGCAGCACGCCCGCCAGCCGCTCGGGAGCCGTAACCGCAAGAATCATGGCATTAAACCCGCCTCGCGAGGTGCCGATAATCGTAGTCTTTTCCAGCCCGATAAAATCCATGAACTCGATCACATCACGCGCTTCCTGCACGATATTGTAGCTTTTGTAATCAGCCGCCCAATCCGACCCATTGCGCCCGCGCATGGTTAGGCGGATGATCTGCGCCTCACCCCGCATTGCCGCTGCCAGCTCATTAAAATCGTCAAGGCTGCGGGTAAGCCCCGGCAGGCAGAGCAAAGGCTTACCCTCGCCCTCAACGCGGTAATCAAGCCGCAACCCGTCGCTGGTGATAAACGCCTTCATAGCGCTGCCGCCAGATCGGGAATGCCGGTAAGGTCGGCCATGCTGTGCTGTGGGGCGCTTGGCAAACGATCCATTGGCTCATTGCCGCGGTTGACCCATACGGTGTGAAAGCCGTGGTGGGCGGCATAGGCGGCATCCCAGCCATTGGAAGATACAAACAGCACCCGATCAGGGGTGATGGAAAAATACTGGTCCACCATCGCATAGACCGTGGGATGAGGCTTGAAAACGCCAATAGTTTCAACGCTAAGCACCGCATCAAGCGCCGCACCAATGCCCGCTGACTTCACCGCCCCCGCAAGCATATCTGGCGAACCGTTGGAAAGAATACCCGTATTGTAGCCCGCAGATTTCAGCGCTTCCAGCATGGCCGGAACCTCTGGAAAGGCCGGTAATTCCCAATAGAGCGCCAGCAAGCGTTCGCGCAACTCGGGGTTTTGCATATTTGCCGCCTCTAACGCATAATCCAGCCCGTCTTGCGTGACCTGCCAAAAATCGCAATGGGTGTTCGATGTCGCGCGCAGCCATGTGTATTGCAACTGTTTAGCGCGCCAGTCCGCAGCGATGGCTGGCCATTTGGCGGCGAATGCCTCGCGCCCTGGCTCTTTTGCCGCAAGCCGGGCAGCAGCGGCAACATCGAACAAGGTGCCGTAGGCGTCAAATATAACGGTGGTAATTCCCATGATTTCCCCTTTTCTATAGGCGGGGCTTACCCAGCCCTACAGGTTTTCAGCCTGCGGCATGCCGGTCAGATGATAGCCGCCATCGACAAAAATGATCTCGCCCGTGGTGTGCGCCCCGTAATCCGACATCAGATACATCGCCGTGCCGCCTACAGCCTCCAATGACGCATTGCTGCGCAATGGCGTGTTTTCTTCGGTATGACGATAAACCTTGCGCGCGCCGCCAATCGCCGCCCCCGCGAGGGTTTTCATCGGGCCGGGGCTAACGGCATTTACCCGAATACCATCGGGACCAAGATCATTGGCCAGATAGCGCACCGTGCTTTCCAGTGCCGCTTTGGCCACGCCCATCACATTATAATTCGGGATCACGCGCTGGGAGCCAAAATAGGTGAGTGTGATAATAGAGCCGCCCTCCGGCATCAGCTTGGCAGCGCGGCGCGACACGTCTATCAGGCTAAAGCACGAAATATCCATTGAATTAAGGAAATTAGCGCGACTGGTACCGATAAAGCGGCCGTTCAGCTCTTCTTTGTCGGAATAAGCAATAGCATGGACCAGAAAATC
Organism: Paracoccaceae bacterium; assembly: GCA_021647745.1. Lineage (GTDB taxonomy): Bacteria > Pseudomonadota > Alphaproteobacteria > Rhodobacterales > Rhodobacteraceae > UBA3077. The sequence goes on along the minus strand of JAKIUB010000017.1, from coordinate 36,242 downwards.
AATACTGCCCCATTTGTCCTTCAACGCCTTGAAAACCGCATCGAGCGACTCTTCGCTTTGCACATCGGCATCAAGCACAAGGCTGGAGCCAACGCTCTCGGCCAGGGGTTTTACCCGCTTGCCAAAGGCCTCACCCTGATAGGTGAAGGCCAGCTCGGCGCCCTCGCTTGCCAGCGCCTGCGCAATGCCCCACGCGATCGAGCGGTTATTGGCCACCCCCATTACAAGCCCGCGCTTGCCCTTCATCAGGTCAGCCATTTTCAGCTACTCCACAAATTTGCTTAACAGCATAGAGCCGTTGGTGCCGCCAAAGCCGAAGCTGTTGGTCATGACCGTATCAAGGCCTGCGTTTTCCACCAGTTCAGTGGCGATCTCGTCAGGGTCCAGCGCTTCATCCAGCGTTTCGACATTGATCGAGGGGGCGATAAAATCATCCCGTAACATCAGTAAACAAAAGATCGCTTCCAGCGCGCCGGTCGCCCCTTGAGAGTGGCCGGTCATGGATTTGGTGGAGCTGATCGGCGGGGTGTTGCCACGGCCAAACACCCGCCGCACGGCCTCGACCTCGCCCACATCGCCAACCGGCGTGGAGGTGCCGTGCGCGTTGATATAGCCAACCTTGCGGCCCGCAGGCAGGGTGGACAACGCCAACCGCATGGCCCGCTCGCCGCCCTCGCCCGAGGGGGCAACCATATCGTGGCCGTCAGATGTGGCAGCATAACCGGTAATCTCGGCATATATTTTTGCGCCACGCGCTTTGGCGTGCTCCAGCTCTTCGAGTACCAACATACCACCGCCGCCGGCGATCACAAAGCCGTCGCGATTCGCATCAAAGGCGCGGGAGGCCTTCTCAGGGGTCTCGTTATATTTGCTGCTCATTGCACCCATGGCGTCAAACAGACAAGAAAGCGTCCAGTCCAGCTCCTCGCCACCACCGGCAAACATCAGGTCTTGTTTACCCATCATGATCTGTTCGGCCGCCGCACCAATGCAGTGCAGGCTGGTCGAGCAAGCCGAGGTGATCGAATAATTGATGCCCTTGATTTTATAGGCAGTCGAAAGGTTGGCCGACACGGTCGAAGACATACATTTAGGCACCGCAAACGGCCCGATGCGCTTGGGCGCCCCCTTTTCGAGCACAATCTGGTGGGCGGTAAACATTGCCGAAGTTGACGGCCCGCCAGAGCCGGCCACCAAGCCGGTGCGCGGGTTTGAGATGTCACTTTCCTGAAGGCCGGCGTCGCTAATCGCCTGCCCCATCGCAATATAGGCATAGGCCGCGCCGCGCCCCATAAAGCGCAGCGCACGCTTGTCTATATGCTCGGCTACATTGATATCCGGCTCGCCAGCGATTTGGCTGCGAAAGCGCAGCGCCGCCATTTCGGCGTTGGCTTTAATGCCGGAACGACCGGCCTTGAGCGAGGCCAAAACCTCGTCAGCACTATTTCCGATCGGGGAAACAACCCCGAGACCAGTGACAACAACACGACGCATCTGTGTTCCTTTCAATAGGGTATTATTCTTGCGACAGGCCGACCTTGAGGTCGGTCACATCATAACACAATTCACCGTCGGCAAACATTTTGCCATTGGCGCGGCCCACCTTCAGGCGGCGGTCAATCACCCGGGTGAAGTCAATTTCATAGCGCACGAGCTTGGTTTTGGGTGTGACCATGCCGGTGAATTTCACATCCCCCGAACCCAGCGCCATGCCCTTGCCTTTCATACCGCGCCAGCCAAGGTTAAAGCCGGTGAGCTGCCACATACCATCAAGGCCAAGGCAGCCCGGCATGATCGGATTGCCAACAAAATGGCAGGGGAAAAACCAAAGATCGGGGTGGATATCCAGCTCGGCCACCACATGGCCTTGCCCGTTGGAGCCGCCATCCGCCGAAATCTCGGTGATCCGGTCCATCATCAGCATGGGGGGCAGCGGCAATTGCGGATTGCCGAACCCGAACATTTCACCACGGGCGCAGGCGAGCAAGCCTTCATAATCTATGCTGGAGGGGCGATCATTCATGGGATAAACTTTCGGTAACAAAGTGAAACATAGCTGTTACCGATACTCTAACATTTGCGCCCGCTCCTTCGCAATAGCAGGATGTGGTTTCTCACGAGGCATTTACCCCGTTTTCAGAAGTTTATCCGCAAGCCACATGCACAATCGTGCCGCTGGCCGATACGCCGATATTCAGCCGTGACGGCCGCGCATCCTCGGTAAAGGTCGTGCCCGGGCGAATGATCCGGGTATTTTCGGGCAAGGTCGTCGATGCCAGCACGCTTTCTGACTGCTCCATCAATCCCTGCAAACCGGAAGCCCCGCAATTACCCGACATTGCCACCGGCAAAGACAAAACGCCTTCCGAACCGGTTGTTGCCATTTCGAATTGCCCCATTGGCAATGAACAGCCGGCAACAAGCGCCATGACGGCGAATGAACTTAATACCTTCATAAATACTCTCCTGCTTACTATTACTGCTTAATTTTACCACAAATTACCACAAATTGTTATTATTTAATTTATTATGCTTAATTTCACGGCGCAGCTGTCATTTTGAAGACAATAGCAGGAAATTTCTGGAATCAGGGCTTTATTATAACCTTGCCATCCAGCCGTTTTGTCGCCTCCGGCAGCCGCTCCACCACTTCGTTCAACCCAAGTCGCATAGATATATCCGTGTGCCAGCGCCCGTCGGCAAAACGGGCCTGCACCGCACCAACAACCCGTTTTTGCACCACCGGATCTGTATGGCGCAGCCATGTGCTGAGCCAAAACCCTTCGATGCATTTACCCATAAATATCAGCTGGCCGATCTGGCTCAGCACCGGTGATTCTGCCCCGAGCTTGCCATAGCAAACCCAGCGCGCCCCTGCCGGCATAGCCACAAAAACCTGCTCCGATATCTGGTCGGCCACAGCATCCAGAAATATCGAAGGTAAAAGCGCCTTGCTGGCAGTAGCAAAGCTTTCCGCAAAATCCTTCGCGGTCACATCCAGCACCACACTGGCACCCAAGGCCTTCAGCCCGTCAACCAAAGCAGGGCGGCGCACCAATGCGATGGTTTTCAACTCCTTTTCCTGTGCCAGCCCGATCATCAACTTGCCAAGCTGGCTAGAGGCCGCGGATATCACAAATGCCCCACCCGAAGGCACCATATCCACCATCGCCATGGCGGTCAGCGGGTTGACGATCTGAGCCGCGCCATCTTCGTCCGAAATGTCGGAGCGCAGCGGAATACAAGCCACGGCATCTGCAACCGCATACTCCGCCCACGCGCCCGAACCACCCGGACCAACCACAAAAGCCACCCGCAGGCCAAGCAGCTTCTCCGCTCCGGCACCCGCCTCGACCACATCGCCACAGCCCTCAAAGCCTGCCGGCGTGCCTTGTATTCTGGGCTGGCCATACTCCCCTTTGATAAAGTGCAAATCCGACGGGTTGACCGAAGCGGCGCGAACCTTGATCAGCACCTGCCCTTTCCGGGGGGCAGGTCTTTTTATCTTGGCATAATCAAGGTATTTTGCAGCATCATCTATCTGTGGCCCTGTGGCCCGCCCCGAATACCCGCCCTGCGACAAGATAATGGCATGCATAGGGGGACTCCTCGGGTTATAAAAAATCGAGCAGAGCGCTCAGGGTCTCGTCGGGAGACTCTTCGGGTAGAAAATGCCCGCCGGGCACCGCATGCCCACGCACACTCTGCGCCACTTCCCGCCATGTCGCAAGCACATCATAAGCGGCGCCGACAAACCCCTCCGCCCCCCAAAGCACCAATAGCGGCACAGCGAGCTTTTCTGTTTCGGCGCGGTCATGCTCAAGATCTATCCCCGCCGAAGCGCGGTAATCCTCGCAAGTGGCATGAATAGTAGCCGGATCGGAAAAGCATCGTAAATATTGGGCAAAGGCTTCGGGCGAAATGGCCTCGCCGGCTTTCCCCCATGTACCGAGGCTGGTTTCAAGGTAAAAGCGCGGATCTTCACCAATCAGCTTTTCCGGAAACCCCGCCGGCTGGATCAGGAAAAACCAGTGATAATAAGCGCGGGCAAAGCGCATATCGGTGGCGTCATACATATGCAATGTCGGGGCAATATCGAGCAGCGCCAGCTTTTCCAGCCTTTTTGGATGGTCGCGGGCCAGCCGGTGCGCCACCCGCGCACCGCGATCATGGCCAACAAGGCTAAAGCGGTCAAACCCCAGTTGCTCCATCACCTCCACCATATCCTGCGCCATCGCGCGCTTGGAATAGGGGCTGTGTGCGGCATCACTCGCGGGCTTTCCACTATCGCCATAGCCGCGCAGGTCGGGCAAAATTACTGTAAACCGTTCGGCCAGCGCCGGCGCGATCTTGTGCCAGATCACATGGGTCTGCGGATAGCCATGCAGCAGTAAAAGTGGCGGGCCACTGCCGGCCAGTCGCAAAAATATCTCTGTATCACGGGTCTTGATGCGATGGCTGTCAAATCCCGTAAACATAGCTAAAGGTTCATGCGATTTGCTATCAACTCATCCACCACTGCCGGCTCCGCGAGGGTCGAGGTATCACCAAGACTGCCATAATCATTCTCGGCGATTTTGCGCAAAATCCGGCGCATAATTTTGCCGGAGCGGGTTTTTGGCAGACCGGGCGCCCACTGGATAAGGTCCGGCTTGGCAATCGGGCCAATTTCTGTCCGCACCCATTTTTCCAGCTCCTTGCGCAGCTCTTCCGTTGGCTCCACCCCGTTCATCAAGGAAACATAGGCATATATCCCCTGCCCCTTGATAGCATGCGGGTAACCAACCACCGCGGCCTCGGCCACAGCCACATGTGCTACCAGCGCGCTCTCGACCTCGGCGGTACCCATGCGGTGGCCCGATACATTGATCACATCATCAACACGACCGGTGATCCAGTAATCTCCATCTGCATCGCGCCGACAGCCGTCTCCGGTGAAATAATAGCCCTTATAATCCGCAAAATAGGCAGAAATAAAGCGGTCATGGTCTCCCCAGACGGTGCGCATTTGCCCAGGCCAGCTATCCGCAATACAAAGCACGCCCGAGGCCTCGACGCTCGTAATCTCCTTGCCGCTTTCCGCTTCTAGAATGACCGGCTTGATGCCGAAAAACGGCCGCATGGCAGAGCCGGGCTTGGTGGCGGTTGCACCGGGAAGCGGGGTCAGTAAATGCCCGCCGGTTTCGGTTTGCCACCATGTATCGACAATCGGGCATTTGCCCTTGCCGACGATATCATTATACCAGTGCCACGCCTCGGGATTGATCGGCTCACCCACGGTGCCAAGCAGCTTTAGGCTGGAAAGGTCGCACTTTTCTACCCAGTCGTTGCCCTGCCCCATCAGCGCCCTGATCGCCGTTGGCGCGGTATAAAACTGGTTGACCTGATGCTTGTCCACCACCCGCCAGAAACGGGAGGCATCAGGATAAGTCGGCACGCCCTCAAACATCAGCGTTGTCGCGCCGTTGGCCAGCGGGCCATAGATAATATAGCTGTGTCCCGTCACCCAGCCAACATCGGCGGTGCACCAGAAGATATCCCCCTCGTGGTAATCAAAGGTATATTCGTGGGTCATGGCCGCATAGGTCAGGTAGCCGCCCGAAGTATGCACAACCCCCTTGGGCATGCCGGTAGAGCCAGAGGTATAAAGGATAAACAGCGGATCTTCGGCCTTCATCACCTCGGGCGGGCATTCAGCGGCAACCTTGGTCTCCATCTCGTGCAGATAAAAATCACGGCCATCCACCCAGTCGGTCTCGCCACCGGTATGCTGCACCACCAGCATTTTGACCTTATCGCTACAATTCAGCAATGCGGCATCAGCGTTGGATTTCAAAGGGGTCTTGCGACCACCGCGCGGGGCGTGGTCTGCGGTGATCACCACCTTGGCGTCGGAAGCATTGATCCGGTTAGCCAGCGCATCAGCCGAAAAACCGGCAAAAACAATCGAGTGAATCGCGCCAACACGGGCGCAGGCCAGCATCGCATAAGCCGCCTCGGGGATCATCGGCATATAGAGCACCACACGGTCCCCTTTATTAACACCCAGCTCCTTGAGGACATTTCCGAATTTGCTGACGCGCTCGTGCAGCTCTTTATAGGTTATGCTCTTGCTCTGGTCCGGCTCGTCACCCTCCCAGATGATCGCCACCTGATCACCGCGGCTTTCAAGATGGCGGTCCACACAATTGGCACAAACATTCAGCTCGCCATCCTCATACCACTTGATCGAGACATCAGGGTACTCAAAGGTTGTGTTTTTGACCTTGGTATAGGGGGTTATCCAGTCCAGTCTTTTGCCTTGCTCCCCCCAAAAGGCCTCAGGATCCTTGATGGAAGCCTCATACATTTCGAGGTATTTTGCCTCGTCAATATGGGCATGTTCGACAAATTCCTTTGACGGCGGATACAGCTTGTCAGTCATTTTGTTCTTCCCGATGGTCTTGATCTAGATAGCGAGATATTCTTCGCGAAGCTCGGTATTGTCCAGCACCTCTTGCGCAGTGCCGTCAAAAGCCACATTTCCCGTGTCCAGAATGACAGCCCGATCCGCCAGTTTCAAGGCAGCTACCGCGTTTTGCTCGACAATGATTGTGGTAATCCCCAGATCCCGTATCTCGTGCAGGGTTTTTTCAATCTCCTGAATAATCACCGGCGCAAGCCCCTCGTATGGCTCATCCAGCAACAATAGTTTGAGATCCCGCGCCAGCGCCCGCCCGATGGCCAGCATCTGCTGCTCGCCCCCCGAAAGCGTGGTGCCTTCTTGCTTTCGGCGCTCCTTCAGACGGGGGAAAAGATCAAAAATCCGCTCGACCGACCAACCCATAGGTGGGGCGATCTGGGCCAGCTTGATGTTTTCTTCCACCGTCAGCCCCTGAATGATCCGCCGATCCTCCGGGACCAGCCCGATACCGGCCTGCGACGCCTGATAGCTTTCCATTTCGTGAATGGGCTGATGGTCAAGCCAGATCTCGCCCTTGGTCAATGCCGGATTCGCCAGTCGGGCAATGCTGCGCAGGGTCGAGGTCTTGCCCGCGCCATTGCGCCCGAGCAGCGCCAATATCTCGCCTTCGTGGATATTAAAGCTCACCCCCTGCACGATATAGCTCTCGCCATAATAGGAATGAATGTCATGCACAGACAGATATGCGGGTTTGTTACCTTCGTCGTTCATACTTCTACCTCCCCGAGATAGGCTTCGCGCACCTTGGGGTGGCCTTTGATATCTTCCGGCAGCCCCTCGGCGATAATCGCCCCCTGAGCCAATACCGAAATGGTCGTAGCGAGGCTGAAAACCACATGCATGTCATGCTCGATGATGACTTTGGTAATACCACGGGTCTCGCCGATATGTTTCAGCAGCTCGATCGTATTATTGGTATCAGCCCGGGACATGCCTGCCGTTGGTTCATCCAGCAGCATCAGCTTGGGTTTTTGCACAAGGCACATCGCCATTTCGAGACGCCGCTTGTCACCACGCGAAAGCGAGCTGGCCTGCAAGTTCCGCTTGTCTTTCATGCCCATGTCTTCAAGAACATCCTCGGCCTGCTCCCGGATACCCTTCTCTTTGAGTACCCGCGCAAAGGCATTAACCTTAAACGCGCCATCACGATGGGCAAAACACGGTATCATCACATTTTCCAACACGTTCAGCTCGGCAAATATCTCCGGTGTCTGGAAAACCCGTGATATTCCGAGCTGGTTGATCTCGTGGGGGGCCTTGCCAAGCACCGAATTCCCCTCGAAGTTCACCGAACCGGTATCAGGCTTGAGCTTGCCGATCAGACAATTCAGAAAGGTAGATTTTCCCGCCCCGTTCGGTCCGATGATCGCATGCACCGAGCCTTTCTCGACATCTAGGTTGACATTATTGAGCGCCTGCAAGCCGCCAAAGCGCTTGTTGACGTTCTGGACTTCAAGAATACCCATTACTTGCTCTCCACTTTGGCCGCGCGCCTATCAGCGCCCGTAATTTTTCGACCAATACGCTTTGCGCCGTCAACCAGCCCGCCAGGCAGGAAGATCACCACGATCATAAACAACGCGCCGAGGGTAAGGCCCCAGCCCTTGCCCACAAAGGGAGAGACGATGGTAACAAAGAAATTATCAAGCCAACCGGGCATAAACGCAAACCAGCCTTGCAGCACAGAGTCGTTGATTTTGGAAAAGATATTCTCGAAGTATTTGATAAACACCGCGCCCAAAACCGGCCCGATCAGCGTGCCCATACCGCCCAGCACCACCATTAGCACCACTTCGCCGCCCACTGTCCATTGCATGCGCTCGGCACCTGCCAGAGGGTCCATCGACGCCAGCAAGCCGCCCGCGAGGCCGGCAAACATGCCGGAAATCACAAAGGCTGCCAGCGTGTAAGGACGCGTGCTTACGCCGGTATACTTCAGCCGCGTCTGGTTGGTTTTGATCGCGCGCAGCATCAGCCCGAATGGCGAGCGGAAGATGCGGATCGAGATCCAGAAAGACAGGATGAGCATCACAGCGCTGACATAATACCCCCAGTTAAACTGAAGGTCATAGCCAAAAACCGTCGGGCTCCAGAATACTTCTCTCATCTCCAGGCCAAACAGATTGGTGGATGGCAAAAAGCCCTCCGGCCCTGCCGCATCCAGAATGCGCGGATCATCGAGGCGCAGCTGCAAGCCGGTTTCGCCATTGGTCAGCGGGGTGAGCACCGAATAGGCCAGAACATAGCTCATTTGCGCTAAGGCCAGCGTCAGGATCGAGAAATATATCCCCGAGCGGCGCAGGCTGATATAACCGACCACCAGCGAAAACAGCCCCGCAATCAGGACCGAGAGCAAAAGCGCCGGCAAAATGTTCATGCTCAGCAGCTTGAACATCCAGACCGCTGCATAGGAGCCAACGCCCAGAAAGGCCGCGTGGCCAAAGGACAAGTAGCCCGTAAGGCCAAACAGGATGTTAAAGCCGATGGCAAAAATCCCGTATATGGCAAAGCGCTGCAAAAGGTCCGGGTACGCGGCCCCCGTGGGCGCAAAGATTAGCGGCGCCGCCAAAACAAACAGCGTAAATATGATTAGAAGGGTTCGATCTCTCATCAGGGTCATGTCCTTATTCCTCCATTATGCCAGTTTTGCCCATCAGCCCACGAGGCCGAACCAGCAAGACAATGACAGCTATGAGGTAGATGATAATTTGGTCAATCGCGGGCAATCCAATAGCCGCAATGGCGTCTTTGATCAGCGGCATGGAGGCAAAGCTTTCAATAATGCCAAGCAAGAAGCCCGCCAGCACAGCACCCGGCAAACTGCCCATGCCGCCGACCACAACCACCACAAAGCTGAGCACGAGGAAATCCATGCCCATCGGGTAATTTGGCGGACTAATCGGCGTATACATCACCCCCGCAAGCCCCGCGACAGCGGCGGCGACACCAAACATGATCGTAAATCGCCGGTCAATGTTAATGCCCAGCAGGCCCACGGTTTCGCGGTCGGCCATGCCCGCGCGCACCACCATACCAAAGGTGGTAAAGCGCAAAAAGGCAAACACACCACCGATAAGCACCATCGAAAAGATAAAGTAAACCAGCCGCCAGAGCGGGTAGATAACCGTGTCTTTAGTCATGCCGACCAGCACACCGAAATCGACCGAACCTTGCAGCAAATCAGGGGCGGATTGCGGAATAGGGTTGGCCCCGTAAACAGCTTTAATGATGTTTTGCAATACAATCGCAAGGCCGAAGGTAACCAAAATCTGGTCTGCGTGGGGGCGGTTATAAAAGTGCTTGATCAGCCCGCGCTCCATAATGATCCCGATCAGAACCATCACCGGAATGGCCACGACAACCGAAACCAGCACCGACCACTCGATCAGCCAATAGCCAAAATCACCAAACCATTCGGTGACATACGGCGTTCGTATTTTGGCTGGATTACCAAGAAAATCCAGCCTTTCGGGGTCGATGGTGATTTTGGAAATATCGAGGATCTTGCCAACGGTCACCGCCACAAACGCGCCGAGCATAAACAGCGCGCCGTGGGCAAAGTTAACCACGCCAAGCGTGCCGAAAATAAGGGTCAGGCCCAAGGCGATCAGCGCATAGGCGCTGCCCTTGTCTATCCCGTTAAGTACTTGCAGAAGGATGGCGTCCATAGCTCGGCCTGCTCCGTTTTTTTATATGAATGAGGACTGCAGTTTTGCAGAAAATCCGGCCGCGCGCTTAGGCGCGACCGGAAGGTTTTCCCGAAGGGGAAGCTTAGCTACCCGTTGTTACAGTTGCCCAAGGCACCGCCCGCAAACATCGGGTGATCCGCCGGATACTCAACCTGCGCACGCGGCGTAACCTCCACGATTTCCAGAAGGTCAAACTCGGATGTCGGGTTTTCTTTCCCGCGCACCACAAGAACATCCTTGAAGCACTGGTGATCTTCAGCACGATAATGGGTTGGACCATTACCCAGACCGTCAAAGTCAAAGCCTTCAAGCGCTTCAACAACAGCACATGGCTGGTGGGTTCCGGCACGCTCGCACGCATCCGCATAAAGCAGGGTTTGGCAATAAACCGTATGTGCCGCCTGCGATGGCGGGAAGCCATACTCTTCGCCAAATGATTGAACAAAAGCTTTTGAGCCTTCATCCTGTAGCGACCAATGCCAGTTGGTTGAGCCGTAAATGCCCTTAACGTTTTCACCGGCACCACGAGCCATCAGGCGCGAATAAAGCGGCACAACGATTTCAAAGTTTTTGTCGTTGACCAATTTGTCCCGCAGGCCAAACTGAACCGCAGAAGTCAGCGAGTTGATCATGTTGCCGCCGTAGTGGTTCAGCACCAGAACATCCGCGCCGGAATTAAGCACAGGTGCGATATAAGAGCTGAAATCGGTGGCGGTAAGCGGGGTCAACACGTTGGCAACGGTTGTCCAGCCTTTGGCCTCGGTAGCTGCCTGCACTGATTCTTGTGTGGTCCAGCCCCAGTTATAATCAGCCGTCAGGTGATAGGCGACACGATCATTGCCATAAGCGTTTTCCAACACCGGCGCCAATGCAGCACCCGACATATAGCTGTTGAAGAAATGCCGGAAACCGTTGGCTTTTTTGTCTTTGCCGGTGGTGTCGTTCGAGTGGGTCAAACCCGCCATGAAGATAATGCCGGCTTCTTGGCACAAGGCCTGAACCGCAACCGCAACACCGGAAGACGAGCCACCGGTGATCATCACCGCGCCGTCTTTCTGGATCATGGATTGCGCGGAAGCGCGCGCCGCGTCGGATTTGGTCTGGGTATCGCCGGTCACATATTCGACCTTGCGCCCCAAAATCCCGGTGCCTTGCAGCTCTTTGGATGAAAACGTGTTCATCATTCCGCCGTCACCTTCACCATTCAGGTGTTTTACGGCTAAATAATAAGCGCGCAGCTCGTCAGCACCCTCGTCGGCATAAGGGCCGGACTGAGGCACATTGAAGCCAAGCGTTACGGTCGAGCCGGTTGGCGCATTGGCATAGCCATGGCCGCCAGCGGTCAGCACCGTGGGCATTGCCATACCGGCACCTACCGCAGCCCCGGTTTTTAGCAACCCACGGCGATTCATAATTAGTCTAGACATGAATTTCCTCCCATTCCTGTCAGTTTGTCCGGCGAACCGGCACGGCTATATTGCCGCACCAACACTCTGGAGCGTTTTGTTAATTTTGCAATAACTTATTGTGTTTGCATCAAAATTTTGTAAAACTAATATCAAGCTTGATTAACTCCTTGTAAACTATTTTGCATTGCACTGCGGCAAAGGATTGGAATCCCATGCGAAAATCTCTTTCCGGCACGCGTATTCGCGAGCAAAGACGCCAAGCACGGCTGACCCAGAAATCCCTTGCGGAACAGGCGGGCATCTCGCCATCCTACCTCAACCTGATCGAACACAACCGGCGCGCGGTAGCCGGAAAGGTATTGCTCTCTATCGCGCGCGTGCTTGATGTACCGGTCTCGAGCTTGGCGGACGGGGTAGACAGCGCCAAGATCAGCGATCTTTACGAGGCCGCGGCCCACCACCCCACAATCGGGGCCGAGGTTGCCGGTGTGGAGGAACTGGCGGGGCGTTTTCCGGGCTGGGCCCAGATGATCGCCGCCCTTTACCGCCAAACCCGAGATCAGGAGGCAATGATCACGGCCCTCTCAGATCGCCTCACTCATGATCCGTTTTTGGCCGAAAGCTTGCACGGTATGCTTTCCAATATCACCGCCATCCGCTCCACCTCCAATATATTAACCAATATTGACGATATCGAACCGGAAAAACAGGCCCGCTTCCATACCATCATCCACGAAGAAAGTCGCCGCCTGACCGATTCCGCCCAGTCTTTAGTGCAGTATTTTGATAAAAAGGCCGATCCAAAAACCGGCATAGCCACCCCCCAGGAAGAGCTGGACGCCTTTCTGGAGCACCACAATTACGGTTTTCCCCAGCTCGACAATCTTGGCGAGGCTCCGGCCAGCAATGTTGAAATCGCCTATATCGTCAACAGAATCATGGCCGAGGGCGTATCTGTCGAAAATCAGGAAACCAGCCGCCTGATCACTGCTTTTTTGCAACAATACGCCCGGGATGCCCAGGCGATGCCGCAAAGTGATTTCACCAAGGCAGCGCGGCGATGCCAGTATAACCCAAGCCAACTGGCTCATATTTTCGGCACCAGCCTGCACGCGGTGTTTCGGCGGCTGGCCTTTCAGGATCCGGCACAGACAGCCGCACCGCCAATGGGTCTGGCGATATCAAACGCGGCAGGGCGCGCACTTTCCCGCCGCCCTATCGCCGATTTTGCCTTTCCGCGCCACGGCAATGCCTGCCCGCTCTGGCCGCTTTATCAGTCCTTTGCTACCCCGCATGTGCCCACGCTTACCTTGCTCGAGCTGCCCGGCCAACACAAGTTTATCGGCCTTGCCATTGCCGAAGCCCAAAGCAGCCCGCGCTTTGGCGCCCCACCAGAGCTGAATGCAGCCATGTTGATCCTCCACCACGAGCAGCGCGCTCTTCTGGCCAAGTGGCTGCCCGACCTTGGCGAGGCCCGCCCAATAGGCATCACCTGCCGGATTTGCCCGCGACAATCCTGCACAGCGCGCACCGAGCCACAAATCCTCGGAGAGGATATCCCCGTCCAGACGATATCGGGGCAATAAATTCCTTGCTCTTTTCGGCTTTAGTGCGCAAAATTCATCCCAAGAGGGGGCAAAGCTTGATCAAACGTGTTTTAATCATCGAAGACGAGCCGAATATTGTTGAGTCTTTGCGCTTTTTGCTGGAGCGCGAAGGGCTAGAGGTGACCGATCAGCCCGACGGGGCCAAGGCTATGGAAAGCATCAAAAACACCCTCCCCGATCTGGTTATCCTTGATGTCATGCTACCCAATCGCAGCGGCTTTGATATTTTGCGCGATTTGCATAACGCCTTCACTGCACCGCCAAAGGTCATGGTGCTGACCGCCAAGGGCCAAGCCCGCGACCGGCTGACCGCCGAGGAAATCGGGGTTGATCTGTTCATGACCAAGCCTTTTTCCAACAAGGAAATCATCTCCCGCATCCTCGGGCTGCTGGCATGAAAAACCCGGACCTCGGCACCTCGACCACCCGCAAACGCAAACTGCGTGACAGCGCTGTGCTTTTGCCGGTTCTGGGAGCGTTTTTGCTGGTCTCGCCCCTGATCACCATTTTTACCGGAGCAGGCACGCTCTTTGGCTTACCGCTGATATTTATCTATATTTTTGGCGTCTGGCTCGGGCTGGTTCTGGCTGCGCGCGCCATGGCGCGGCGGCTTGACAAGGGCTAAGCCATGCTTTCGCTCAATACCCTGATCGTCGCCAGCCTTGGCTATGCGGCGCTGCTGTTTGCCATTGCTTTCTGGGCCGAGCGCCGTGCCGCAGCAGGGCGGATCGGCTGGCTGCGCTCGCCCTTTGTATATACGCTGTCGATCTCGGTCTATTGCACAGGCTGGACCTTTTACGGCGCGGTCGGGTCCGCGGCGCGCAACGGCTTCGAATTTGTCACCATCTATCTCGGCCCCACGCTGGTTTTTATCGGCTGGTGGTGGTTGCTGCGCAAATTGCTACGGGTCGGGCGGGCGCAGCGCATCACCTCGATCGCCGATCTCATTTCTTCTCGCTATGGCAAAAGCACATCATTGGCGGTGTTGGTCACCTTGATGGCCGTGATCGGCTCCACCCCTTATATCGCACTACAACTCCAGTCGATCACCCTCAGCTTTTCCGTGTTTGATACCGGCGACAATGCCAACCTCACCGCCTTTTGGGTCGCGGCCGGGCTGGCGGCCTTTACCATTGTTTTTGGCACCCGCAATGTTGATGCCAATGAGCGCCACCACGGGGTTGTCACCGCTATTGCCGTTGAAGCGATTGTCAAACTGGTGGCCTTGCTGTCGGTGGGGGTGTTCGTCGTCTGGGGGATAGGCGGGGGGCCGGCGGAGATATTCGCCATGGCCGATACCGAAATGCTGCAGTTCGAAAGCATATTTTCCGCGCGCTGGGTTAGTTTGACCATGCTTTCAGCCATGGCGATCCTTACCCTGCCACGGATGTTTCAGGTCATCGTCGTCGAAAACGCTGACGAACGCCACCTTGCCACCGCGAGCTGGGCCTTTCCCGGATATCTGCTGCTGATCAGCCTGTTTGTCCTGCCGATCGCCATCGCCGGTAATGCCTTGCTGCCAGCTGGCTCCAACCCTGATCTTTATGTGCTGAGCCTGCCACTTGCACAGGGGCAAAACAACCTTGCGCTACTGGCTTTTCTTGGCGGATTTTCTGCGGCTACCTCTATGGTGATTATCGCCGCAATTGCACTTTCGACGATGGTATCCAACCACATTATCATGCCGCTCTGGTTGCGCCTCAATAGCAAAAAAACCCAGACCAGCGGTGATGTCCGCACTATTTTGCTGCGCTCGCGGCGGCTGTCGATTGCCGGTATTTTGCTGCTTGGATACCTCTATTTTCGTCTGACGGGTGGCTCGGGGGCGTTGGCCTCGATCGGGCTGATCGCTTTTGCCGGCTCGGCCCAGATCATCCCCTCGCTGCTTGGCGGGCTTTTCTGGCGCGGTGCCACCCGAAACGGTGCCATACTGGGCCTGCTTGCCGGTTTTGCTCTTTGGGCCTATACGCTGTTTTTACCCAGCTTCGAGGGCGCCTTCATCCTCTCGCAAGCCACCCTTGAAAACGGCCCGTTCGGGCTGGCCTTTCTCAAGCCCAGCGCGCTATTTGGCCTGACAGGGTATGACCCGCTGGTCCATTCCCTTTTCTGGTCCATGACCTTCAATATCGTGCTGTTTATTATTGGTTCGCTCCTCTCCAGCCCGGGGCCGCTCGAGCGCATCCAGAGCAGCCAGTTTGTCGATGTGTTCCGGCTTGACCAGTCCACCGGTTCCTATCTTGTATCACGCTCGGCTACATCAGCTGATCTTTTTACCCTCGCCCAGCGCATCCTCGGCACCGACCCCGCACAGCGGCTTTTTACTGAAATGGCCCGCCAACAAGGCAAATCTCGCGGGCTACCCGACGCAACAGACAAGCTCGTGCAAACCCTCGAGCGCGAGCTGGCCGGCTCGATCGGGGCGGCCTCGGCCCATGCCATGGTCAGCCAGATCGCAGGCGGTGGCACGGTTTCGGTTGACGAGCTGATGAAAATAGCCGACGAAACCGCCCGGATTATGGAGTATTCCCAGCAGTTGGAAAACCAGTCCCACCGTCTGGAAAGAACCGCGCAAGAGCTGCGTACCGCCAATGCCCAGCTCACTGAAATGGGCGCGCAAAAGGATGCCTTTTTGAGCCAGGTCAGCCACGAGCTGCGCACCCCGATGACCTCGATCCGCTCCTTCTCCGAGATTCTGCGCGACACCCCCGAACTAGGCAAGCCCGATGCCCGGCGTTTTCTCGGCATTATTTCCGAGGAAAGCGAAAGACTAACCCGCCTGCTCGACGAAATTCTGGACCTCAGCCACCTTGAATCAGGTCGCGGACAGCTTTTGATCGAGCCGGTTTCTATCCAGCGCGCCATGGAAAAATCACTCAATGCCGCCGATGTGCTGATCAGCGAAGCCGGGGTGCGTATAGAAAACAACCTCGGCCCCACGCCCGTTTTTGTTATGGCCAATTTTGACCGGCTGGCGCAGGTTTTTATCAACCTGATATCAAACACCGTAAAATACGGTCGCGGAGACCCGTCGCTGCTAAAAATCGACCTTGAAACCCGAGACGGCACAGCCTTTATCACCCTTGAGGATAACGGGCCGGGCATTACCTATGCCAACCGCAAAAAGGTGTTCGAGAAATTCTCCCGTCTGTCTGAAGCCAATCTGGCGGGCAGCGCCGGCCTCGGCCTACCGATCAGCCGCGAGATCATGCGAAACCTTCACGGTGATCTGCAATTGAAGACCGGCAAAAAAATGACAAAAGGCGCGGTGTTTATTGTCAGCCTGCCGCTGTCGGAAAAATAAGCGCTACCCCTGTGCAGAAATAAGAATGGAAGTCGGGAATGGAATATCGATCCCCTGCCGGTCAAACTCTTCCTTGATACCGCGAAGCAGGGCAAATTTCAGCGCGGCATAATCTGCTTTTTCAACCCAGACCCGCAGCGAAAAATCTACTGAACTGTCACCGAGGTTGGTGACAGCCACAAACGGCTCGGGGTCTTGCAGGCTGCGTGGATCGGCGCGGATCACCTTGAATATTGCTTCTTCCGCTTTTTTCAGATCACTGTCATAGGCCACCCCGATCACCAAGTCGCAGCGCCGCCGGTCGTAGTAGGAGTAGTTACGGATCGAGGACGCCCAGATATCACCATTGGGAATAATGATCTGGATATTATCAACGGTAGCGATCTCGGTGGTAAACAGCGCAATCGCCTTGACGGTACCGGTATGCCCCCCCACATCAACAAAATCCCCGATCTTGAACGGCCTAAACCCGAGCAGCATCACCCCTGCCGCCAGATTGGAAAGCGTGCCTTGCAACGCAAGGCCAATCGCCAGCCCCGCCGCCCCGAGCAGGGCAATAAGCGATGTGGTCTGAATGCCGAAACGCGCCAACACAAAAACTGCCGCAACAGCCAGTATCACATATTTGGCCAGACTGGCGAGAAACAAAAAGAGCGTGTCGTCCAGCTCTTTATATTTGTGGCTGAGGCGCACAATCTGCCGCTTGACCAGACCGGAAACCCACATGGCCCCCAGCAGGGTCAGCAAAGCCATCAGCACATTCAGCCCGATTTCGACATACCAAGCCATATCTTCAATCCCGAACATTTACAAAACAACCTTTCCCTGATTTTCACCTATTTGCCCGCGATGCAGCAGCAAATGGTCGAGGATAACACAAGCCATCATCGCCTCGCCCACCGGCACCGCACGAATACCGACACACGGATCATGTCGCCCCTTGGTGACCAGATCAATCTCGCGCCCGCCTCTGGTCACGGTTTTGCGCGGCGTCAGGATAGAAGAGGTCGGCTTTACCGCAAACCGGCAGACGATCTCCTGCCCGGTGCTGATGCCGCCCAAAATACCCCCCGCATGGTTGGAGCCAAATTCTACCCCGTTTTTCCCCATCCGCATCTCGTCGGCGTTTTCCACGCCGGTCAGCATTGCCGCGCCCATACCGGCGCCGATCTCTACCGCTTTCACCGCATTGATAGACATCATCGCAGCCGCAATATCGGTATCAAGCTTGGCAT
This sequence comes from Paracoccaceae bacterium, assembly GCA_021647745.1. GTDB lineage: Bacteria > Pseudomonadota > Alphaproteobacteria > Rhodobacterales > Rhodobacteraceae > UBA3077. Next base: position 18,538 of record JAKIUB010000017.1, on the reverse strand, counting down.
ATACCGGCGCACCAAGCCCCGCAGGCACGCCCGAAGCCACCACCTCGATAATCGCGCCAACCGAGTTGTGGCTCTTGCGCAATCCATCCAGATATTCCGCCCATTCAGTGGCGGCTTCAGCGTCCGGTACCCAAAAAGGGTTGCGCTCGATCTCATCCATATCAAAGCGTGCACGGTCGATCTTCCGGTCGCCCATCTGCACCATATAGCCCTTTATTTCAACACCGGCCACAAGCTCGGCGATGGCGGCGCGCGCCAGCCCGCCCGCAGCTACACGCGCTGCCGTTTCGCGCGCGCTAGAGCGACCCCCGCCGCGATAATCGCGGTTTCCGTATTTGGTAAAATAGGTGAAATCCGCATGTCCGGGCCGAAAGCTCTCCGCAATTTCACCATAGTCCTTTGAGCGCTGATCCTGATTGCGGATCATCAGCTGCACCGGCGTGCCGGTGGTTTTTCCCTCAAACACACCGGAGAGTATCTCCACGGCGTCCGGCTCTTGGCGCTGGGTGGTATATTTGTTTTGCCCGGGCTTTCTTTTATCCAGCCAGTGCTGGAGCATCGCTTCATTTATCGGCACATTTGGCGGGCAGCCATCTATGGTCGCGCCCAGCGCCACCCCGTGGCTTTCGCCCCATGTAGTAACTCGAAACAAATGGCCAAAGCTGTTCATCGACATGGCAATACTCCCTTTCCCCCGTCTTACCCCAAGCCAAAGCTGCGCAAAACCCCTTATTGCAATCAGGCGCGCACAGGCCTATCCTGCCCTCACCTCGGGGAGCCTTTGGGCTGAGACGCAGTTGCGGACCCGTAGAACCTGAACCGGATCATGCCGGCGTAGGGAAGGTATGGGTCTCCCCACATCTGACTTGCGTCGTAGCCAAGGAGAGAACCATGAAGAACATCCTTTTCGCTGCGGCCCTCAGCCTGCCTTTTGGCGGCGTAATGGCGCAAAACCTGCCCGAACTCAACGTCTATACCTATGACAGCTTTGTCACTGACTGGGGACCGGGGCCAAAAATAAAAGCCGCCTTCGAGGCCGAATGCACCTGCACCCTGAATTTTATCGCTGCCGGTGATGGCGCTGCCCTGCTTTCGCGTCTGCGCCTCGAGGGTGCGCGCAGCAAGGCGGATATCGCCCTTGGCCTTGATAATTCACTGATGGAACAAGCCCGCGCGCTCGGCCTTTTTGCCCCCCTCGCCGCCCCCCCGCAAGAGCTGAACCTGCCGGTAGCATGGCAGGATGACACCTTTATGCCCTATGACTGGGGCTATCTGGCCTTTGTCTATGATAATACCCGCCTGCAAGACGTGCCCGACAGTTTCACCGCACTGGCCGCTTCCGACCTTGATATCATCATTCAGGACCCACGCTCCTCCACCCCCGGCCTCGGGTTGGCGCTGTGGGTAAAGGCTGCTTACGGTGATCAGGCATCCGGCATCTGGGCCGATCTTGCCGATAACATCGTTACAGTCACCAAGGGCTGGTCCGAGGCTTACGGCATGTTTCTCAACGGCGAGGCCGATATGGTGCTTTCCTATACCACCTCCCCCGCCTATCATCTGATCGCCGAAGGAGATAACAGCAAATCCGCCGCCGCCTTCATCGAAGGGCATTACCTGCAAATCGAGGTTGCCGCCAAGCTCGCCAATAGCCCCGAAAGCGAGCTGGCCGACCGGTTTCTGGCTTTTATCACCAGTGACGCCTTTCAAAGCATCATCCCTGAAACCAACTGGATGTATCCCGTCACCGACACCCCTCTGCCCGAGGGCTTTGCCAGCCTGATCACGCCAAAACCGGTTTCCGGCGATCTCACCCCTTCGGCGACAGCAAAAAGCGCCGTGGTGGAAGAGTGGGTGGCCGCCCTGAGCCAGTGACACGCCCCAGTAAAATATTCGGCTGGGCCGCTCTTTTTGCAGTGGCCCTGCTGGTGATCGTACCAGTGCTGGCACTGCTATCAAAGGCTGGCACGGGCGGCGGCGGGGCGTTGTTCTGGCCGGCAATCCGCTTCACTCTGCTGCAAGCCAGCCTGTCGGCGCTTATCAGCGTGGCGCTGGCGGTGCCCTTAGCCAAAGCGCTGGCGCGGCGGCGGTTTACGGGGCGGCGATTGATGATTTCATTACTTGGCGCGCCCTTTATCCTGCCTTCTATCGTTGCGGTTTTTGGCTTGTTGGCCATCTGGGGGCGTGGCGGGGTTTTTAGCGATCTGCTGGCCATGGCCGATCTTGGGCCTCTTGATATTTACGGCTTGAAAGGCGTGCTGCTGGCGCATGTGTTTTTCAACCTGCCACTGGCCACCCGCCTGCTGCTTCAGGGCTGGCAAGCGGTACCAGCCGAGCATTTCCGCCTCGCAACCCAGCTTGACCTTGGTCGCCCTGCCCGCTTCAGGCTGTTTGATCTGCCGATCCTGCGTAGCACGGTGCCCACAGCCCTGCTGCTTGTTTTTATGCTGGCAATGTCGAGCTTTGCAGTCGCCCTTGCCCTTGGTGGCGGGCCAAAGGCCAGCACCATCGAGCTGGCGATCTATCAGGCTTTGCGCTTCGAGTTTGATCTGGCGGGTGCGGCGCGGCTGGCGATTGTCCAGCTACTTATTGGCCTGACAGCCGCCGCTCTGGCCTTCAGGCTTGGGCGCGGGGCTGTTTTTGGCGGCAGCCTGCATATCGGCTACCATGAAGAAAGCCGCCAGATATGGCCACGCCTGCTCGATGGCGTGGTCATAGTCGCTGCGGCACTGTTTATCGGCCTGCCACTGCTGGCGATCCTGCTCAACGGGCTGAATGGCCTGCTCACCGGCCTGCCACCGGGGCTTTTTGGTGCCTTGAAAACAAGCCTGATCGTCGCGCTCACCTCGACCCTGCTTGCGCTCGGGCTGGTGCTTTTGCTCATCCACCTGATAAATAGTGTGCAAGGTGGCGGGCGCATCGAGCTGTTTGTGATGCTGTTGATGGCGACCTCGCCTTTTGTGATCGGTACCGGTCTTTTTATCCTGCTCAATCCCTTTGTCAGCCCTTTTGCTCTGGCCTTGCCGATCACCGCGCTGGTCAATGCCGCGCTCGCCCTGCCGTTGATGTTGCGGATATTGCGACCGGCGATGCAGCGTGCCGAGCGCGATTACGGCCAGCTGGCTGATACACTCGGCCTCTCCGGCTGGTCGCGCTTTCGCTGGCTGACATGGCCACAAATACGCCCCGAGCTTGGCTTTGCCACCGGGCTTGCCGCGGCTTTGTCGATGGGCGATCTCGGGGTCATCACCCTGTTTGCCCCCCCCGATACCCAAACCCTGCCTTTGCTGATGTATCGCTTGATGGGCAGCTACCGAATGGACGCCGCTGCCGGCGTGGCACTGATTTTGCTCGCCAGCAGCTTTGCCCTGTTTTATCTGTTTGACAAAGGAGGCCGCCATGCTTGAGCTGGATAACCTGCACATTGCCCTAAAAGGCTTTCAACTCTCCGCCGATTTTTCCATCCGCGAAAACCGCAGCACCGCCATCCTCGGCCCATCCGGCGGCGGTAAATCGACCCTGCTGATGGCGCTGGCCGGCTTTACCCCCCATAGCGGCCAAATTCGCTGGCGCGGGCATAATATTTCAGGCTTGCCACCCTCAAACCGACCAATCTCCATGCTGTTTCAGGAAAACAATCTGTTTCCGCAGCTCAGCATCGCACAAAATGTCGGGCTGGGGCTGCGGCCCGACCTACGGCTTTCAGCGCAAGATAAATCCGGGGTAGAGGAGGCGCTGGCCCGTGTCGGGCTTGAAGGGCGCGGGGCAGACCTACCAAAACAGCTCTCGGGCGGCGAGCGCCAGCGCGTGGCACTCGCCCGCACGGTATTACGCCAAAAACCGATCTGGCTGCTCGACGAACCTTTTGCCGCGCTCGGGCCGGCCCTGCGCCGTGATATGCTTGATTTGGTAGAAGACATCCGCAAGGTCCAATCCGCCACCCTGCTTTTGGTAACTCACGCCCCCGAAGACGCGCGCCACATCGCGAAATCCTGCATATTCATCGACAAAAACAAAGCTCTGCCTCCGGTCGAAACAGAACGTTTTTTCAGCCAACCGGCACCGGGCTTCAAGGATTATCTTGGCTAGGGTTTACGGCGGCGCCAGCAAAAAGGGCGCAGCAACGGCCACGCCCTTTTTATTATATCTTGCCCGTTAGGGCCGCAAAGCCTACGCGTGATCCTTGCGCTTGGCCTTGGCCCATATCTTCTTGTTGGTCAGGTAAAGCATGACCGCCAGAAAGGTCAGAAACAACACAGCCACAAGACCGGCTTTTTTGCGTTCCATCATTTTTGGCTCTGCGGTCCACATCAGAAAAGCCGCTACGTCTTTGGCCATGGCGGCTGTGCTGTTATCGGAAGCCGGCTCAAATTCTACCATCTCGTCAAACAGCGGGGGCGCCATGGCGATCCAGCCACCGGGGAAGGCGGTGTTGCCATAAAGAATAGATCCGGCCTCTTCTTTTTCCTCGCCGGTATAGCCTTTCAGCACCGCCGCGATATATTCTGCGCCGCCAAAACCCTTGACCAAGGGAATAATCACCAGCCCGTTGGGGCCGGAAAAGGCTTTACGCGCCTTGGCCATCAGCGATAGATCAGGCGCATTTTCCATTGTGCTGCCGGCAAACATATCTGGCGGGATCGCCGGACGGTAATCGTCGATTTCAATATCGAACACCTCGAACTGGGCCGCGTAGGCTTTTACCTGCTCGGGGCTGAGCCGCGGGCCACCATAATCACCAAGATTACGGTAGGCCACCAGATTAAGCCCGTGGCATGCCGCGCAAGACTCGGTGAAAACCTGAAGCCCACGCTGCAATTGCGGCTCATCAAAGGTGCCGAATGGCCCTTCAAAGCTGAAGTTGATATCCTCGACTTCACCAACCGGTGCCGCCACAATCTGCGAAGTGCCCAAACCCAGCACCACCAGTGCGGAAAGGATTGTTTTCTTAAACATATTCTATGTCCTCTCGTAGGGTTTATTCAGCCGATTTCGGCGGATAGTGGCTGTCAAAGTCTGCTTCGATGGTTTCCGGCGGCGCTTTCGGGCGCTCGAACACACCAAGCAACGGCAGAATGATCAGGAAATAGGCAAACCAGTAATAGGACGCAAAAAGCGACATGGTTGCATATGGCTCCACAGCCGGGCGCGAGCCAAGCCACATCAGGAACATGAAGTCAATCGCCAGCAGCCAGAAGAAAAAGCGGAACGCCGGGCGATAGCGGCCCGAACGCACTTTGCTAGTATCCAGCCATGGCACCAGCGCCATAACGAAAATCGCGCCAAACATCGCCAAAACCCCGAAGAATTTTGCATCTACAATGCCGCCGGTAACCACACTGACGATCTGCACCAGAAGCACCTCGTCAGTAAAAGCGCGCAGGATCGCGTAGAAGGGCAGGAAATACCATTCAGGCACAATCGCTACCGGTGTCACCAGCGGATCGGCCATCATATAGTTATCCGGTTCGCCCATGAAGTTGGGCATAAAGCCCACAAAAATGGCAAAGACGATCAGCACCACCACCAGCGCATAAAGATCCTTGATCACAAAATAGGGCCAGAATGGCAGGGTGTCTTTCTCGACCTCCTCTTTGGAATCGCGGCGCACCTCCACCCCGGTCGGGTTGGAGTTACCAGTGGTATGGAATGCCCAGATATGCAGCGCCACCAGCGCCACAATCACAAATGGCAGCAGGTAATGCAGCGAGAAGAAACGGTTCAGGGTGGGGTTATCCACTGCCGGTCCGCCCAGCAACCATGTCTGGAGGCTTTCACCAATGCCGGGAATGGCGCCAAACAAGCCGGTGATCACGGTCGCGCCCCAGAAGGACATCTGCCCCCAGGGAAGCACATAACCAAGAAAGCCGGTGGCCATCATGGCAAGGTAAATCAGCATACCGATGATCCACGTCACCTCGCGCGGGGCTTTATAAGAGCCATAGTAAAGACCACGGAAAATGTGCAGGTAAACCGCAACAAAAAATAGCGACGCGCCATTCATGTGCAGATAGCGCAACAGCCAGCCGCCATTTACATTTCGCATAATGTGCTCGACCGACTGGAAAGCCATGTCGACATTTGGCGTGTAATGCATAGCCAGAATAACGCCGGTTACAATTTGCAATACCAGCGTGAAGGCCAGAACAATGCCCCAGATCCACATCCAGTTCAGGTTTTTCGGTGTGGGAATCATGATCGTGCTATGGATCAGTCCAACAATTGGCAGCCGCGAATGAAGCCATTTGGCAGACTTGCTCTTTGGCTCGTATTTATCGTGTGGGATACCACTCATAATGCGCCCCTTACCCTAGTTTGATGACGGCATCGGACAAAAAAGCATTGACCGGTACCAAAAGATTAAGCGGGGCAGGCCCCTTGCGAATACGACCGGCGGTATCATAGTGAGATCCGTGGCACGGGCAGAACCAGCCGCCAAAGTCACCAAGCCCATCGCCCAGAGGAATACAACCCAGATGGGTGCAAACCCCGATCATCACCAGCCATTCGCCGGCTTCATCGAGCACGCGGTTTTCGTCGGAAGCATCCAGCGCCCACTTGTTTTTGTTTTGAGACGTCGGATCCGGCAAATCGGCCAGCGGTGTCTCGCGACCTATTTTGATCTCTTCTGCGGTACGACGGCGAATAAACACCGGCTTGCCCTGCCACTTGACGGTCAGCTGGGTGCCAACCTCGACTCCGGAAATATCAACTTCTTTATTGGACAGCGCCTGCACGTCGGCGCTTGGATTCATTTGGTCAACCAGCGGCCAGACGGCAGCACCAACGGCCACGGCCCCGGTCGAGGCGGTGGCGACATAAAGGAAATCGCGACGTGTGCCTTTTTCTTCTGCGTGAGACAATGGAGGTCCCCCCTTGCTACGCCCTTGTTCCGGGCTGGATATATAAGTAGGCCCGCTAATTGCAGGTATTGCCAGAACCGAATACACCTGACAAGCCAGCGGGTCCAGCGGACTTTGCGCCGCATGCCTAAAGAAAGTGGAAATATTGCCCCAAAAGCTCAAAATCGCTGCATTTCAACCGGATATCGCCCCTAATCTTGGCACAATGATTCGCCTCGCCGCCTGCTTCGGGGCGGGAATCGATGTAATCGAGCCTTGTGGTTTCCCGTTTTCGGTCAAGGCGCTGCGGCGTTCGGCGATGGATTATGCCGATATTGCCGATATCACCCGCCATGCCTCGTGGGAGGATTTTCAGGCCACACGCACCGGTCGCCTGATTTTGATGAGCACCAAAGCCGCCACCCCGCTATGGGATTTTCGCTTTCAGGCAGGCGATACCATAATGCTTGGCCGTGAAAGCGCCGGCGTGCCGGATGATGTAGCAATGGCCTGCGATACCCGCCTGCTCATCCCCATGCCCGGCGGCGGGCGCTCGCTCAATGTGGCGGTTTCGGCAGGGATTGCGCTGGGTGAGGCTACGCGACAACTTCACTAGAATCTGTGGTATCAGTCAAAAATATCCCACAAAGTCAGGGGGTGTTCGTTGAGCTTATTTTCAATTATACATAACCAAAATTTAAAGCGAGAAAAAGATGTCAGACGTCCGTATCAAGGCCAAGGGCTTTATAGTAACATTCGGGAAAAGGGTATTCGGCGGATATTTCAACAAAAGATCGCCAGGGCTTACATTTGCAAAGCCTTTGCTCAATCGCCACATCCTGTTTAGCGTTGTGCCCATCTACGACCGCCAAAATCGCTTCACTGTCCAGATTAGCTCGAACACTAACCCCGTCCTGAATAAGAAATTCGGTACTATATTCATCAGGAAGCGTTTTCCGTATGCCAGTTTCAGCTGTGATTTTGTAGATTATTATAAAGCATTCCATATAAAAATCGCGTGGATAAAATGCGATGACGATTACACTCTATCCATTAAAAACAAACAAACCGGTAATGTGCAGGAAATTTGCGATGTAATGTTCCTCGACAAGAGTAACGGTGGGCAGTCACAAAAAATCCTTTCCGGTATGGAACTTTCCGAATTGTCAAAAATACGCTACGAAGATGCAAAGGAACTTGCCAGAGCCGCTCTTTCCTCGGCAGCCAACAACAAGAGCGACAAAGCAAAAACTGACCTGATGAAGATATTTGCAGCCTTGCGGGTCAATCACCGGTTCATCCGGAAAGGACTTCAAGCACTTGCCACAAAGGCAGAGCACAATCCATCGCAACTGGATGATTTAGCCGAGGATATAAACAACCTTATTGATCCGTTTATCCTGGGGCCTCATGGATATAATCGTAGACTGTCTTCAATCAGCAATAAAAAACTTCATTCTGCTATCTCAAGGCTAGTATCCTTCGTTGAAGATAACGGCGCAAAAATATTCTTGAACAGCGGTACATTACTCGGTGCCCGGCGCTCGGGAGATATGCTGCCACATGATGATGATCTGGATTTTGCCATATATATATCGGGGGCAACCGAGAACGAGATAGCCAAGGGCTGGAATGAAATTAGACAGAAGTTTTATGAAAACTTCAAAATAATAGAAAAAGGGGCGTTTTTTGCCATTGATATTCTAGACGGAACAGAAATTGATCTGTTTCCGGCGTGGTCAATAGATGGCAAGGTATACATCTTTCCTTATTGTACTGGAGAAATTAAAGACGAAAGCCTGCTTCCACTAGGCGAAGTTTTACTGCGTGACCATCTTTACCCCGCCCCCCGAAAAATCGACTCTGTGTTGGAGGTTAATTACGGACCAAATTGGCATAGCCCTGACCCATACTGGAAATTTGACTGGAATAGCGCCAGAGCTAATTTCAAACGTATAAAATTGCTTTTTGAAGAAACAAGGTAAATGAAAAGCCCGGATATGGAAACTGGAATGGTTTACGGCACTTCCGGCCTTCTTCACATAGGTCACCTTAATAGAGGTGGTCCCAGTATTTAGACCAGCTAGCAGCGTAAATAAGATGAATCTGTTTTTTGGTTAAGCTGCTAATCTCGTTGGTTCTGTTTTTCTGTCATAGGCCTCATTCGGGGTCAATATGTCGTGGGAAGGTAATCCCCCCGAAAATCAGTGATGTTCAAGCGTAGAATTTTCTCGGCATACTATCTGACCTGCCACTGAATTGTCATCCAGACTGAACCAGAGCCTTTCGTGTTAATACGCCATTTGGCGCAAGTTTAGCAACCGACTGTCGCGCGGAGCTTTCATATGGCGCAGCGTGGCAGTCGGTTGCGGAAATCAGGCGCTTGGCGAAGGCTTCTGGCGTTTCATATCCAAGTGCTGAATGTGGGCGGTTCGTGTTGTAGTCTTGCGCCCAATCACGAATTACGATCCGAGCGTGAGCGAGATTACGGAACATGGTTTCGTTGAGAAGTTCGCCCCTCATCCGCCCGTTAAAGCTTTCAACGAATCCGTTCTGCATTGGCTTCCCGGGTGCAATGTAGTGCCAATTGATCTTGTGGTCAGAGTACCAGCCCAGAACTGCATTACAGGTCAGTTCGGTGCCATTATCGCGGATAATCATTCCTGGTTTTCCACGCCTTTCAATAAGCGCTGTCAGTTCTCGAACGACACGTCTGCCCGAGATTGGCGTGCCCGGAAAGTGGCAAGGCAAGGAACGTATCCAGGGCGGGCGATCTATTTACCGGCGGTCATTGCCACCCGTTTCAACCCGGATATGAAGGCCAAATACCATCAGCTGATTGGCAACGGAAAATGTAAGAAACTTGCGATTACAGCGGTCATGCGTAAGCTCGTGGTCATGGCAAATGCATTGCTGCGCGACGGGCGAAAATGGACTGAAATACGGGCTTGACCAATATGAATACTCGGCGAATGCAGGCATTCGCCTGCCGGTCAGCGGGAGGCACAGGAACAAGCCACAAAATGGCTCTGGACATACAACAGTGATCCCGGCCCAACATGGCTATCGGCGGAATCATGCCCGTAATGAAGCTGAAAAATATCGTATACCTCTACTGGATAACTCTATGAAAAATATACAAACTACAGAGCAAAACATGCTTCAACCAGTACCTAATATACGATTAGGATAATGATACGGTTAGAATAGCTGTGGACGTGTATATTTATTTATAATAATCCTAGGCGAGTATTTTATTGAGTTCTTAATTGCACACCAGAGGCAGTGGGTGAGAACTCAATGCCCTTATGCCAACAATGCATTTTGCAAAGGGAAATACGATGAATGATTCTGCAGCGGATATGGCAATGACAGCGGTTAATATGGTTGGTGCCGGTATTGCGCCATCCAAGGTGACTTTTGGTTACAAATTTACCGTGAACGGCCAAGACTACGTATATAAAATGATTGTTGACGCGAATAAGCTCGGGGCGCCCGGGGATGCGTTTGCATCGGCTGATCACATTTTGATTGGCGCGGGCATAGTAGATGCATCTGGCGGTGTTAGTAGCACCGGTAATGCCTGGGTTGCGGGATATAATCCCGAAACGGAAACAGTGAGTGCCGGTTATCGGCCTTTTGATATAAACGCGACTGTTGGTGAGCTGGTGCCTGGCGGCGGGACGCTTGATAATATCCTGCCGGATTTTATTAAGGACGCGAATATTACGGCCAATGCCAGGGTCGGGATTTATGTGGGAGATTTGCCGGATGGGGGACTTGGAAGTGTCGATGTGACCCCCAAGGGGGAGGTAGGTATTTCCTTTGCGCGCCCTTCATCATCTCCCGATGCGGATGCCGGGCAGAAAAAGGCAATGGCAAGAGAGATGGTAGATAAATTCGGGGATCAACTGCTTGATACCGTTCTTGGCTCTGGCACTGCGGCTTCGCTAGAGGCAATCGAGGCTGCCGCCGATGTTGCTGCGGTTGCCGCCCTTTTGGGGGGCGGCAATGTACCCTTGGCTGCTTCTTTGTATCTCGCAAAAAAGCAAGCTATTAATGCAATCAAGGATCAGGCGGCCGAGGTCTTGGCTGCGCTGCCAAATGGCGAGCTTACGGGCGGGTTTGTCTATAGCGAGAGCGCAACCATAGGCTTTGATGGCGAGGTTGAGGCAGATAATCCGGGGCATATCAATGAGATATCCAATTTTCTGGGAGAGGTTGAAAGCGCTATCGAGGGGCTGGTGAAGGAGGTTTCTGACGAACAGGCGCCTTGGTATGATTTTTTGGAGAAGCTCAAGTTTTGGGAAGATGACGAAGAAGGTGCTGTTGTTGAACCGCCAGAAATCCTCATTACGGATTTAGATGACATCTTTGTGCCCGAGTTAGATGACATCTTTGTGCCCGAGTATGATCCGGAGGATGCTGAAGAATTCACGCGCAATGACAGCTATAATGACATTTTCAGCGGGATGTTGAGTACCCCCCGAGACGCTGACAATGTTATTTCCGGCAGTGGCGGTGCCACCAAAGTGAGCTGGGGGTATATATATGAAAGTGTTACTCTAACCGGCACTGCGGGGAATGATTGGATTAATAGCAGTAACGGCGACGACATTCTTTCTGGCGGAGCAGGCAGCGATAATATAAGATCCGCTGGGGGCTACAATATCGGATATGGTGGCCCGGGGAATGACTTCATAATTTTTGATAGCAGATCAGATAGTAGTATAATAATGGGTCCAGGTCATCCTGATTGGAATGGCTTAACGTTTGTTGATGAGGATGGAGAGGTTTATTACGAGAGACAATATAAAGGCTCCACTTTTTATGGCGGTAGTGGCAATGATATACTTAGGGGTGGTAGTGGCAATGATACGCTTTATGGTGGCTCGGGGGTGGATCTATTAATAAGTACTGGCGGTGATAATAGGCTTTATGGCGGCGCGGGTGATGATTTTTTGTCAGGTAGCCATTTTGCAAGTAGCAATCGGTGGTTTGATCATTCATCCCGTGGTAATTATATTGATGGCGGCGACGGTATCGATACAGTCTATTATTGGAAACCTATGGATTCCTCAAGAGCTATCCTTGAAGGTTATGAGGCCTATGACAACTATAATATAGTCGCGGTGGGTCCTAATAGTTATGAAGTAAGCCTTGTGAATGGTAATGGCAGGATTGATACGCTTGTGAATGTCGAGAAACTGGTTTTCATATCCAATACTTCCGGTATTTCTATTATGCATGCCAGCAGAAATTATTCAATTGATTTAGCGGAGTACACCGGTAACACAGCTGTGCCGGATACCAACCCGCCTGTTCCAGATAGCGCCAATGCCGATAAAGCCGAGCTTGAGAAGGTTTATAACCGTTTGTTTAGCAATGAAAACATCGACGAACAGTATGAGCTTTTTGGTGATAAGGGCATAGAATGGCTCTTTGGGGACGATGGTGCGAACGCCCTGTTTGGTGGTGATAGTTCCGGCACTATTCAAGGCAATGCCAACACAGAAACCCTCTATGGTGATGCCGCCAATAACCGGATTTACGGCAACGAAGGCAATGATAATCTTTACGGTGGCGGCGGCAGTGATTACCTCTCCGGCGGCAGTGGCGGCGATGCGCTATATGGTGGTGGTGATAGAGACGTTCTTTCTGGCGGCGCTGGCAACGACACGCTTTATGGCGGTTATGGTAATGACCGGATTTATGGCGGCGCAGATGATGACCTGCTTTCCGGCGAAGGCGGTGATGACAAGATATACGGGGGCGATGGCGATGATACGCTCAATGGTCAAAATGGCAACGATGCCCTTTATGGCGATGCCGGCAATGACAAGCTTTACGGCGGTAACGGCAATGACCTCCTAACAGGCGGTGATGGCAACGACGAGCTTCACGGCGGTGCTGGCGGGGATATGCTGCGCGGCAATGCCGGCAATGACGAGATCTACGGCGATGCCGGTGGAGATTCAATTGCCGGGGGTGCTGGCAACGACAAACTTTATGGTGGTGCCAGCAATGACTGGATTGGAGGCGACGCAGGAAATGACAGGATTTATGGTGGTGATGGCAACGACAGCCTGGTTGGTGGCGCTGGCAATGATAGTATCAACGGAGGCAGCGGGCGAGACCGTATAGAGGCTGGTACAGGCGACGATTATATGAATGGTGGCACCGGTGATTATGCCGATACATTTGTATTTAGTCTGAATGACGGAAATGACCGTATCGGGGGCTTTCAGGATGGCTTGGATAAGATTGAATTTGATGAGGCCGGAATGACATTTGACGACCTTCAGATCGTCAACACAAGAATCGGAACTTTGATTCTTACGGATGCAAGTGATGCTATTCTGCTGATCCGGGTTGATGCTTCACTGATCACTGCTGATGATTTCATTTTCTCGGGCTGATAATTTATTCGCGAACTAGATTTAATGGATTGGGCCGGGAGAGTGACCTCGGCCCAACTTGAACCGCCCTTGTTTGCCGGAGGCTGATTACTTCATTTCATGCGACCATATCGAGTTTGTTTAACTGTCATAGTACCTCTCTTCTGCTTCTGCTGGTGGATGTATCCGATGGGCTCAAGCAGGCGACGGTTATTGAACCAGTCGACCCATTTAAGCGTTTCCCATTCGACTGTGGCCATGTTTTTCCTGGGCCAAGCCGGTGGATGACCTCGGGCTTGTAGAGGCCGTTTATGGTTTCAGCCAAGGCATTGTCATAGGAGCCACCGACGCTGCCAACCGACGGTTCAATACCTGCCAGGGCCAATCGCTCGGAATATCGTATGGACAGATATTGCCCGCCACGGTCCATTGCCCGGCAGGGTTATGCACAGCATGATCCCGAGAGGGGGAATGATGAATGAGACCACCTTTGTGAACGGGTCGCCGATCATGCAGAGCCTGCTCCAACGCATCCAGCACAAAGTCTGTTTTCGGTGAACTCGAAACGCGCCACCCAACGATTTTGTCTGCAAAAGTATCGATGACAAACGCCACATAAACGAAGCCCTGCCACCCCTCTCGACGATGCAAGCATCGTCTGCCGGGCAGCGGTCGAGACATAGGTGAAGTCGCTGACCCAAAGCATGTTTGGTGCTGGGGCTCAAAACTTCCGGTTCACTTTGTCTTTTGGGCATGGCTGGCTCTTATCCTGCACGGTTGTTTTCTGTACCTTTCCCCGAATAACACCATGTATATCGAGGCGTTTCATCAACCTGGCAACGGTGCAACGTGCGATACTGAACCCCTCACGCTGTAATTGGTGCCAGACCTTCCGGATGCCGTAGACTTCATTGTTTGCCTCCCAAACACGCTTTATTTCAGGGCAAAGAACCGCATCCCGTTTGGCGCGGTCCGAAGCAAGGTCCGGATTTCGGGCAATGGCTGCATGCGCGTAAAATGTAGATTGGGCGATTGGCAAAACCCTCCTCTCGGGTATTGTTACACAATACCCTGCCGGGCAGCGTGCAAACCGGCTCGACTCCCAAATCTTCTCGGTGTTCTTCCCCTCTCATCGATACTACGTATCGACTGCCGGGCAGTGAACGAAGTTGATCATCGCTTGAACGGGCGGGCGAGCTCCGTCCCGCTGCCCGGCAGGTGATTTTCCTAAAATCACCGAGAGGAGGCGCAAAATATGCTGAAGCCTTTCTGAGAATCTCATTGGCTTGGCGTAGCTCTCGAATTTCGCGCTCCATCGCTTTGATCTTGGCGCGGTCATCTGAAGTCTGACCGTCTTTGCGGCCGCTATCTATATCAGATTGTTTGACCCAGCGTCGCAGCGTGTCCCTGCCGCATCCAATTTTTGGCGCGATGGCCATAATTGCCGCAGATTGATTGGCATATTCGTGCTCATGTTCAAAAATCATCCGAACTGCGCGAGCGCGCACTTCCCCCTCTCATCGATACTGCGTATCGACTGCCGGGCAGTGGTCGAATATCTGTTTGCTCTGTTACTTTTTTCCATAGGCTCCATCTTTGCTTACTTTGGAGTCTCCGGTAAATAGGGGGCGGTTCATAGGCCTGTCTGGTCTTACGGCCAATGTTCTTCACCAATTTATCTGCAGCGGCTTTGCTACTTCCCGATTTCTTGTTCATCTTAACTCCTTAGTCGTTTTGATGAAACAGAAATCCTCCGTTAATTAAATACCCAATTCTGTCTCGCAGGTGCTGACGTCAGACAAGCGGGGTGTATTTCCAAAGGGTTTTTGCAAACCACGATAAAGGGATTTCACCCGCGTTCTCCCCTTCATTATTTTTCATGGGCAATTTTGAGCCTCTTCCGGTGCTGTAATGACACAGGCCTCAGGAAGAGCCGTTTTATCTGGCGAAACAGCGAAAACAACAAAGGCATCTTTTTTCGGATAGACTGTTGCTAAGCGAGATAGGATGCCGGCTTTGGTTACTTGATCTAATTGTTCAGCAAGCTGAGTTACATCCAACGCGGCATGATGATCAAGTAAGGCAAAGAGAGCGCTCAGGCTTAGCCCATCAATCGACTCTGGCAAATCTGCTATGCTTTGCAGCAGCGGTGCCTTGTAATCATCGAGGTTTCCACTTGGGCCATTCTGCAAAAATGCGGCATAGGCCTCGCGCACGACGTCCACCGCTTCAGAAAGATGGGCAGTGTCAACTTCACCGGTCAAAACCAAAAAGCGATTATCTCGAGCGTATCCGCTAACCCCTGCGGCAAAACCGTAACTTGCTCGTAACTCAGTACGGACAGCGTTGAAAAGCGCGCTCTGGTCGCCACCACCTAAGGCGCCTGCGATCATCAAATCCATGAACTCGTCTGCCGCAACCCCCTCGCGCGTTGAGGGGAAAGGTGCAATAAACGTTAGCTGCGATGTTTCAGCGTCTGGTATGTGCAGCAAAATGCGGCGGGGCGCATAGTTTAGCGACACGTCCCGTTGGGGTTCACGCATGCCTTGGGGCAGCCCCGCAAGCAAGGAATCAATAGCATTTCCAGCCTCTTCAGCGGTTAGGTTTCCCACAATTACAATAGCAAACGGGTTTTCTGTAAATACTTCTTTGTGCCATGCCACAACATCGTCGCGCGTGATGTTATCAAAAAACTCATCGCGGGACAGCGAAAGAGATTCCAGCAGCGGTTGGTCACCAATAACAGCGCTGCGGAGCGCGGCGAACCCTTGCTGAGTGGGCAATGCATTTGCTTCGTTCTGTTGTTGCTTTAGCCCTGTTTTTATCCGCTCCAACCAGTTTTCGCTCAGGAGCGGGGCGCGCAAATGAGTGTTAGCGATCGTAATGATTTCGCCGGGATTTTCCTTATCAAAGCTCAAGCGCCCCAACACATAGTCTATCGTCGCGCCAACCTGCCCGTCTGCGTTGAGATCAGCAAAAACCTCGCCAATCTCCCCCGCAGAATAACCCTCTGCGCCGCTCGCCAGCAATAACTGCGCCCCGACATATGGCACCGCAGGGTTTACCCCTTCGCGAAAGGCCCAATCCGTTGCCCACGCGACGCGGATGACCACCCGATCCTCATTGGGCATACTGATCAAATTATAGCGAATACCGTTGGGGCTGGTTTGGTCTGATGCCATTTGAGCTTTTGCCGTAGATACCGTCAAACCTAATATTGTCAAGAGGAGCGCGAGTCGCTTGATCATGGGAAGTCCTTTTCATTGCCGATAAACGCGACAACCGTGCGCCCATCTTGTGTGTAAGTTCGTAGAAGTGCGTTAATTTCGTCGCGCTCAAGCTGCTGGTCTAGCTGCTTTATGGCGTCTATTTCGAGCGGCGCGCGGCGAATAGAAACGCGGTCAATGGTATAAGCCGCCATCCAGTCTGCCACTTCACTTTCATCAGTCCAGTCTGGCCAATATTTTTTGAAGCGCGCCTTTACGCGGGTGTAGGTTTCTTCAGGTATCCCCGCCCGCGCCGAGGCTTCTAGGGCGGCCTCAAATGCGTGCTGCATCTCGGCAAGCCCGATGCCGACATCGGGATAGGCTGTCACGCTCATTTCAATATGGGTTTCATCCAATGGCCATAAGTCAATGTCAAAACCTCTGGCAATAAATGCATCATAGCGCAGCGGCCCGTCTAAGCCGCCAGGAAGGCTGGAATCAAGAATATCCCGCAGCAAAGCAAGGCGGGTTTCCAGTACATCTATGCTCTGCGGATCGTCCAGCGTAACAATCCGCCGCCACACCATACGCGGGTCAGCGTTGGGGTCGGGGAAGGTTAATACAGTCTCGCTGGTGCCTTCAATAGTCAGTGTTGGCAGGGGGGGTGGCGTGGGGGCCACCACTGGCACATCAGGAAGCGCTGCATTGAGTTGCTCGGGGGTGATATCCCCAACGACAACCAACACCGTGTTTTCAGGCCGGTGGGTTTTATCATGCAGGGCAATGGCGGCTTGCGGATCAAAAGCCGCAATGTGCGCCTGTGTACCCATCACCGAGCGCGCATAAGTTGACCCTTCATAGATCAGAGCTTTCACAGCCTCATCGACCCGCCCATCAATGTTGTTGGTAAGGCGTAGATCATATTCGCGCAGGATGACATCACGCTCTTCGCTCATAAAGCCTTGTGGCAAATCAATCGGGCTGAACACCTCGCTTAAAGACGCCAGAAGCTCGGGCAGATCCTCCCTAGCGCCGGTCAGCCAATACCCGACCGCCAAATCATCTGTCCAAGCATTTGCATCCCGATCCACCGCCCGACCTTTCTGCCCAATGGCACTGAGCCATGCCAGATGCTCGGTATAATGCGTCAGCCCTACCCGTCCGGTATTATCAGCTTCGCCATTTTGAATGATTAAATAGACCTCAACACGTTCTGTATCAGGTGTATGGATGAGATAGGTAGCGTAAAATTTGGTAGAAGTTTCCAAATCTGTAACTTCAGAATAGCTTGGGGAAAAAAATACCAATCCCATTACTACAGGGATGAGCAAATTTAATTTTTTATGGCAAATTTGAAACATCAAGAACCTACACTATTCCTTGTAGGGGTAATCCCCCATTTTTGATGGAGTCCGCTTGTAGAATTACGCGGCTTGTTTCAGTTTCATAGCGGGAGTGATCCCGCCGATGGCCATGTTGGGCCGGTCGTTGTTGTATGTCCAGAGCCAATTTGCGGCCTGTTCTTGGGCTTCCTCAATGGTTTCAAAGATGTTTTGGTCCCGCTGACCGGCAGGTGATTGCATGCAATCACCGAGAGGGGGCCACTCATGGCGAACCGTGCGGTTGTAACGCTCGATATAGGCGTTCTGCTGGGGCTTTCCCAGACCTTCGCCCCTACGCTATCCGTGGCAAACACAGGCCGGCCGATGTAATCCGTGCGAACGTAATAGGTCACCCCGCCCTCAACCACCGCAACCGGCAGGCCACCCAGCCAGATGTATTCCCGCAGCAGCGAGGACGTGCCGCCCGCATAATCATACTCCGCAATCCGGTTGCCCTCCAGATCAAACAGCGAGTGGATCACCTGTCCCGAAGGCACCAGCTTGCGCCAAGCCTGCTGGCCAAGCGCGTTATACTTATACTCCGCCTGCAAAACCCCGTTCAGGCTCATCGAACTCAGCCGGTTGGCGGCGTTGTAGGTGTAGCTATAAATATCCCCGAGGCGGTCCTCGGAGATCACATTGCCAGCCCCGTCATAGGTGAAGCTGCGCACCTCAGTGCTGGCCTCGGTTATCTCATCAAGGCGGTTGCT
>JAKIUB010000043.1 GCA_021647745.1 Paracoccaceae bacterium | reverse complement strand
GGCCATAGCGCCACCCGCACAGGAGAGATAAAATGGCCCTTATTACCCTTCGTCAACTGCTCGACCATGCTGCTGAAAACGACTACGGCATGCCGGCTTTTAACATCAACAACATGGAGCAAGGCCTTGCGATCATGCGCGGCGCCCAAAAAACCAATTCACCCGTGATCCTGCAAGCCTCGCGCGGTGCGCGGTCCTATGCCGGTGATATCATGCTGCAACACATGGTAAAGGCGCTGGCCGAAATGTATCCCGAAATTCCGATCTGTATGCATCAGGATCACGGCAATAACGAGCAGACCTGTATGTCTGCCATCAAATACGGTTTTACTTCCGTAATGATGGACGGCTCGCTGAAGGCCGACATGAAAACCCCGGCTGACTTTGAATATAACGTTGATATCACTAAAAAAGTATCACGTATGGCGCATTGGGTCGGGGCCTCGGTAGAGGGAGAACTTGGGGTTCTCGGCTCACTCGAAACCGGCATGGCGGCCGAGGAAGACGGCTCTGGCGCGTCTGGCAAGCTGAGCATGGAGCAGCTTCTGACCGACCCCGACGAGGCCGCTGATTTTGTAGCCAAAACCAAGGTGGACGCATTGGCGATAGCCTGCGGCACCTCGCACGGCGCTTATAAATTTAGCAGCAAGCCTACGGGTGACACGCTGGCCATGGACCGGATTGAAGCCATTCACGCCAAAATTCCGAATGTTCACTTGGTTATGCACGGCTCCTCTTCGGTGCCGCAATATTTGCAAGACCTGATCAACGAGAACGGCGGCGAAATGGCGCAAACCTACGGGGTGCCGGTTGAAGAAATCGAGCGCGGCATCAAATCCGGTGTGCGCAAGGTCAATATCGACACCGATAACCGCATGGCCCTCACCGGCATGTTCCGCAAAATTGCCAAGGATTGCCCGGGCGAGTTTGATCCGCGCAAATTCATGATCCCCGCCATGGCCGAAATGGAAAAGCTGGTTATTGACCGTTTTGAGCGCTTTGGCGCAGCGGGCAATGCCGGCAAGATCAGCGTTATCCCGCTGGACGATATGGCCAAACGCTACGCTGACGGCTCGCTTTAAGCCCAAAAACCAATCTTCCGGCCCCTTCCTGTGCAGGGGCCGGTATTTTTCGGCCCCTCTGGAGAGACCCATCATGACCTTTGACCGCTCAATCAAAATCGCCCCGTCGATCTTGTCGGCAGATTTTGCCAATTTCGGACAAGAGATTCGCGCCATTGAGGACCAAGGCTGTGACTGGGTGCATGTGGACGTGATGGATGGCCACTTTGTGCCCAACCTGACCTTCGGTCCCCCCGCCGTCGCCGCCTTTCGCCCGCATGTGAAAACCGTGATGGATGTGCACCTGATGATCGCACCGGTGGACCAGTATATCGAGGCCTATGCCAAAGCCGGTGCCGATTTCATTTCGGCGCACCTTGAGGCGACCACGCATCCGCACCGCACCCTTCAGGCCATTCGCAATGCGGGGGCCAAGGCCGGCCTCGCGCTGAACCCCGGCACGGGGCTAGGCGATATCGAATATCTGCTCGACATGGTTGATATGTTTGTGGTCATGACCGTAAACCCCGGTTTTGGCGGGCAGAAGTTTATCCACAGCCAGATCGAAAAAGTGAGAAACCTGCGCGCAATGATCGGCGATCGCCCGATCCATATCGAGATCGACGGCGGGATTACAACCGAAACAGCGCCGCTTATGGCGGCAGCCGGTGCCGATGTGCTGGTGGCTGGCTCGGCGGTGTTTAATGGTGGCACGGTCGATACCCCCGAGGTTTATGGCGCCAATATCAAAGCGATCCGCAATGCAGCAGAAGGGGCACGCTAAAATGAAATCTGTTGTATTTGATCTCGACGGCACGCTTATTCACAGCTCACCGGACCTGCAAGCCGCCGCCAATAAAATGCTGGCCGATTACGGGCTTGCGCCGCTCGATATACCCACGGTCGAATCCTTTATCGGTAATGGCGTGCCCAAGCTGGTCGAGCGTTGCCTGCGGGTTTATGGCCAACCTCTCACCGAAGAGGCTGTTGACAAAATGCGCGGCTATTATGGCGCTAATCCTTATACCCTGACCAAACCTTACGGGGGTGTGGTCGCCTGTCTTGAGGCGCTCAAGGGCGCGGGTATAAAACTGGCGATTTGTACCAACAAGCCCGTGGCGCCAGCGCTCACCATCCTCGACGGGCTAAGCCTGACCAAATATTTTGACGTGGTCGTAGGTGGTGATACCTACTCCACCCATAAACCGGATCCGCAACCACTGCTGGGCTGTATGGACAAGATGGGGGCCGAGAAAGCCAATACCGTCTATGTCGGCGATAGCGAAACCGATGCGCTGACTGCCAAAAATGCCGATATGACCTTTGCATTGTTTTCCGGTGGTTATCGCAAAATGCCGTGCGAGGAACTGCGTCACCACTTTTTGTTTAGCAATTTTGATAGCCTCACCCCCTATCTGAAAGGTTGAGCCATGGCCGTTGAAGCTCTTATTTTCGACGTGGACGGCACCCTTGCCGAGACCGAGGAGGCCCACCGGCAAGCATTTAATGACACATTCAGCACCAACGGGATAGATTGGCATTGGGATATCCCGACCTATAGCACACTGCTCAAAACCACAGGCGGAAAGGAGCGGATGCAGGAATATCAGCAAACCCACCGCAAGGACGAGCCGCAGATGGATCGGGAGCGGATCAAAGCCCTGCATGCGCAGAAAACCACCCGCTATGTCGAAATACTTGCCGCTGGCGGGCTACCACTACGCGACGGCGTGGCAGACCTGATCGCGCGGGCCGCAGTCGCCGGTATCCGCCTCGCCATTGCCACCACCACCAGCCGCCCCAATGTGGATGCGCTGACCGCGTGTTGTTGGGGCAAAACACCGGAAGAGATTTTCGAGGTTATCGCCACCGGCGAGCAGGTAGCAGCCAAAAAACCGGCGCCTGATCTGTTCAAACTGGCGCTCAAGGAGCTTGGCTTGCCCGCCAGTGCCTGCCTTGCCTTTGAGGATTCGCGAAACGGAGTGCTTTCAGCCACCGGCGCGGGGCTGCGCACGATCGTGACACCGGGCCAATATACCATGGAGGATGATTTTAGCGGCGCGGCAGAGGTTATTCCCTCGCTGGTTGGCTTTAAGCTATAGCACTGTCTCAGCGCGGCTGCATCACCACATCCGAAAAATAGGCAACACTGCGGGTGCGGGTATTATCGCTGTCACAAAGAATGCCGATACTGGTCAGGATAGGAAAATCATCCCGTCCTGTCACATCGCGGTAGATATTCATCAGGTCCACTTCCTGACGCTGCCAGATACGGGTATTTTCGTTTAGGCCGTTAGCGACAAAAGACGTGACACCATTGATGCTTTTATAATCGCCCGGAGCAAATTTCCGGTTGCTCCAGATAATCTCGAAAGCGTATTCGCCGCCTTGCCTGTCTTTCATTTCGAGCAAGAGCCGCGCGGGGTGGTCATCCCCTTCAGGGGTATCTTCCTCGATCGGGCTTTCGATCGGAGCGTCGATCCTCCAATCCCAAGCCAGTACCGGGTAGTCTCCCACCTCGATATCGGTGCTTCGGCTGAGGATAGAGGCCGACCCGTTGGTTGCGCAGCGAATGGCGCGGATGTCGTCTTTTGTTTCCAGCGACAGGGTCATTGGCGTGGTGGTCCAGAAAAACTTATGGGTCCAGCCGGCAGGGAATTCTTCTACCGAGGTCAGGATGGAAAACGGCAACACCGTCACCTCTGCTGCACCGTTAGCGGTAATCGGGTTGGCTGTCGGATTAGGCTCTGCGAGCTTCCATCCGGTCAATGCCAAAAGCGACAGGCCAAGCGCGATGCCAGCGGTTTTGAGTTTCATGGGGTACCTCGTTCGCGTGTATGCCTAGAAATCAAGGCCATATTCGGCGGTATTGATCGGCTTGGTTGAAAGCTGATAGGTCGAATCTCGCAAAAAATCCATCAGGGCGCGCGGGTCTTTGGCATAGGATTCCAGGGCTTCCCTGTCCAAAGGATCACCAACGGCAATGCGCACGGGTTTGTTTATCCGGCGTTTGAACTCGTTTACCAGAAGTGCGGTGCGCAGGGTGCGGCTCATGCGGCCGGCCACATGAAAGCGGCGGGAATTATAGCCCTCGAAAAACACCGGCACCACTGCGGCATTGGAGCGAGAGATCATCCGTGCAGAAAAAGTGCGCCATTCCGGGTCCATCGGGCGGCTAAACATACGCTGCGGAGATGATACAGACCCCCCCGGAAATATACCCACCGCGCCGCCGCTATTGATATAGTCCAGCGCCTCTTTGCGGGTGTTGAGGTTCATGGCCAGCGCCTCGCGAGTGCCGTCAAAGCTGATCGGCAAGATAGAGCTGCTGATCTCGTCCGCCTTGGAAAACACCTTATGTGCCATGATTTTGAAATCCGAGCGAGCCGTGCTCAGGATTTTGCCCATCATCAGCCCGTCAAGGATACCGTAGGGGTGGTTGGAAATGACCACAACAGGCCCTTCGGCGGGGATATTGCCGAGCGAGCCGGAGACGACGTTAAGCGATAGCCCGTAGCGCCGGGTTACCACATCCCAAAAACTGTTTTCGGCGTTGATATCTTTGTCATAACCGCGCGCGCGGTGAATAAGTCGCAGCCGACCCGTGGCATTTTCTACAGAGCGGATCAGCACCCTGCCCTTGCGGGATTTGGCGGTAACGGCATAGCTGATTTCTCGTGTGGCTGAAAACCGGGTGGCCATCGGGCATCCTTCTGACGGTGGAGCTAAAAGGTATGTAAAACAGATTACCGGCAGTTTCCAGCAAAATCCCCACTCCGGTGGTAAATCTAAAGAGAGTAACCCCGAGAATAGCCGTTGATATCAGGGAGATTATCGTATTGCATCAGGCCCACCGTCAATATGCGAAGAACCCATGGCATTCCGCTCTCGGTCAAGCATGATTTGGCAGGGGCTTGAACAATGCCCGCCTCACCAGAACAGCAAGCGTATTTGGGGCGGCAGGTTACAATCAGACGAAACTGGGCGGGGATGATGTCTCTCCGGCAGATATGAAAAACTATCGCGGTAAATAAATATTTCGCGCAGGTTCCGGTTATCTAACCCACTTCAGGGAGAGAGCCGTATATTTTGGTAAGGGCGCATATCCGGCCCGAAACTAGCAGAGAGCATCCCGCCCAGTAGAGCAAGAGCCAAAAATCCGGCCAACGCACCCGCCGCAAGCTTGAGGTTGGAAAACGGCCTTTGGCCAAAAACCTTCCCTGTCTGGCCATTGATCGACATCCGGTAGCGCCGGTTTCCAAGCGTATAATGGGTTATCCATACCGGAAGCAGCACATGCTTGAAGGTTTCATCCGAAAAGCGGGTATCAGCGGAGGTGATAATCTGCGCATCACCCCCGATATCGGCTTTGATCCAGTCGCGTATTTTGGCGCGCATGAATATCTGGCTTTCGGCATAGCCCTCTTCCAAATCAATGGTATGATTTTCCGCCCGAAATCCGGCAAGAAACTCGGTCTGGTAGGTTTCCAGCGCGTGCAGCGGCCACGGAGCCAGCGCATCCTTGAACTCGACCGAAACAGATTGAGACCCCGAGACCAGAATATCGTCAAAAGAGCCAGTAACCGCGCCCGAAACCCGGGTCCAGCGCATGGTGGTGGTTTTGCCCGAACGCACCCGGCGCCCACGCTTGCCGGTATAGGCGGTTGCAGTGTAGGCATCATAGGTCCATGTCGGCACATACACCCCGTTAAAGCTCTCCGAGGCCGCATTATGCCGGATTCCGTTCGGGGCAAACCAGCGCGCGTGAAGCCAGTCACCCATATGGGCATGCGCTTCCTTTTCCTCTATTGCAAAGGGCAACAACCCTTGGGGCACGATACTGCGCTGCATCGTCACATCGGCCACAATTGCGCTATCACAAAACGGACAGAGGCGAGAATGCTCGTCGGGGTCAAATTCCACACTGGCACCACAAGTCGAGCAATTGAGCGAGGCGATCTCGACGGTTTCCATTTTTACACCGCTGGCAAGCCGATCTCGCAAGCCAACCTCCTCGTGAGCGGCGGCATCATCAACGTGGGGCACCTCGACCTCGGCCTCGCAATGGGTGCATTTCATCATCGACACCGCCGGATCAAAGCGCAGATCGGCGCCACAATTCGGGCAGGAAAAATCACGTTTGTCACGGGGATTCTCGACCGCCTGCTTTTTGGCGGGTGGTTTTGGGGCGCGCGGCTTTTTTCTGGCCCACGGGTTTTTACGAGGCGGTGGCGGTGGGTGGCCCATATCAGTTCCTCGACAACGCGCGGGCGATATTTTCGATCCTGTAGCCGATGGCGTCTTGCGCGTATTCAAGGCTGCCCGCCCAAAACCAGTCAATAAAAAAGCTCCAGATCACGATTGCAAAAAGGCTCCAGACCACCGCCCCGACCCAGCCTCGGGTTTTGTCGCGGCGGGTCATGCTGTCTCCGTCAAATTCCCGAAAACCCTCGACCGCAAGCGTCAGTGACTTGAGCATCGAAATACCGACCGCAACCATCCCGACAATAACGACCAGTAAAGAAACCGCAAAACCAACCGGGTAATCCATCTTGTCCCTTCCATAAAAAAACCCGCCCGGCATATGCCGGGCGGGTTTACACTTAATACCTGACTGGCCTAGTTCAATGCGGCATCGGTGATGATGCTGGTCCAGGCGCCGGTTGGCTCCATGGTGATCACAGGGTCGTCACCGCCAGCAAGCAGCGATTGCACCGTGCGCTCATAGTCGGCCACGTCCAGTGCGCCGTTCGATCCGGCAGTCAAAAGCGCAACCTCACCCATCATCCGGGTCTGGTGTTCGATGGTTTGTGCGCCGGTTTCATCATATTCCAGTACGATCTCGGCAGCGGCATCGGGGTTTTCCTCGGCCCATTTCCAGCCCATCATCGAAGCGCGCACAAAACGCACCATGCGGTCAACAAACTCGGGGTCCGAGAGATTTTCTTCCAGCACATAAAGCCCGTCTTCCAGTGTCGCCACGCCCTGATCCTGATATTTGAACACCACCAGCTCTTCGGGGGTCAGGCCCGCATCGATGATCTGCCAGTATTCGTTATAGGTCATGGTCGAGACACAGGCGGCCTGCCCTTGCAGGATCGGGTCAACATTAAAGCCCTGTTTCAGCACCGTCACGCCATCTTCACCACCATCAGTGGAAAGGCCAAGCTTCGCCATCCAGCTCAGAAAGGGGAACTCGTTGCCATAAAACCACACACCCAGCGTTTTGCCGGCAAAATCATCGGTGGTTTCAATACCGGCATCGCGGCGGCAGGTCAGCATCATGCCCGAGCTTTTGAAGGGCTGCGCGATATTAACCAGCGCCAGGCCTTTTTCACGGGCGGAAAGCGCCGAGGGCATCCAGTCGATCACCACATCGGCACCGCCACCGGCGATTACCTGTGTGGGAGCCACATCGGGGCCACCGGCCTTGATCTCCACATTCAGCCCTTCATCTTCGTAATAGCCGTTTTCCAGCGCCACATAATAGCCGGCGAATTGCGCTTGCGTGACCCACTTCAGCTGAAGCGTTACGTCGTCTTGCGCCTGCGCGGCAAAGCCACCCAGCGCCAGCGTGCCTGTCAGCAGGCCTGTTTTAATCATATTCATGCTTTTCTCCCTTGGTTGAAGGCCCCGTCATTTTCTTTGCGACGGGTGCCAGAATGTAGCCTTACGCTCAATGAGCGCAACGATACCATAAAAAGCCGATCCGGCAATGGCCGCGACCACAATTTCCGCCCAGACCAGATCCATCTCCAGCCGTCCTGCTCCGGTTGAAATACGAAAGCCCATGCCGACAATCGGCGAGCCAAAAAATTCGGCCACAATCGCGCCGATCAATGCCAATGTGCTGGCGATTTTCAAGCCGTTAAAGATAAACGGCGCGGCGGCAGGCAGGCGGAGCTTGAACAGGTTTTGCCAATAGCTGGCCGCGTAGGTCCGCATCAGGTCTTTTTGCATTTTACCTGCCGCATCAAGCCCTTGCACGGTGTTTACCAGCACCGGAAAGAAGATCATGATCACCACCACCGCTGCCTTTGACTGCCAGTCAAAGCCAAACCACATCACCATTATCGGGGCCATGCCGATGATCGGCAGCGCCGCCACAAAATTGCCGATCGGCAACAAGCCGCGCTTCAGAAAATCGGAGCGGTCAATCGCCAGCGCCGTCAAAAATGCCGCCGCGCAGCCCATGGCATAGCCAGTCAACGCCCCTTTTACAAAGGTCTGGTAAAAGTCGGCACGCAAGATATCGGTTGATGTCACGAAGGCCGTGAAAATCATAGTCGGCGGCGGTAAAATCACCGGCGAGACCTCCATTCCCCGCACAATCAGTTCCCACATGATCACCAGCGTAACACCAAAAACCGTAGCCGAGACGAGGCTCTGCCAGCGGCCCGGCTTTTGCCGCGCGATCCAGATATTTATGCCCCAGCCAATGGCCCATACCCCGAGGGATGCAATCACCAAATTCATGATACAAACCCCATACGTTTTTTGGTGATCCGCTCGGCCAGCCCGACCAGCAATACCAGCACCGCCGCCAAAGCCGCCGCCACAATCAGCGCCGACCAGATGGTCAGCGTGGTGCCATAATAATTGCCTTGCAGCATGCGCGCGCCCAAGCCGCCATTCTGGCTGATCGTCAGCTCACCCACAATCGCCCCCACCAGCGAGGCCGCAACCCCGATTTTGAGCGAGGTAAACAGATAGGGCACCGAGGAGGGCAGCCGCAACTTCCAGAAAATTTGCGGCTTGCTGGCAAACCATGTTCGCATTTGGTCAAGCTGCATCGCATCGGGGCTGCGCAGCCCCTTGACCATACCCACAACGACAGGAAAGAAGCTGAGGTAGGCTGAAATAAACGCCTTGGGCACCAAACCCGAAATGCCCACCGCATTCAACACCACAATGATCATCGGCGCGAGGGCCAGTATCGGAATGGTCTGGCTGGTGATCACCCACGGCATCACCGAATTATTCATCGCACGATTATGCACAATGCCCACCGCCAGCAATATCCCCAGCCCGGTGCCAAAGATAAAGCCGAGCATGGTGGCCGAAAGCGTGATCCACGCATGGCGGATCAGGTTGCGCTTATCCCCCAGCACTTCTGAAATGCGCTCCAAAAGCGGATCACCCTCGGTGCGGCCCCACTTTTTTGCAGCAGCCGTGCCGGTAGATTTCCATATCTCGCCCGCCACTTGGTCCGGCGTGGGCAGGCGCGGTTTTTTCTGGCTCCAGGTATCGGCCACCAGCTCCGAAAATGTCAGCTCATAGCCGCCACGGGTGGCTTTATCATAGGCCCAGTTTTTGTTCAGCACGATGGCAAAAGCATACCAGAGCGCAAATATTACCAGCGTAACTGTGAAGATGGGCACAAAATTACGCATCCTCACCATGCCCCGCCCGCAGCCCCTCGCGCACCCGGTGCGCCAGCTCCAGAAATTCCGGCGACTCCCTGATCTCTAGTGGTCGCTCGCGCGGTAGCGGACTATCTATCACATCCGTCACCCTGCCCGGGCGCGGTGACATCACCACGATTTTGGTCGAAAGATAAACCGCCTCCGGTATCGAATGGGTCACAAAACCTATGGTTTTATTGGTTTTGGCCCACAGCTCCAGAAGTTGCTCGTTCAGATGATCGCGCACGATCTCGTCAAGCGCGCCAAAAGGTTCGTCCATCAGCAATATATCGGCCTGAAAGCTAAGCGCTCTCGCAATGCTGGCGCGCTGTTGCATGCCCCCCGAAAGCTGCCACGGAAATTTATTCTCAAAGCCGCTGAGATGCACAAGGTCCAGCACCTCCTCCACCAGCTTTTTCTGCTCGGCTTTCGGGATGCCCATAATTTCCAGCGGCAGCCTGATATTGCCGGCAATCGTGCGCCACGGATAAAGCCCCGCCGCCTGAAACACAAAGCCATACGCCCGCTTGCGCCGCGCTTCCCGAGGCGTCATCCCGTTCACGCTCACGCTGCCGCCCGTTGGCGTTTCAAGATCTGCCAACACCCGCAAAAACGTGGTTTTCCCGCAGCCTGAAGGGCCAATGAAGCTCACAAACTCACCTTTATTTACGGTCAGGTCCACATCTTGCAACGCATGCACCGGCCCGTCATTGGTTTGAAACGTAAGGCAGAGCTTCTCGGCCTTGATCACGGCTTCACTCATTTTCATCCCCAAGCATCTGCCATTCACTCCGGACAGCATCAATAATTGTTTCTGCATCTTCCAGCACGGCCTTGCCAGAGCTGAACGACATGCGAATAATCCCGCGCCCTTGCCAGACAGCACCGGAGGGATAGCACACCCCGCTTTGCTGTAATTTGGCCAACAACCGCGCGGTAAGCTCATTATCCTCGACAAGGCCCGCCCCGGTTTCACAACAGAGCGCCACCTGATTTAGCTCAACCCGGTTTAGCACCCGTAGCCCTTTTATGGCTCCGAAACCTTCGGCGCACCGTTTTGCCATGGCACAATGGCGGCCAATCATTTCGCTCACCCCCTCTCGCCCCAGCGCGCGCAGCACCGCCCATACCGCAAAACCCCGCGCCCGGCGGGAAAGCTCGGGCGTGGTTGTTACCGGTTCACGGTGGGTTTTCTCGGGCAGATAGCTGGCGGTGACCGACATGGACCTACTCAGCGCCACCTCGTCACGCACAAAGACAAACCCGCTATCATAGGGTGTTTGCAACCATTTGTGGCCATCAACAGCCCAGCTGTCACAGCTCTCGGCCCCGACAGCCAGATGAGCGGTTTCCTTGCAAGCGCGCGCCCAAAGGCCAAAGGCCCCATCCACATGCACCCATGCTTTTTTAGTTTTTGCAAGTCGGCATATCTCGTCAAGAGGATCAAAAGCCCCCGAATTGATATGCCCGGCCTGCGCCACGATCAAAACCGGACCAGAAAGCGGCTGAAGCACCTCTTCCAGCGCAGCCATATCCATCTGCCCGTATTTATTAGCCTTAACGCGCAAAGCCCGATCAGCGCCAAAGCCAATCAGACGCAAGGCAAGAAACACGGTAGAATGGGCCTGTTCGCCAAGAATAACCGTCACCTCAGGCGCACCAAACAGCCCCTTGGCCTCTACATCCCACCCTTCGCGATCCAAAAGCGCATTGCGTGCGGCTGCCAGCCCGATGGTATTGGCCATTGTGCCACCGGTTGTGAAACCAAAAGCCGCTTGCGCAGGAAGACCCAGCAGAGATTTGATCCACTCACCGGCACTTTCTTCTGCCGCGGCTGCCGCGGGGGTGGTCGAACTAAAGGGCGCATTCTGCCCCCAGGCCGATGTTAGCCAATCCGCCGCTATACCGGTGGGGTCAGAGGCCCCGGTCACCCAGCCAAGAAACCGTGGGTGCCCCATTTTTAGCAACCCGGGCAGTGCGTTTTCAGTTAGCTCCCGGATCACCTGATCAGGAGGCGTGCCCTTTTCGGGTAGCTCTCCGCCAAAGCGCTGCAGGGCCGTATCATAATCATCTGCCGCCGCGATCCCGTTTTCAGATATTCGCTCACGATAAACCACTGCCGCCTGCATGGCCTCGGTTAGCGCGGCTACTTCAGAAATACTCAGCATAGTTTCTCTCAAACCCCGCTCGCCGGAATGCCGGAGCGCTCTACCGGCCTTGGCGCGGTCAAGTCTTTCCACTGACTAAGGGCTTTGTTCACGGTTGCATTCGCCTCTCGCGCCACAAATTCACCGTGGCCCTCAACAGTTTTGATCTCGCCGTCCATCACCGCCACCTGCCCGCGCGTCAGCGTATAACGCGGCAAGCCTTTTACCTTTTTGCCCTCGAACACATTGTAATCAATGGCAGATTGCTGGCTGTCGGCTGAAATGGTCTTTTCTTTATCAGGATCCCAAACCACAATATCCGCATCCGCCCCCACCAAAATCGCGCCCTTCTTGGGGTAACAATTCAGGATCTTGGCAATGTTGGTCGAGGTCACCGCCACAAACTCGTTCATCGTTAAACGACCCGTCGCCACCCCGTGCGTCCAGAGCATCGGCATCCGGTCCTCCAGCCCGCCGGTGCCATTGGGGATTTTGCTGAAATCTCCAATACCGGAGCGCTTTTGCTCGGTGGTAAAGGCACAATGATCGGTTGCGACCACGCTCAAGCTGCCCGATTGCAGCCCCGCCCACAGGCTATCCTGATGCTGCTTGTTGCGGAATGGCGGCGACATCACGCGCCGTGCTGCATGGTCCCAATCCTTGTTGAAATATTCACTTTCGTCCAGCGTCAGGTGCTGGATCAACGGCTCGCCCCACACCCGCTTGCCTTGCATGCGTGCGCGCCGGATGGCCTCGTGCGCCTCCTCGCAACTGGTATGCACCACATAAAGCGGCGCACCTG
>JAKIUB010000042.1 GCA_021647745.1 Paracoccaceae bacterium | reverse complement strand
GCTGAATAATGTGCAAAACGTCACCAACTATTTTGAAAGCATCGGGGATACGGTAGAAATTCAGGTGGTGGCTTACGGGCCGGGGTTGCATATGCTCAGGGCTGATACATCGCCGGTGGCTGACCGGATTGCTGTCATGTCGCTCGAAATCGAAACCCTGACCTTTGCGGCGTGCGGTAACACCATGAAAAAGATGGAAGCAGCGTCCGGCGCGCCGATCGAGCTATTGACGGAAGCCGAGGTTGTGACATCGGGCGTGGTGCAGATTGTTCTGCTGCAAGAGGCCGGTTGGTCTTATGTAAGGCCTTAGAGCGTCCGAAAATAATCTTTTGAGGATATACCTCCCTCCGCCATGCGGGGGGAGTTTTTTTAGGCGCGCTCGGCGTATTCCATGGTTTCTGTATTCACTACGATCTTTTCGTCCTGCCCGACAAAAGGCGGGATCATGACGCGCACACCGTTATCAAGCACCGCCGGTTTGAAGCTGTTGGCTGCTGTCTGGCCTTTTACCGCCGGTTCGGTTTCAACAACCGTGCAGGTCACTTTTTGCGGCAGCGCCGCGCTCAGGGCTTCGTCTTCGTGAAATTCGATCTGAATGGTCATGCCATCTTGCAAAAACGGGCGGCGCTCTCCGAGAATATCGGAAGGCAGCTCGATCTGTTCATAGGTTTCAGTATCCATAAACACCAGCATGCCGTCATTTTCATACAAAAACTGCTGGGCTTTTTGATCGAGCCGCACCTTTTCGACCTTGTCATTCGAGCGGAAGCGCTCATTGAGCTTGGAGCCGGTGCGTAGGTTTTTCATCTCGACCTGGGCAAAAGCGCCTCCCTTGCCGGGCTTAACGTGGGAGACCTTGACCGCGATCCAGAGGGCATTTTCATGCTCCAGAATATTGCCGGGCTTGATTTCGTTTCCGTTTATTTTTGGCATTTTGGCACTCGTATAGCTAAAGAATTCAGCCCTCTATAGCCAAAGCGCCTCTCTGGCACAACTAGCCTTTGCGGACGGCCAGTTTTTCAGGGCCGCCAGCACCGCGCGTTCGGCGGACTTTTCTTTCTTGCGCGCGATCTTTTCCAGATATTTGCGGGTAGTCGGGTGGCGCGAGGACCGGCTGCATGGCTTTGTCCGGTTTCGGGTGGCAAAACATGCATAAACTGTCGGTGTCCAGCTTGATATTTTTAACGATAAACCGTTATTTTTACCATATTATACTCTCATTCTACATGCGGGAATGAATGGGCTATAATTAACCGAGCGGTCAAAATATAGCTGTCAGAGAGGTTACACACAGCAATAAACTGGCGAGAGTTCCATAAAACCGCTGTAATGTTAGCGACATTGGCTGGCGTGGTCTTTGCTTTCGCCGAGCAGCAGCTCTTTTACACTGCGCAAAACCAACCAACCGTTCAAGCAAAGCCTCACCGCTCAATGCGTAGCTCGTTTCCGGCGGGCCATTGCAGCTCATAAGAAAAATCAACCACCTTGCTCGCGCCGCTGGCAAGCGGGAAGGCCCAGGCCATCACCCCGCGCTGCCCGTCCACATCCACTTCGCTTGGTCGGGGCTTTGCGCGCCAGTCAATCACCATATCCTCCTGCTCCGAATAAGGCACCCGATCATAGATCACCACATCCCAATCCCGGTTGGATACATTTTCGACTTTCAGCTCGTATTCCACCACCCGGTCACTGCTGGTGGTCAGCACCCCGCTTTCGCCATCTTCACGCCGCAGTGTTTTGCGCTCAACCAACAGCCCGTCGATGGAGCCAAAGACAAGCTCGCTGCTTGCCCCGGCCGCAATCAGCTCTATTTCACGACTCCCTGCCACAAAGGCCCCGTCCCGAAAGAAAGATGCCACGCCGGGCAGGTAAGGCTCTTGGCTTTCATTGATGAATTTTGCGATCATGAAGGCGGTTTCATCGAGACCCGCCCGGGCCTGTGCGGTGATTTCTACATCAAAATCAGCAGAGTTGATGGTGATGAGCGAAGGCTCGGAATCGCCCGAAATAACCGTACCAGCGGGCAAAATGTAACTTGCAGAAATACCCTGCATGACAAAACTCGGGACCCCTTTTGCCGGAGAATCTTCCTGCATCCTGACTTCCAGGCCGGCAATAGCACTGTCCATCTCCACTCTCAACTCTATCTGGGGTGATGGCGGTTCATAGCGGGCACGCTGGGCAGAAAGTTTTGAGAAACGACGCAATTCAAACGGGGCGGTGGTGGAAACGGTGATTGCGGCATTGTCCCAGTCTTCCCCGGTTTCCTGCATGATCGTCACCTTGCGGTCAATCTGCAGGTTTTGGGCATCGGTATCGAGCCGGAAATCATAAACCGGCATCCAGCGTGCCGCTCCATTAACCACATAGCTGATCTGCAAGCGCCCCGAGGTTGCCGCCTCGGCCTCCACTTCCAGCGAAATCCCGTAACTCCAATCCGCCGGTTCATACATTTGCGCCAACTCCTCATTGGCCTTGGTTATTTTTTCCTGCAAATCCTGCATATCTAGGCTGATCGCGGCAATCTCCACCCGTGCCGCCTGCGCATCCTGCAGGGCATTCAGGGTTTCGCTGCCCACCAGTGTAATCAGCGCAGTGAGGGTTTCCACCGAAATATTCTGGTTTTCCAAAGCCTCTGCCGCCCCTCGTGCCTGCTGGTTGCCAATATTGTCCAGCAGCTTGATCCGGGCATTGGCGGCGCTGATCATCAACCCCGCTGCCGCGCTTTCTTCTTGCTTGGCTGTCATTTGCGCCTCTAGCGTTTCAATCTCGCGCTCCAGCTCTGCCCGCCGCTCCAGTTGCAAATCATCAGGCTGCACCCGGGCGCGCTCGGTGCGGGTGGCCCCAAAAACCAACCCTTCACCTCCAAATATACGCAGGCTTTCACGAGCAAACTGGTAGGGGACATCCGAAATAATCAGCCGGTGCCGCCCGGCAGGAACATCAAACTCCATCGAGCGGGTGATCAAAGCCCCTACCGGATAAACCGTGGCCGCACTCACCTCGCTATCAAGGGTAAACTCCGCTGCCAGCACGCCCGAAGCCATAAGGCTAATCAGTGAAACAGATAAAAAAGTGCGCATGAAAATCTCCCAATGCAATTCGCTCTAAATAGAATGCGTCCATGAAAGCACAATCCTTGGAGGATTTCCAAATTCTTTTCCAAAGGATGAGTATTTGGGCAGAAAAGAAGCGGAATATCGCTACTCCGCTTCTTTCCACTTCATTGCTCTTTTAGAACACCTTTAAAGGGGCCTTGTTGCATGCAACAAGGCCTGTTTACTTAATGTTCTTCCTTAGCGTTACTCAGCGAACAAATCTTGCGATAACGCCTTCTTCGTTGTAGTATTTGTAGGTATGCCGTTACTCGCGAGACATTTATAGTGACTTAATTTCAAATTACTTTATGAAAGCCGAATGTACAGGCTAGGGAGACATCGTTGATCATTCCTTTCCACGTGAGCGAAATGCTTCGAAGTGTGCGGGCGCGTTTTGAAAACGAGCTGACACCAAAGCGGATGCTTCCTAATGATGATGAATTCACCACGCTACGTCCTGTTCGCAAGCCCACCCGGGCCTCGATCGAAAAATACTGGGCGCGCTTGATTGGTGAGAAAACCGCTTCGGTTGCCGACAAGCTTCAGCTTGCTGACCCGAACTCCGTGGAACATGCTGAACAATTCAGCGCAAATATTGAAAACTTCATCGGGACGGTCAAAATCCCGGTCGGGATCATCGGGCCGCTTCGCATCAATGGGTTGAATGCCAACGGAGACTACCATGTTCCGATGGCCACCACCGAGGCCGCCCTAGTGGCTTCTTATGCGCGCGGAGCGTTTGCGGCCACCAAAGCCGGCGGGATTAGCGCGGCGGTATTGTATGAGGGCGTTGTGCGGACCCCGGCGTTTGTATTTGATGACCTGCTGACGGCCGGCCAATTCATTGATTGGGTGGTGTCCCAGGTCGATGATCTGCAAGCTGCCGCCGAGGCAACGACCGCTCATGGCAAACTGGTTTCGATGGAACCGTTCATCGACAATAACGTGGTGTTTCTGATCTGCCGCTATACGACGGGGGATGCGGCGGGCCAGAATATGGTGACGATTTCCACCAATGCGCTGTGTGAAAAAATCGTCGCTGACTGCCCGGTGCCAATCAATCAATGGTATATTGAGGGCAATTTTTCCGGCGATAAAAAGGCGTCATTCCTGGGGTTGGTAACCGGGCGGGGCCGCAAGGTCAGTGCTTCGGTCACGATCCCGGCGGAAATTGTCGAAAAGACGCTGGGGACCAGTGTTGAGGCGATGCTGGACTATGGCCGCGTTGCCAATCTGGGTTCACATCTGTCGGGGCAGTTGGGCGCGCAGGCGCATTTCGCCAATGGTCTGGCGGCGTTTTACATTGCCACCGGGCAGGATGCGGCCTGTGTGGCCGAGAGCGCCATTGGCATCACCCGGATGGAGGCGCGCGGTGATGATCTGTTCTGCTCGGTGACCATGCCCAATATTCTGGTCGGCTCGGTTGGTGGTGGCACGGGGCTGCCCAGCCAATCCGCCAGCCTGAATATCATGGGCCTCAAGGGGGCAGGCAAAGGTGCCGCCCTGGCAGAGGTGGCCGCCGCCACCTGTTTATGCGGTGAAATTTCAATCGTTGCGGCTATTGCTGCGGGCCACTTTACCCGCGCCCACGAAAGCCTAGCGCGCAAGCGATGACTAATTCGCTTTTACAGCGCCTTTGGGTCTATCAATCCGAACGGTTCCCCCTGGCCAAGACTGTGCCGCTGTTGGCTATTTTTTCGGCTGCGAGCATCAGCATTTCAGCCCAGCTGTCAGATCGCCCGCTGCCCCATTGGAGCGCCTTTCTGGTGGGGTTCGTGCTGGCAATGGTTCTATTTTTCCAGATGCGGGTTTGCGACGAATACAAGGACCTAGAGGATGATCGGAACTTTCGCCCGGATCGCCCGATCCCGCGCGGTCTGGTATCGCTTGGGACGATCATCAACCTTGGGCTGCTGACGCTGCCCGTTGCCGCGGCAGTGGCGTGGCTCTGGTATCCGCCGCTTTTGTGGCTGCTGGTGCTGGTCTGGCTGTGGCTTGGGGCGATGACGGCTGAGTTTGGGGTTCCACACTGGCTGAAAAGCCGCCCGATACTGTATCTGGTCAGTCACATGGCGATCATGCCGCTGATCAATCTGCTGCTGACCGGTGTTGAATGGATGCCAAACGGCAATCCACCCCCGCAGCTGTGGCTGTTTCTGGCGCTGTCTTTCGTGAACGGATGTGTGGTGGAAATTGGCCGCAAACTATGGGCACCGGAAAATGAAATCAACGGGGTCGAGACCTATTCAGGCCTGTGGGGGCCACGTGTGGCAGCCTGGGCCTGGCTGGGCTGCGTGGGTCTGTCTTACGGGCTGCTGGTCACGGTCGGCTTTGCCGCCGGTGTGGGCTGGGCAAGCATCGCTATCGGCGCGGTCGGGGTTGGGTTTTGTCTGCAAGCCGCGATGATTTACCTGCGCAGCCTATCCGGTGCCAGCCAGCAACGTCTGGACAGGCTGGCCGGGATATGGGTGTTTTTATGTTACGCAGTGGCCGGATTTTTACCATTTGTTCCGGGGGCGTTTTGATGGGGTTTATCATAGATCAGAATCGCGCGACTGATGTTGAAGTGGTCGGCGGCAAGGCCGCGTCACTGGCGCGATTGGCGGATACAGGGTTCAACCCGCCAGCTTTTTTTGTGATCTCGGCGGATGGGTTCCGTATGGGAAAAAATGACCCCGTGGCCAAAACCAGGCTGAAGACGGAACTGAAAGCGGCGCTCAAGGCACTGGGGCCAGGCCCGTTTGCCGTGCGCAGTTCGGCCCGCCAGGAAGACGGTGCCGAGCATAGCCATGCGGGGCAGTTCGACACGGTTCTGAACGTGGCCAGTGACGGGGTATTTTCCGCCGCCCGGCACGTCTGGGCATCGGGATTTTCAGAGACGGTGCAGACCTATCGCCGCGTCAAATCAGGTGGGGCGGCAGAGGCACCCTCGATCATCGTGCAGCGAATGATTGATGCGATATCCGCCGGGGTCGCGTTTTCGGCTGATCCGGTGACGGGGCAGCGTGATCGCGTGATGATTTCGGCAATCGCTGGGTTGGGCGAGCAACTGGTATCGGGCGAGGCGGACGGCGAAGACTGGGTGATCGGATCGGCCAAAATCGTGATCAGCAGCCTACAAAACCCGGTCGTTCTTACCCCGGATCAGGCGCAGGATGTGGCGAATCTGGCCCGCAGGGCACAAGCAGAATTTGGCGCTCCGCAGGACATCGAATGGGCCTTTGATGCCGATGGCTTGCACATTTTGCAGGCCCGCCCGATCACCACGGATCTACTGCCCGAGGCGGTCGATGATCAGGCTCTGACGATTTTCGACAATTCCAATATCGTTGAAAGCTATCCGGGCATGGTCAGCCCACTGACCTATTCCTTTGCCTTGCACATATATTCACGGGTGTATCGCGCCTTTGTCGGCTTGCTGG
Organism: Paracoccaceae bacterium; assembly: GCA_021647745.1. Classification (GTDB taxonomy): domain Bacteria; phylum Pseudomonadota; class Alphaproteobacteria; order Rhodobacterales; family Rhodobacteraceae; genus UBA3077. The sequence goes on along the minus strand of JAKIUB010000042.1, from coordinate 6,288 downwards.
GGGTGCACCGGGATACAATTGCGCAGAATGGGGCAGTGTTTGACAATATGCTGGGGCGGATTGACGGGCGGGTTTATTACAATCTGGTGAATTGGTATCGGGTTCTGGCGCTGCTGCCGGGGTTTTCGCTGAACCGCGCCTACATGGAAACCATGATGGGCGTGTCCGAACCGATGCCCGGCGAAATCACCGATACCATCGGCCCGCCACCGGCTGAAGGGTTTGGCAAAGTCGTGGAATACCTGAAGCTGGCCAAGGCGGCGACAGCTCTGATCTGGCAGGCCATTCGGCTGCCGCTTACCCGCAAACGGTTTTACGGACGGCTGAATGCCGCATTGCACAGTGGTTTTGATGTGGCCACGGCCGCGCCAAGCGAATTGGCCGCCGAATACCGCAAGATCGAAAGCACCCTGCTGGACCGCTGGGATGCCCCGCTGATCAACGATTTTTTCTGCATGATTGCCTTTGGTGCGTCGCGCAATCTGATGGAAAAATGGCTGGGGCCGGATGGGTTGCTGCTGCACAATGACGTGATGATCGGCCAGGGCGATATCGTGTCGGCGGAACCGGCACAACGTATTGCGAAAATGGGCGCCATGGTGCGCAAGGCGGGGATTGCCGATGCGCTGGCATCCGACGGGCTGGCGGCGCTGGATGCGCACCCTGAAATAGCGCGCGAAATCCAGTCCTACCTGGACAAGTTCGGTGATCGCTGCACCGAAGAATTAAAGCTGGAAAGCATCCCGCTAAGTGATGATCCCAGCACATTGCTTTTTGCGGTTGCCGCCAGTGCCGAGCGGGAAAACACCGCGCGACATCATGCAAAAGACCCCGATTGGCCGGCGCTGTTCCCGGGCCGCCCCGTCCAGCGGGTCTTGGCGAAAGGCATCATTTCATGGACCAAGGCGCGGGTGCGCGACCGCGAAAACCTGCGATTTGAGCGTACCCGCATTTTCGGCCATGCGCGGCGGGTGTTTCTGGCGATTGGTCGCGAATTCGCCGCGCGTGGTCTGCTGGCCGCGCAACGCGATGTATTCTTTCTGACCACCCAGGAAATACTGGGTGCGATCGAAGGCTTTAGCCTGTCGCCCGATCTGAAATCCATCGTTGATTTGCGCAAGACCGGAGATGCGGCGTCCGGCCAACGCCCCGATCCGCCGGAACGCATCCAAATCCGCGGGCCCGCCATTGCGCCGATCTGGGACGATGCCGCCACCCCAGTCGCAGATAATTCCGCAACCCGAACCGCAACCGGGTGTTCCGCCGGACAGGTTCAGGCCAAAGCGTGCATCATCCGGGATCCGCGAACCCAAAAGCTGAATCCCGGCGATATATTGGTGGCCCGCCATACCGATCCGGGCTGGATCGCGGTGTTTTCCAATGCATCCGCCATCGTGGTTGAACGCGGCTCACTGTTGTCGCATTCGGCGATCGTGGCACGTGAACTTGGTATTCCTTGTGTTGTCGGCCTGAAAGATGCCACCAACTGGATCGCGGATGGCGAGATGCTGAAAGTAGACGGGGCAACCGGCGTGGTTGAGAGATGTGATGCAGAGCTCTGAGATCGAAACCAAGGCCGCGTTTGACCATATCCGATATGCCCAATTGTGGGAAGATGCGGATGTCCTGACCGAAGGGCTGGGCGATTGCTCGCACGGCACACTGGTGTCGATCTGTTCGGCAGGGGACAACGCGCTGGCGATGCTGACGCTTGATCCCAAACGGGTGGTGGTTGTTGATCTGTCGCCGGCGCAAATTGCCTGTCTGCGGCTGCGCATGGGGGCCTATCGCAATCTGGACCACGCCGAGTTTCTGGAGCTGACAGGATCGCGCCCCAGTGCGCGGCGCGCTGATCTGTTGCTGAAGGCGCTGGACGAGGTGGACAATGAAACCCGCGAATTCTGGATTGCTCTGAGCGGGGATGTCAAAAAGCACGGTGCTGGCGGGGTCGGGAAATTTGAGCGGTATTTCCGCATCTTCCGCACCCGGCTGTTGCCGCTGGCGCATTCGCGCAAAACCATCGATGATATTTTTATCTCCCGCCCGCCCGCCGAGCGCAAAGAATTTTTTGAAAAACGGTTCAATACCCTTCGCTGGCGGTTGCTGCTGGGGGTGTTCTTTTCGCGATTCGTGATGGGGCGCATGGGGCGCGACAAGGCGTTTTTTGAGCACGTTGTCGGCAGCCCAGCCCAGCATGTCGCGCGCCGCATCCGCCACGCAGGCGTTGATTGCGACCCGGCCGACAACCCCTATCTGCACTGGATCATGAAAGGCACCCATGGCGCCGCCCTGCCGATGCCCTGGCGCGCCGAGCATTATGAAACCATCAAATCGCGGCTGGATCGGATCGAGATCCGCCCCGGATCGCTTGAGGCATTCGTGTCGACCGGTGAGCAGGCCAACGGTTTCAACCTGTCCGATATTTTCGAATACATGTCGCCGGATGTTTTTGCGAAGGTTTATGAAACCATTGTCGATGCCTCTGCGCCAAAAGCGCGGCTGGTTTATTGGAACATGATGGCACCGCGCCGTGTGCCGGACGGGATGAAGGGCCGGATCACCACGCTGAGCGATGTTGAAAACCGGCTGAAAGCACAGGACAAGGCGTTTTTCTATTCCGATTTCGTGGTCGAAGAGGTCATCGCTTGAGCGTCCCTGTCCAGATTGCTCTGGCTTTCGGGTCGGTCGGCGGGTTGCTCGGGCTCATGGTGATCGTGCGCCATCTGGCGAAAACCATCGGCCTTGGTGCCGAGGTGCAACGCAAACTGGTTCATGTAGGCACCGGGCTTTTTGCGCTGATCCTGCCGTGGTTGTTCCCCGACCGCTGGCCGGTCTACATGCTGATCGGGATCACGCTGATCGTGTTGCTGTTACTGCGGCTGCCGCGGTTTTCCAAGGCCGGGTTGGGGGCGACCCTGCACGGGGTAGATCGCAAATCCTATGGTGATATTTTGTTGGCGCTGTCCATTGGTGTCAGCTTTTTCCTGGCCCAGGGGGATGCGCTGTTATACGTGTTGCCGATCGCGGTGCTGACGCTGGCCGATGCCGCCGCCGCCTTGGCCGGTACCGCCTATGGCACCAGGCTGTACCGGGTCGAAGAAAGCCACAAAAGCGTCGAAGGCAGCGTGGTGTTCTTTGTCGTGACCTTGCTGATTGCGGTTGTCAGCCTGATGTTGCTGAGCAACCTGCCGGTGCTGAACATTCTGGCCCTGGCGCTGATGGTTGCCGCGTTCGGCACCCTGGTGGAAGCGCAAAGCTGGCGCGGGTTTGACAATTTGTTCCTGCCGCTTGGTCTGCTGGTTTTTCTTGCGGTCCACATTGACAGCAGCCTAATCCAACTGGCGAGTCTGGCGGCGGTATTTCTTGTCAGCATCATCAGTTTCCGCCTGCTGGGTCCTCGGCTGGGGCTGAGCCCGCATACCGCGCGGGTCTATGTTGTTGTGGTGTTTTTGTTGCTGGCCGTAACGGCCATCCAGAATGCCGTTCTGCCGGTATTGGTGCTGGTTACCCACGCCTGGTGCCGAACAAGCAACCCCTGCAATGACAAATTTCCGGATCTGGACATCGTTGCATCGCTGGCATTGTTCAGCTTTGGCTGGCTGATATTGGGGAACGTGACGGGTTGGAACGCCATATCTTTTTACGGCATCAGCGCGATGGGGGTGACCATGGGCCTGAGCGTGATCGCACTGGCACCATCGCCCCCATTGGTGCGTGCCCTTGGTATCGCAGGTGTCGCCACGGCGCTTTATGCTACTCGCCAAGAGGTCATTTCAGCCAATCCGGCAACCTCCAACTGGGCGGAACCACTGGCGGGTGTTGCCGTGCTCGTGCTGGCCCTGATCATTGCGGTAACGGTCCTGCTTCCCCAAAAATTCCACCATGACCGTGTTGCCAAACTGACCCTGTTGTCACTGATCGTGCCGCTTGGGTATTATCTATATTCAATGAGCCTGTCTGGAATATCATCGTGACCAAAGAAACCTATCGGATCGACGGTGCCGCTGTTTCGGTCTATTTCGACGCGCCCGACTGGGGCGGCAAGCCCACGGCCGCATTTGGTGATTTTTCCTGCAAAACCGCGCAAACAGGGGCGCAGGTTCTGAACCAGGCAATTGAGCAGGTCCGCAAAAAGGGGATCAGCCGGATCATCGGCCCGATGAACGGGGACACCTGGCACAATTATCGGTTCGTATCCGAAACCGATGGCAGTGCGTCGTTTCTGTTGGAACCCACCAACAAACCCCACGAGCCAGAGGTTTTTCTGGCCGCCGGGTTTGAGCAGATCAGCGGGTATTTTTCTGCCCGGGTCGCGTTGCGAGAGGCCGTGCAAAACACCCCGCACCCGACAACGGATTTCGGTGTGGAAACCTGGAACGGGCAAGACCCGGAACACATGTTCAGCCAGGTGTTTGATCTGTCGGTGCAGGCTTTTGCCAAAAACGCATTCTACAAACCGATCAGCGAACAGGATTTTCTGGCGATGTATATGCCGATCGTGCCACTGATCAAAAAAGAACTGATCTTTTTTGCCCGCCGCCCGAGTGGCCGTTTGGTGGGTTTTTTGTTCGGCATTCCAAATTACAATGAGGGGCCAAAGGCCCAATCGGTCATCGTCAAAACATATGCCAGCCTTTTCAAGGGGGCCGGACAACATCTGCTGCATGCAATTCATGAGGCCGGGCTGGCGCAGGGGTATGAAACCGCGATCCATGCGTTGATACATGAGGATAATATGTCAGCGGCGCGCAGCCGGGCCGCGGGGGCCGATATTTTCCGCCGCTATCGTTTGCTGGGTCTGCGTTTACATGGCTAGCCTGCTGCAACATTTTGCGGCGGCGGTTGAAAAACACCCTGACCGGGCTGCCATCGTGGATGGCAAAGGGCGCCAGACCAGCTTTGCACAGTTGCAGGCCCGGGCGACCGGGCTGGCGTCATACTGGCAGTCAAAAGGCATCACAAAAGGCGACCGGGTATTGCTCGCCATGCCGCTTGATGCGGATCTGTACGCAAGCCTTGCCGCCCTTTGGTCACTCGGGGCGACGGTTGTCCTGCCGGAACCTGCAATGGGATTGGCAGGGCTACGGCATGCGGCCAAAACCACCAGGCCCAGGGCCTTTTGCGCCTCTGGCTATTACATATTTCTCAAATACCTGGTGCCAGAGTTGCGCGGGATGACATTGCTCCGATTAGGTGACGGGGTAGATAATTTCACTGGCGTTGACCCTGCCGACAGCGACATCGCGTTGATCTCGTTTACCTCGGGCACCACGGGAAAGCCCAAGGCGATCCCCCGCAGCCACAGCTTTCTGATGGCCCAGTTCGAGGCAATCGCACCGCTGCTGCATAGCGATGCCGCGCAGCGTGATCTGGTGGCTTTTCCGGTGTTCACATTGATCAACATCGCCTCTGGCCAGACATCTGTTCTGCCAAACTGGAAGATGAGCAAACTGGACAAGCTGGCGCCGGCAAAGCTCAGCCGTTGGATCAAAGCCCAGAATATTTCGCGCGCGCTTTTGCCCCCGGCACTTTGTGCCAAACTGACCCAGGCCAGTATCCCAAAAAACCTGCACACGATATTCACCGGCGGCGGCCCGGTGTTTCCCGACATCATGCAGAAGCTGCAACGCAATGACTGGCTGCGCGTCGTGTGTATCTATGGCTCAACCGAAGCCGAGCCGATCGCCCATCTTGATGCAAGCGATATTTCCCCCGCTGACGATCACGATATGGCGGCCGGTCGCGGGTTGTTGGTGGGGCGCCCGGTTGAGCATATTGCGCTCCGAATTCGGGACAGCGAAATTCAGGTGGCGGGGGCGCATGTGAACCCCGGCTATCTTGATCCAGCGCATGACGCTGAAAACAAAATCGTTGAGAGAGACAGGATATGGCACCGCACCGGTGATGCAGGCGTCTTTGACGATCAGGGGCGGTTGTGGCTTTGGGGGCGGGTGGGGTCCGAAATCGACACTGCTGGTGCGCCGCTTTATCCGTTTTCCATAGAGGTTGCGGCACGGTATTGGCCCGGGGTCGAGCAAAGCGCGTTGATGGGCGTTGATCAGCGGGCCATCCTGGTGGTTCAGGGGGATGTTGCGTATAAAAGCCAGTGGTTGAAAGCCGCACAACCCTTTGGTGTCGGCCGCATCAAAACCATTGATAAAATCCCGATGGACGCGCGGCACAGATCCAAAATCGACCGATCAAAACTGATGGACCTGTTGCGTTTGTCCGTCGTCATATAAAGTTGGACACATGAGCGTTTGAATTAGGGACGTAGGGCTGAGGGGA
>JAKIUB010000016.1 GCA_021647745.1 Paracoccaceae bacterium | reverse complement strand
AGTCGTCGGGTCGTAGTCCCGCATCCAGTTTTGGTGTAGGCCGCTCTCGGCTTGGAACCACTGGCCGGGGAAGCGCAGCGCTATGGGGTTGCCTGTGGTGGCCAGCACCTCGCCAAACGGCAGATACGTGGCTTCCCAGACCTTTTTTGCGCCCGTGCTATCCGTGGCAAAAACAGGCCGACCGATGTAATCCGTGCGGACATAGTAAACCACGCCGCCCTCAACCACCGCAACCGGCAGGCCACCCAGCCAGATGTATTCTCGCAGCAGCGTGCTGGTGCCGCCCGCATAATCATACTCCGCAATCCGGTTGCCCTCCAGATCAAACAGCGAGTGGATGATCTGCCCCGAAGGCACCAGCTTGCGCCAAGACTGCTGGCCAAGCGCGTTATACTTATACTCCGCCTGCAAAACCCCGTTCAGGCTCATCGAACTCAGCCGGTTGGCGGCGTTGTAGGTGTAGGTATAAATATCCCCGAGGCGGTCCTCGGAGATCACATTGCCAGCCCCGTCATAGGTGAAGCTGCGCACCTGAGTGCTGGCCTCGGTTATCTCATCAAGGCGGTTGCTGGTGAGCGGGTAGGCGTAGTTTTGGGTATTTACTGACGCGCCGATGGTCTCGACCTTGCTGGTGCGATTGCCAACAGAATCATAGGTGTAATCCAGCGTGTCCCACGGGCCTGTGGCATTGGCAAGCAGCTCACGCGCCGAATATTGGTAGCCCTCATCGCGCAGGGAATCGAGTGCGTCGGTGACGCTGGTGAGGTTGTCTCGCTGGCTATAGCCGAGGTTGACATCGCGCAGGGTGGTCGGGCCTTTTTTATCAAGCAAGCGTGTGAGGCGATAACTGGTATCGTAGCTGATGGTTTGGGTGAAGTTATCTCCATAGCGCAGGCTAGTGAGCGGGCCGAGGGGGAGGTAGGTTGCGTTTCGCACCACCACCGCCCAAGCCGGAAAGCTGCCATTCACCTTGATCTGAATGCGGGTGCGCAGGCGGGTGAGGTTATCTGCATCGTTATAATTATAGTAGATGCGGCGCTTGGAGGGGTATTCTGTCCAGGCTCTCAGATCTGCGCTATTGAGCCGATAGCGGGTAATATAATTTATGCCATCAATGCGGGTGCGCACATGCTTGATTTCGCCGTTGGGGGCACGGCGCACGCGGGTTAGGCCGGTTTCATCTCTGGTTCGTGAAAGTTTGCCAATGTTGAAAGGGCTTCCTCCGGTCAAATCATAGGTGAAAATTTGTCTCTCTGAAGAGCTGGGCGGGAAGCGCCGCGCGGTGAGGCGGCCGCCGTTATCGTATTTATAGGTGGAGATAATGCCGCGCCCGTCGGTCATGCTGGAGGCAAGGCCTCGGTCGTTATACGCATAGCTCAGGGTGCCACGGTCGGCGCTTGTTTCAGACACAAGGTCACCAAAACCGTTATAGCTAAAGCCGGTATCGATATTGCGCGGGTCGGTGAACTGGGTGATTTGGCTGGCATCATCAAAGGTTTGGCTGCTGTTGTTACCGGCACGATCAATAGTATCGGTAAGGCGGTTGAGCGCGTCATAGCCAAAGGTGGTTTGGTTGGCGAGCGGGTCTGTTGCCAATACCAGATTATCTTCTTCATCATAGGAAAAGCCTGATATCTGCCCATCGGCACCTGTGGTTTGCATAATGCGGCCCAGAGCATCATATTGCATATCCTCATAGAAGGTGGCCGGGTTTGCTCCGTTGGAATAGCTTACGTTGGTGGTATTCCCCAAGGTGTTATAGGTGTATGTGGCGACATTCCCCTCGGGGTCGGTGGCTTTGATCAAGCGCTTGGCCTCATTATATTCAAAGCTCCAAATCTTGCCGGTGAAATTGCTGTAGGAGAGAAGTTGGCCAGTAACATCGTAGGTCATGTTGATGGTTCGGGCTGCACCGTTTGGGTTGCGCGTAGCACTGCTGACCCGGCCCATAATATCGTAGGTGAAGGCCCATTCAATTGTATCCGGGCTCTGAACCAGAGCGGGCTGGCCGGCGGCATTGAATGAAAGGTAGCTGGTTACCAGCCCGTTAGGGTCGGTTTCCGTGGTCATATTGCCATTGGCATCATAGGTGTAGGTTGTGACATCGGTAACACCATTGGCAAGCAGGCCCGGACCATCGACCGAAGTGAGCACCTCAAGCCCGGATGCCAGAGTGGTGTAGGCATATGTCCAAGTGCGGGTTTTACCATTATCCGGGCTTCCGGCAAGCACATCGATCTGGCTGTATTGTAGCAGCAGCCCGGATGCCGAATAGCTGAAGGATTCAGACATTTGGGAAGTGGTGCGGGCCAGCGGCAAGCGAAGATTGGCATGCCATGTGTAGGTGGTTATGCGCGGCGAAGCACCATCGGCATCCTCGGTCTTGGCTAAGACCAAACCACGGGAGTCTCGGGTATAAGTGGTGCGCGAACCATTGCGCTCAATGCGTTCATAGACATAACCTTCCGGCTCTCCGGCACCAGGCGTATAGCCAACGGATTTTGACGTGCCAAGACAGTTGGCGGTTGCTACGCCTGTAACGGAAACCGGGGCATACCGGCCTGCAACAAGCGCAAATTCGGTGATCGTATCTTTGCCAAGCGCATTGGTTTGGGTGACTGTTTCATCGGCATTGAAAGTGAGATCCACCGCGCCATCACCACCGAACCGCTCACTGCGATTTGCACGGCCGGTGAAGCCTCTGCCATCAACATTTTCATACGTCCAACTGGCAAAGTCAAAGGGTTGGCCCGTCGCGTCAAGCCGCCCATCCCGCATGCTGATCAGCTTTAGCGGCGCACCGAGAAGCGGGTCGGTGGAGTAGCCATACTCCCAAATGACTTCCGTTTGCCCTGCTGCAATATCCGTGCGGCTCACGCTGTTCAGGATAAGCTGATCAATAAAAAATGCGGGTGTGGAATAAGTGTAGCTCAAAGACAGTTCCGGCACAAATGCAGCGCCATCGTAATTGGTATCAACCTCGATTTGAGTGATGACGGGAACGGTGTAAGCCCCATTTATTGTTTCATCCCATGTATATTGCGCAACCTGCCCTTTGTTATCTGATATTGTCGCCAGATTGTCGTTTGCGTCATAGGTTAGCAAAATTGAATACCCATCGGGCCAGCGAACCTCCTCCAACAGGCGGGTTGACCCACCGCTTTGATAAAACTCCACTTTCCCGCTGCCATCCGACAGCCGAGGCCGGTTTCCTTCAGAAGGGTCGCTATCTAAAAGCGAAAATTTGTGACCCGGACGATATGCGACCATCTGGCCAGTTCCAGAAAATGAATACTGCGATGCATTTTGCCTAACCGCCAACAAACTCGCACTTCCTTGATCAACAATTCGCGCATTCCAACTGCCGCCCCAAGCTTGCCCAAAGCCCGTGGCGATTTGCGAGAAAAGCATAATTTTATCTGAGCGATACGTTCGGGAAAACGAAAACCGACTGTCCAGCGGCGATCGCCAGTCAGATGATGTTTGGATTTTATTACCTTCTGGAAGAATAACGGGATTCCCAACGCCAGTGCATATATTGAGTGTGTCGTCTGCTTTTTCACAAGCCCCAAATCTAAATGTAAACGGCCTGCCTCCTTCAGTGCTACAAGTAAGCTTGGCACTTGTAATACCCCCAAGATCGCCTCGGTAATTTAAGTGCTGGCAGTAGAATACTGTTTCGCTGACCTGCCAAACTTCGACAACCTGCTTATAGTTAAGGCCGAACATAGTTTCACAAGCTTCTTGGGGGGTTTCTCCAACATAACCACTATTTGCCAATAGTGCCCATCGCTCGACACTCCCATCCATGATGCCATTTTGAGTTTGAGCATGAGCTGCAGTAGAAGCGCTTACCATGGTAAGCAAAACCGCAAATAGCTTGAGAATACGCATAGCATGGTCTCCATCAATAGCTTTATAGATAGCATAGAGAGGATCCATTACACGTCAAGGGTAATTGACTGTAAGGCGAGTAAAACCACCAACCTTCACTTTACGTTGATGTCAGCTCAGCTTGCCGTTTTAAACTACAGATAGATTACGAAGCTGTATCCAACTCCACAGTCAGGTGTCTGCCAGAAAACCCAACAGACCCACATTCTTTGCAACCTTTGCCAAAGCAGGTGTTGCACAACACCGGCACAAGATTTTGCCCAAGAACGCCACGCAATGTTGCGTCAATCATGTAGCTTGGCACCCCTAAATCCAGTAGCCGTGTTTTGGCTTCAGCAGGTGTGTTGGTGTGCAGCGTGGAAAGTACCAACCGACCCACAAGCGCCGCGCGGCAGGCGATTTGGGCGGTTTCGGCATCGCGGATTTCGCCGATCATGACGATATCCGGATCTTGTCTGAGGATAGCCCGCAACGCCTTGGCAAAACTCAGCCCGGTTGCGGCGTTCACCTGCACTTGATTGACTCCGGCAATCGAATACTCGATCGGGTCTTCCACCGAAAACACTTTGACCCGCCGCTGGTTAAGCCGCTGCAAAGCCGCGTAAAGCGTGGTAGTTTTACCGCTCCCCGTTGGGCCGGTCACCAAGAAAAGCCCGTTTGGCTGTGCAATCAGTTTTTTTACCTGCTCCACAATTTCAGGGCTCATACCCAAATCGTCCAGTCCCTTGGGCGCGCGGCTTTGGTCCAAAATACGCAGCACAACACTTTCACCAAACTGAGTGGGTAAGGTCGACATCCGAAAGTCAATATTCCGGCCTTGCAGGCGCAGCCGGAAGCGCCCATCCTGCGGTAGCCGCCGCTCCGAGATATTCAGCTCCGCCAAAACCTTGAGGCGAGTGATAACCGCTGTGGCAGAGATGGAGGGATCCACCGGCAGATCAGACAAAAACCCGTCTATGCGCTGCCGCACCTGCATTCCGCGCTCCAGTGTTTCGATATGAATATCCGATGCCCCCCGCGCAACCGCGCCAGAGACGGTATCCTGCACAAAGGCAACCACGGGGCCTTGCTGCGCCAATTGTGCAAGGTGGTCATCTTCATCCAGCAATATGGCCCCGTCTTCAACGGGGGTGAAATATCGCAACAAAGCCTCAGAGATCAATGAGCGGGCGGCGGCCACCGGGCGAACGGTTTGCCCGAGGTGGAACCCCAGCATCTCCATCAAGGCCTGATCAAACGGATCATTGACCGCCAGAATAAGTGTGTCTTTTTCAAGTCGCACCGGGCATATACCGGCATCTGCAAAAAACGCTGCGGTTTGTGGGTCAAAATCTTCAATGGAGAGTTCAAAACTATCCAACCCGCTCACCAGCATCACTTCGGCAGCCCGCGCAACGGCCCCCATGAGCTTTTCTTCTGGCAAAATACCGGAAAGCGCAAAATACCTGTCGAGCCGGTGCCCAGACTCCTGCGCCCTCAAAAGCATCTGTTGCAGCTCATCGGCAGGCACAAGCTTTTCGTCCAAAAGCGCTTTGGCGATAAGCGTATTAATGTCCTCTGCCTGCATGGTTGACCGCTCAATCTTAAGATTTATCTGGCCCAATCTATAGCACCTGTTAGAATAGCGCCAGATCAAGGTTATTTTCACAAAAGGCCGTTCAGGGTGCTTAACAAAATCATTCCAGTTTTCAAAACAATGCTGCACGATATCGGCGCATTATGGCCTGCCAGATTACTAAACCCGGGTCTATTGCCAAGAATTGGGCAAGAGATACGAATCGGCGTGAAAGGGATCGACCGGGAAACCGGCTTTGATGTGCTGATCAATCTTGAGAATATCGAAGAATCTCTCTCTGACATCCTGCAAAAACGGCGATACAAAATCGCCAGCGTGCAGCTTTCCGAGGCTTTTTTCCTTTCGGTGCCTCACCGGTTCCCAAAAAATGCGCGTGGCAGCATCGGCAATGCGCTGGCGCTTTATATCCGCCAGAATACGCCCTTTACCCCCCGTGATATTATCTGGAAATTTCGGCTGGAAAAACCGGCGAGCCAGATGATCGTGGCCCGGCAGTTCATTATAAAAACCGAGGTGGTCCAAAGCCTGTTGCACGGCTTTGGCAATGCCGGAGTCCGTGTGATTGATATGCGTCTATACAGATCACCGCTGGTTTTTCTTGACCAATCGCGCCAGGTCGCAAAGACCCACCATTTATGGCAGGCGCTTGGCCGTGTGGCCATTATCGGCGCACTGAGCTTGGCCGCGCTCAGTGCTTATAATAACTACCAATCTCGCCTTGAGACTCTGGCTTCCCTCCGCGCCAACACCAAAACCCTTCAAGACCAAGCCATTGCGCTCAGAGACGGTTTATCCCGGCAGGAAGACTCCAACGCACAATTGATCACCCTTCTCGATCAGATCAATACAGATAGGAGAGCGCTGAAAGTTCTATCAAACCTGACCAGCATTTTCCCAGATACCGTCTGGCTAGCGCAGGTATCGTTCCGGCAAAGTGATGTCAGGCTGGCCGGGTTTTCTTCAGTGGCACCCTCAACCCTGATCGCGCCACTGGCGAATTCCCCGGTTTTTCAAGAGGCACAGCTCAGTGGCCCGGTTGTTCGAGACCAGCGGCTTGAACAGGACCGCTTCGAGATGTCTCTTAAAGTGGATAATACCCATGAATAGCGCGATTTCAAAACCAAGGCGGTTTTTTTTGCTTACCATGCTGGCGCTGTTTATGGGCATCGTCTGGTTTGGAGTATTGCAGCCGACCAAGGCCGCTTTTGCAAAGCTGGATGGCAGCATTCAGGCCGAGTTGGCCACCCAAGCACGGGTGCAGAGCACGATCGCGCAGTTGCGGGCTGAGCCAGATACACTTGTTGCGCCCGATGGGCTGTTCTGGGTCGGGGAGTCCAAAAACCTGCTGCAAGCCACCTTTCAAGAGAAAATCAGCGCGGTAGCAATGGCGAATGATATTCGCTTTAACAGCGTTACCCCCATTTCAAAGGGAGATGTTAGCGGCTATGGCACGGTTTCGTTGCGAGCCGAAGGTGAAACGGACTACCGGCAGATCATCTCATTTCTGGATCAAACCCTCAAACAAGACCCCTCAATAGCCATCAGCGCCCTTAACCTTCGCAATCTACCAAACCGGCAAAACAGCACCGACATTCGGGTCTCATTTCAAATTACCCTATGGGCGGTGATAGATATGGCCGGGACAGAATGAGATTACACCTTCCCTCTTTGGTCGTTTTGCTTGCATTTGCTGTGTTCGGATTATCTTTCCTGCTTTGGCAGAAATCTCGTATAGCGCAGCCTCCACACCAAGGCCTTGAGACACCCGAGACAAAAGCAACAGGTTCCAACGCAAGCTCAAACAATCTGGCATTGGTTATTTACCAAAGTGATATCTCCCTCCTTACCACTCGCCCCCTACTTTCACCCACACGGCGGCAACCTGTGCCGATGGCTGTTGCTCCGATCATTGCACCCGCCGCGCCACAGCCAATCATCAAAACCCCATCACCCTCACCGATTCTTCCCCCCGATATCGTTATGATTGGCTTACTGGGCGGCGAAAGCGGTCCCATGGCGCTGATACGCGGTGAAACCGGCGCTGAAAGCTGGGTGCAGGCTGGAGATGAAATCGAGGGCTGGCGTGTGTTGGTAATCGCCCCAAAGAGTATCACGTTGCAATTGAATGGCAAATCGGTGGATATTCATAAGATTGATTAACGAAACGTGGGCGATTCGACTAATGACATTTCGGCTAATGGCCCCTTTCTGCGGTTTACTCATTTTGGCAGGCTGTGTTGAAGCCACAAATAATGCCAACCCCAGCCCACGGGTAAATCTGCCATGGGGGGGTGGCAGTGGCCAAAATGCATCACCAATCAGCAGCCCGTATGGCGGGTTTAGCATCACTGGCAGCGATCAGTATTTTAATGCCAGTGCACTGGGGCCAAATGCGCCCGAGCGGGCCATTGTTGTGCCCGAGGGGGGGGATTCCGTTCAGCTTAACCTTGTCAATGCCAGCATCGGCTCGGCGGCAGCCGCCGTATTGGGAGAGACACTGGGCCGCAGTTTTGTGGTGGCGGAAGATGTAACCGGCAGCATAACCCTGCAAACCACCGGGCGGGTTTCCAAAGCCGCATTACTTGATCTGTTTGAAGAGGCACTAGCGCTCAACAACGCACGGATGGAGAGCCGAAGCGGCACCATCCGGATCGTTCAGGCCAACGGCAGCTCCCGGGTATTCCGGGCCGCCGGCGCGGATGCCAATTCAGCGATTATCGTTGCGCCTCTGCGCTATGTCTCGCCAGAAAGCATGCTCAACATCCTGCAACCCGCTATCGATGAGGGGCTTTGGGTCAAACCTGAGAATGCCTATAATCTGATTATGTTTGCCGGCTCACCTGCTGCCGTCAACACCGCCATGGAAGCCCTCAATATTTTTGATGTCAATATTATGGATGGAAAATCCATAGCGCTTATCCCGATCCGCGCTGCCGAGCCAGCCAGCCTGGCGGAGGAGTTAAAAACCATTTTTGAAACCAATGAAGGCGGGAGGCTAAGTGGCTCCATCGAGTTTCTACCAAACCCGGCATCGCGCTCAATTCTTGTCATCGCCAATCGTGCTGCATTGCTCAATGAGGCCAAGACCTGGATTCGCAGACTGGATACCGCAGCGCGCCAGTCAGGGGCCTATGTTGAGGTTTATCAGCTAAATTATCGTGACGCTGGCGAAGTTGCCCCCATCCTGACCTCGCTCATGGTGAACAGCCCACAAGCCAGTGGTGGCGAGGAAAATAGCAACGCAAGCGCCATGCCCGAGCTTCGCATCAGCGCTGATGCCACCCGAAACGGCATCATTGTGCGAGGCCGCGCCGCAGACCATGACGAAGTGCGCAAACTGTTGGCCCAGCTTGACACCAACGCCAGACAAGTGATGATCGAAGCCACTATTGCCGAAGTCACTCTGAACGATAATCTGAATCTCGGGGTGAGGTGGTTTTTCCAGAATGGCCCATTTTCAGCCGGCCTTTCGGATCTATCCAGCGGTGGGGTCAGCGCTACCTCGCCCGGTTTTTCTGCGGTGTTTGCCGGTCTAAACGCGCAGGTGGCCCTCAACGCATTATCCTCGGTAACCGATGTGCAGGTTTTGTCATCCCCCACCATTATGGTGGTGGAAAATCGCCCGGCAACGTTGCGCATCGGCGATCAGGTGCCCATTGCCACCCAAAGCTTGGCGAACCCATCAGACACCACTGTCACCACCACAATCGAATACCGCGATACCGGGGTTATTCTTAATGTTACCCCGCGCATCGGGGCCAACGGCACGGTTACCCTGAAAATTGAGCAAGAGGTGAGCAGTGTGGTGGCCACAACCACCTCCGGGATTGACTCCCCCACCATTCGCCAACGCCAAATTGAAACCACCGTCACCGTTGCCAACGGGGCCACCTTAACACTTGGCGGGCTGGTGCAGGAAAACAGCAGCCGCGCACAAAGCGGCGTGCCGGGCTTGCAGCGCGCCCCGCTGTTTGGCGGGCTGTTTCGCAACCGAAATAATCAGTTCCGCCGGACCGAACTTCTTATCCTCATCCGGCCTCTTGTGGTGAATACCCCGTCTGAAGCGGCGCGGATAACCAATAGTTGGCGCCAACAGCTTTCCGCTGCCAATAGTGTCTATAATCTGGGCACCACACCCCCAACGCATTTCATTCTGGGCGGGCAATAAAATAGCATGGCCGAATTCCAGTATCGTGGGATCGAGAGCGGCGGGAAAACAGTTTCCGGCACGCTTCAGGCGGGGTCGGAAAAAAGTGCGTATCTGGCACTGCAAAGCGCGGGCATAACCCCGCTTTCCCTTGCCGAGGCCAGCATCAACAGCACCAATCTGGCATGGTGGCAGCGTGATATTTCGCTTTTTACCAGTAAGATATCGCCCAGCAACCTCGCTATTTCAGCCAAAGCCATCGCGATATTGCTCAACGCAGGGCTGCCTTTGAATGATGCGCTCACAGCAGCAATCGATTCCTCTCCCAAGCCCATCAAACCTATTCTTGCCTCGGTCATCCGGCAAGTATCGCAAGGAGAAAAGCTGGCCGACGCCTTTGCGCAGCACCGCGACAAGCTCCCGGATACGCTTCTGATGTTAATCGAAGTTGGTGAGGTTGCCAACAAACTGCCGGAAACGTTCTTGCGCGCTGCAGAGCACTTTGAACGACAAGCCGAAACCAAACGCAAATTGATTGCAGCGCTGGTTTATCCGGCTATATTAGTGCTGTTTTCTGTGTTTTTGCTGGCGGTGCTGGTGTTTTTTTTGGTGCCCGCGTTGGAGCCTATTTTCAACTCCTCCGGCCTAGCCTTGCCGACCATGCTTGCCATTCTGGTGCGATCCAAACAGTTTTTAATAGATAATGGTGTTATTATACTGAGCATGCTCGTTGCCACCCCGTTGGCAATCACAGTATTAAAACAAACCGAAAATGGCAAAAGATTACTGCAATCCCTCACTCTGCGCCTGCCGTATCTCGGGCAAAGGCTTGTGCTCGGCGATCTCTCCCGCTTTACCCATGCCCTCTCAATTATGCTAAAATCCGGCCTGTCCTTCCAAAAATCTATGCAGGCCGCCAGCAAGACCTTCAACCTGTTGGTCCTGAATGACCTCGCCAGCACCGCGCTCAACGATATGAAGCAAGGCGGCAGCTTGACAGAGCATTTCACAGGTTCAGCACTCATCGGAAAAGACATCAAGCAGCTTATTCTTCTGGCGGATAAATCCAACCAGTGGCAAAAAATTATGGGCGAAACCGCCAAGGCACTGGATGCTCAGATCGAGCAAGCGGACCGGCGGCTAACCAACCTTATCACCCCCATTATCACCATCTTTATTGGCTCCACTATCGGGATTTTGGTTGTCTCGGTGGTCAGCGCTATTTTGGAAATCAATGAACTCGCCTTTCAATAATTCGCGGGCGGGGGTCACCCTGCTGGAAGCCCTTGTCATGCTGGCCATCATGGCTTTGGTGATGAGCGTTGCGGCCAGCGGGTTTAGCGGCAATAATCGGCCAGGTAGCGTTGCCGGCATTTTGGCACGCGTCTCACAAGATATCACTATGGCCCGCAATCAGGCGATTTTAACAGCGCAAGAGGTCTCCCTGCCCCTTTCAACCAGCCCTGCCCTAAGTAGCTGCGACCCCACCTTGCCGCCGATCATTCAGCTCTTCCCCGATGGCACCGTTCTGTCCCCTGATCTTTGCCTCGGCAGCCCCACACCCACGCGTATCCGCGTAGATTGGCTCACCGGCCATCTGCAAATTATGGAGCAACCCGGCAATGGCTAACACACGCAAATCTGGCTTCACTCTGTTGGAAATGATGATTTCTTTTGTCATTCTGAGTGTGGCAATCACCAGCCTTTACAAAGCCCTGACCCTTGGCCTGACCAGTGCCAATGAGCGGTTGCAACAATACGAGGCCACCGAAATTGCCCTCTCCCTGATTGCCGAGCTGGAGGTTATCCCGCCGCCCATTTTTGCCGAGGGAAAAATAGGGGAGAAGTGGCGCTGGGAAGCGCAAACAATGCCAGCACAACCGACAGATAGTTTGCCTCCCTCCATCCGTTTTTCACGCCTTGTGGTGGATGTGTTCTTGCAAAAAGAAAACCAGGCACGGGTCTCGCTTTCGCGATTAGGCCCCGCGGAATACAGCCCATGAAACGAAATGCCGGCCTAACATATCTGGAACTGCTGATCGTGCTGATGCTGCTGGCGGTTATTGCTGTGCTGATCGGTGGGGCATTTGATTTTGTGCGCCAATCCAAGGAACGCGCCATAGAAATGGCAGATCGCGAAGGTCAGGTCATCTTGCGAGGGCTGTTCAGAGGCTGGGTCGAAACCATGTCGCCTGTTACTTCCGAAAATAATTTTCACGGGTCGGCAGAAGGCTTCTCATTTAACTTTTCGCAAAAAATGCAGGCCAAGCCGAACATTCAGCTACTGAGCATTGATTTTCGGATAACCAACAATTCCAGTGCTGAAATTGCCCTTACTGGTTTTGATGCTTTAGGCCAAACCCTCCTTGAGGAAACCCGGGTTTTTGAGCCACTTCTGCAATCCTTCAGCCTTGAATATTATGGAAAAATCAATGACAGCCCCGCGCGTTGGCATCCAGAGTGGCGCGAGGACCACCTGCCCCGTCTCATCCGGTTTCAAGCTACCCGCGAAAACGGAGACCCGATGCCCCCGCTCACCATCCGCCCCGGTGTGCAGTATAGTCAGAGCGTAATATCACTGTTGTTTCCATCTCCTCCCACCTGACCATCTTCGCCAAGGCTTTTGAGGTCAAAAGGCCGCTCGGCCCCCGGATAGGTATAAATATAGCGACGCCCCCACGGGTCTATAATACCGTCGTTTCTATCCAGATATGGCCCGCGCCATTCCGGCATTTCGCCCACAGGCACCAGCAACAACTCCAATCCTTCAGTCTCAAGCGGATAGCGGCCAATATCAAGATATAGCAGCTTGAGCGAGCTGTTCAGGTTTTCGATCTGTATCTGCGCCGCCTGTGCTTTGCCCTTGCCAAAATAGCCGATCACCCGCGGCCCGGCAATCCCGATCACCAGCGCCATAATGGCCAAAACCACCATGACTTCCAGTAATGTTACCCCTGCATTCTTCTTTTTCAAACCCATATCCGCCTTATAAAACCGGGCCAAACAACCACACTGTCCAAACGCCAAGCGCAATGAACGGCCCAAAGGGAATAGCCCCGCCAAACGCCTGCCCACGCAAGGCCCGCATCGCTAGTGCATACAGTATTCCCGCAACCGAAGCGAGAAAAATCGCCGAACTTACGCCAACCAACCCCACCCAAATCGCAACCGCGCCCAAGAGCTTCACATCACCAAAACCTAGGGCGGTTTTTTGCATCCACCAATTGGCAATAACCGAAAAAACGAACATCAGCAAAAAGGTTGCACTCCCTTCTAGGACAAACTGTCCGGCCTGCGGCCACCCAAATTGAAAGTGGTAAGCCACCCCCCCGGAAACCAGCATCCAAACCGCCCCGTCCGGGATTTCGAACCGCCGCAGATCCACCACGCTGAGCCAGATCAAAGCGACACCAAGCCACAGCGAAAACCCAACGAAAACCGGGGTATTCCAAGGGTTAGCAAGAAGGAACGAAGTGATAAACAATCCCGCAAGCCCGGCCCCGGAACTTACCGTATTACTCAAGATCGTAACTTTAAGAAACTGACACAAATATCACACCCTCCATTCCTCCTATTTGTTGGGCGTTCAATTCGGCAGCCCAGAGCACGGCACCAAGAATATTAGGCATGCCCAAACGGCGCCTTGCTTGGGTGGGTTCATTTCGGGGCCCCATCGGGTTTGTCGAATAGGCTGGATTCGAGCATTGCCAGGTGTTCGGCCGGTATTTCCTCCACAGAAAGCGCCTGCCGCTCACCCCTCTTGAAGCGCTGCTCATAATCCCGAATACTCATCAGGACGTAGCGGGGCTTCTTGTGCTTCGTGATGGTAATAGGCTCACGGCGGGCTGCATCAAGCACATCGCCAAGTATCTGTTTCATATCCGTGGATGAAAAAGAACGCATGTCATATCTCCTTTTGTCCAATATAGACGTATAGACAAGATTAACAATGACCTGCCACTGTCCGTCGTCATATAAATTTGGACACGTGAGCGTTTGAATTAGCGGAGGAGAGGTGGTCGCGAAAATTCGGACCAGTTGCTGTCGATGAATCGGCCTATGAAAAGGACGATAGGAAATGACGAAGAGAAAACGGTATTCGAACGAATTCAAGGCGCGTGTGGCGCTGGAAGCGATCCGCGAGGAGTTGACGCTGGCGGAGCTGTCAAAG
This sequence comes from Paracoccaceae bacterium, assembly GCA_021647745.1. Lineage (GTDB taxonomy): Bacteria > Pseudomonadota > Alphaproteobacteria > Rhodobacterales > Rhodobacteraceae > UBA3077. The sequence goes on along the minus strand of JAKIUB010000016.1, from coordinate 46,563 downwards.
AAGCACGGGGTGCATCCCAACATGATCAGCGGGTGGAAGCGCGCCGCGTTCCGCTGGCTGGCAGGGCATGTTTACATGCCCGAGAAGCAAGAATATGGCGGACGGCTTTGGCAAGGATGATGGTGGCACTGCCAAAGAGGCCGCTGCCGAGATCGACAAGCTGCACTCTGTCAACCGGCAGGTGAATGCGTAGCAATCACCGAGAGGGGAAGATTGGCCAACTCGTTGTGGAACGGGATTTTTTAGCGAGCGCCTCGGTTCAGTTGCTCGGAACACGAGGCAAAAAATGGTGAGCCGAGATCAGGATTTGAGCGTGCGGCGGCAATGCAAATTGCTCTCGCTGGTGCGCTCGGGCATATATTATAGCCCGAAGGGCGAAAGCGCTGTGAACCTGAAATTCATGGAAATTATAGATAAGCAGTTTCTGGAAACTCCGTGGTATGGGTCACGTCCCCCTCTCGTGGTTTGCAAGCAAACCCCTGCCGGGCAGTGGATCAGGGCAGCCAGTTCACCAGCTATGAATTTACGCAAGTGCTGAAAGACGCCGATGTGAAAATATCAATGCCTCTCGGTGATTTTACAAATCACCTGCCGGTAATAGACGGGCGCGGACGCTGGATCGACAACCGCATGATCGAGCGCCTGTGGCGCTCCCTGAAATATGAATGCGTCTATCTGCGTGCGTTTGAAACCGGCCCCGAAGCCAAAAAGGAAATCGGAAAATGGTTGACCTATTACAATACGGAGCGGCCCCATTCCACCCACGGCATATTGACGCCCAGCGAGGCCTATGACAGAAAAACACAACCAACGAGATTAGCAGCTTAACAATGAAATCAAATTCATCTTATTTACGCTGCTAACTGGTCAAAATACTGGGACCACCTCTGTTTACATCCAGTATATCCAGCCAGGAAAGCCTCAACAGAACGCTTATATCGAGCGTTACAACCGCGCTGTCCGGCACGAATGGCCCCCTCTCGGTGATGCTTGCATCACCTGCCGGTCAACGGGACCAGAACATGTTTGAAACAATCGAGGAGGCACAAAGGCAGGCCACTGAATGGCTCTGGACATACAACAATCCCTCTCATGGTTTGCAGGCAAACCACTGCCGGGCAGCGGACCGCCCCAACATGGGCATAGGCGGGATCACACCTGCCATGAAACTGAAACTAGCCGCGTAATTCTACAGGCGGACCCCATTAAAAATGGGGGGACTACCCTCTCTGCGCTGTGAGTATTTTGATGGTGGGCGGGTCAATTGCGTGGCGAGAGTTTTAGCAATATCCCGTCCTTTGCGCGCACGGTCAAATATGCTACCGGCACTGGTTCTTTTACAATCTCGAAGCGGAAGCGCTGTACCAGCATGGCCAGCAATAATACGCCTTCAGCCATACCAAAACCCGCCCCTGTGCAGACGCGTGGGCCTGCCGAAAAGGGGATATAAGCCTCGCGCCCGCATTGCTTGCCATTTGCTGTTTCCCAGCGGTCGGGGTCAAATTCATCTGGCCGCTCCCAGAGGCGCTCGTGGCGGTGCAAGTGCCATGGGGAAAGGATCACCATCGAGCCTTTGGACACCTTGCGGTCGCGCATTTGCTCATCCTGCGCGGCGCGGCGCACCATCATTGGCACCGGCGGGTATAGCCGCAGAGTTTCACGAAATACCGCGCGAGTGAAGCGCAGCTTGCTGAGGTCCTTAAATTGGATATTTTGCATATCCAGCCCTGCGACCTCCTCGGCCAGCCGTGCTTGCACACCTTGGTCAAATGCCAGCAAATAAAGCGCCCATGAAAGTGCGGAGGCCGAGGTTTCGTGCCCGGCCAGAAAGAAGATCGCCACCTGATCAACCATTTCTTGCGCGCCAAATTTGTAGCCGGTTTCGGGGTCGGCTTTGGTCATGATCTTGGTGGCCAGATCATCAGGCGCGGTGCCGGCGGCGATTTCAGCTTCGCGGGCAATGACCAGCCCCTCTAGCAGGGCGCGAATTTCACCTGCCGCCGCCGCCGATTTTTTGCTGCGAAACCGGGGCACCCATGCGGGAAGTTGCAGCAGCCCCGCCACGTTCCACAGGGGCTGGGTGCGCTGGTAGTCGCGAAAGGCCTGAAACACTTTCGTTGCGGTATCATCCCCGATCGGCATCGAAAAAAGGGTGCGGAATATCACATCCGCCGTCAGGTGCGCGGTCTGGTATTCCATTTCGACCTCGCCGCCATCGCCTAGCCGTTTGAGCGCTGCCAACCCCGCCGCACGCATCGCCGGAAAGGCCTCGTGCAGGCGCCCGCCCTCGAATGCCGGATCAATGATACGGCGCTGGCGCTTCCATTGTTCGCCATTGGTGACGAAAACCGAATCGCCTAGCAAGTGCTTTAATGTGTCGTGAATCACCGGTGATTTTGGAAAGTCCTCCGGCCGCTCTTTCAGCACCCGCTTCACCAGATCGGGCTGGTTGACCAGATAGGATCGGTAAAACGGCGTTTTGGTTTCGGCCATCCACGCCTTATAGAGCTTGGCCGGTTGCGAGGCGAAAATATCTTGGCGGAACAGTTTTATGCGGCCCAATATGCCAACCCCTTCGGGGCGCGACGCGGGCTTTACCGGCAATTTAGACATCGGCCATATCCGTATGTTTTGAATAACATTTCGTGCGCCGCGAGGGCGAATGCGGCTGATCGCCATAGCGTGCGCGCAGGGTTTTTGGCCCGGCAGTGATGGCAAAATAATCATAAATACCGGGACGGTCAAAGGCATGCAAATACTGAAAATGCTGTTTGAAAAAGGCGTTTTTCTGGGCTTTGAAGCGCCCTGGCGACAGGGTCTTGCTGAAAGCGGCAGACAACACCTTTGGCCCATCCCCCCCCCCGCTGACGGCCACCGGATCACAAAGCGCAAAGCAGCCGCCATCGCCCGGCGCGGTAAAATCGGCCCAATATACACGCGAGCTTTGCCCCAGATCGTGCAGATTGCGCCGCAGCATCCGCGCTTCGGGCAGGTACGAGATCATCGGCACCACATGGCCAAGCGTCAGCAAGGAAAGCGGGGTATTGCCTGTTATCATGCCCTCACGCTCCATTTCCGCTAACAGCTCCACGCCCAGATGCGCACCGACAGAGTGACCGACGATCAGCACCTCGTCATTGTCCTCCGTCAAGGCTTTGGCGATACGGGCCTTGAATTCTTCCAGCCGCGTACGCAGAATCGGCGGGTAGCCCCCCGTATGCCACGCTGAAAAGGCATAAACATAGAGCAGGTAATATGCATAAATCCGGTTATCATTTCGCTTAAAGGCCAGTAAAACACCAGCAAAAGCGCCAATGCCTAAAGCCCAGCCAAGCCAGGGTAGCCCAAAAACCACACCGGCCCAGATAGGCAAGCCGGCTGCGAATAGCGCCACACCAAGCTGGCCAAACATTATCAATACCGGATAAAACGCTGCAATCATCGGCGCAGGGCGCAACCGCAGCAGCGAAAGCAATGTGCCAGAGCGCAGATACAGCCACAGCGTGCGCAATAGTAGCCAATAGCTGGCCAGAATACCCGATTGCATAGAGGCTACCACAATATCGTTCCATTCCAGAAATTCGATATCGGTGCGGGTTTCGCCCCCTTCTATTTTAGCTAGCACCTGCCACGCATAGCGGGATTTGTCTGCCTTGGCTTGCATCTCCAGCTGATAGCCCGAAATCGCCGCCTGCGCAGCCCCCTCGCGGCGGTATATCTCGCGATAATGGCGCGCGGGCACCGGGTCATACCCCGGCAGATAAAACACCTGTCGTGTGCGCACGGGTTTGGTTTGGCTCATATCAGGCTTTCATAATTTGCCCTAGTATATTACCCTGACCTCCCTTTGGGTAGGGTTAACCGATGCTCGCCAGAAACGGAAAGCGCTCGAGCAGCCAAAATGCCATGGCGGTAAAGGTGCCGGTGACCATCATGATGCCGATGGTCCACAGCAGCAGACCCGAGATGCGCTCTATGCGGTCAAGGTGGTGCTTGAGTTTGTTCATCACCCCGATCGCGCGAGTGATAAAAATCGCCGACAGTAAAAACGGCAGGCCAAGGCCAAAAGAATAACTGGCCATCATGATCACGCCCTTGCCGATATTGCCCTCGTCAACCACCAAAAACAGGATCGTGCCCAAAATCGGCCCGATACAGGGCGACCAACCAAAGGCAAAAGCCAGCCCCAGAATATAGGCACCCATGAAAGTGCCACCCTCGGTTTTGGCCTCCATCCGCATATCTCGATAGAGGAAGGGAATACGCAGAATACCGAGAAAGTGCAGACCAAAAAACATGATGATAATACCACCGATGATGGTCATCTCGCCTTGATATTGCAACAATTGCCGCCCGAGCGCCGACGCGGCAATACCCAGAAACATAAACACCGTAGACAGGCCGAGCACAAAAAACAGCGCCGAGATAATGACCTTTTTGTTTTTACCCTGCTCGATCTCCTCCATTGAGGAGCCGGCCATGAAGGCCAGATAAGGGGGCACAATCGGTAATACGCACGGGCTGAGAAAGCTGATAATCCCTGCCAGCAACGCCACAAACATGGCCGGCAAAATAGAAGCATCAATGACATCAATTCCGAACATACCGGTATCCTTTATCCGTTTGCCCTTCCATACTCCTTTTACCAGCGAAGGTCATGCAGAGAATTTTCACATTTGCGTGGACAGGAGTGGTCTGGCACGCTAGCAAAAAGCATGGATTTCGATCAGGAAATAGACGCCCGCAACCTGCTTTGCCCCCTGCCGGTGCTCAAGGCGAGAAAACGGCTGAAAAGTATGACGTCAGGCGAGGTATTATTGCTTTTGGCCGATGACCCCGCCGCGGTAATCGATGTGCCGCATTTTTGCGCAGAGCAAGGCTATAATTTGCTGAAGGCCGAAGATAAAGAAACTGTCTGCGCCTATTATATCCAAAAACCATAGGGCTAAATCCCCTTGAGCAGGCCTGCACAGGCAATTTCAATCATGTCAATAACCTCGGAGAAATTGTCTTCAAAATATGGGTCAGGCACATCCGAAAGCGAAACTCCCGGAGCATAATCAAGGAGCTTTACCAGCCGGGCTGTGCTGCCTTCTGGCGCAGCTGCGCGCAGATCCTGCATATTTTGCCCATCCATCGCCACGATCAGATCAAAATCATAAAAATCTTGCGTCGTAACCTTGCGCGACCGGATATAGGACATATCAACCCCGCGGCGGATAGCTTCGGCACTGGCGCGTGCATCACTTGGGTGCCCGTCATGCCAGCCTGAAGTACCTGCGGAATCTATCACCAGACCCCGCCCCTTGGCCTGAAGTCGAAATACGGCTTCAGCGGTGGGAGAACGGCAGATATTGCCAAGGCAGACAAAAAGAACGGAACGGGCCATCTACCCAGTATAGGCAGGCAGGCGCAGGGCGGCAAGCTATGAGCGCAGACACAAAAACAGCCCCGCCATTGCTATGGGGGGCTGGATTAAACGGCTGTCAGGCGCTTAAACGGCGGCCAAAGCCTTTGTGATATCTTTTTTCACTTTCAGCGCGGCTGGAGAAAGCTCGGCTTCTTTAGCCTTGGCCATAAAAGCATCAAGCCCGCCACGGTGGTCTACCGTGCGCAGCGCCGCTGCTGAAATACGGAATTTGAACGCACGGCCCAGCGCATCAGACGCGAGGGTCACGTCATTCAGGTTGGGCAGAAAGCGCCGACGGGTGCGGTTTTTGGCATGGCTGACATTGTTGCCAGTCAGTACAGCTTTACCGGTAAGTTCGCAACGACGAGACATCGGAGTCTCCTTAAGTAAGGTTTGGACAGGGTGCAGGTGCACCGGAATTAGAGAACCGCTATTTACGGCGCATCTGCGGTGAGGTCAAGGGATTCGCCGTAAATTTCCCAAATCCTGCCCCATAGTTTCCTCCACCCGGTCCAGCCAAGCGCCAAACAGGGTTTTGACCACGCCATCCTGCTCGATTTGCAGGTTATGCCCGGCGCGATCCAACACCGCAAAACTGGCACGGGGGTAGCTGGGCAGCAGCGAAAGCGCATCCTGATAACCCACGATATTATCTTGCCGCCCGGTTACAATCAGCGAGGGCTTTTCAAAGGGATGTGGTAGCGGGCTGACCGGAAAAGAAAACCCGTATGCCAACTTGAGCCGGTCGATAAGCGCCGTATCCACGATATCAACCCCAACCTGAAGTTCCTGCATGGCCCGGGCCAGCACTGCCTGCGTTTGCACCACAAAAAAACTTCTCAAATTCCAGCCTCTGCGTTTCGGGTAGCTGGGCGAGCAAGGCCTCATCGCGGGTGATCGCCATTGTCTCGGGTAATATCCTTGCATCCTCCTCAGGCACCACTACCGGGGCCAGCAAGCCCAGCCCGTCAATATCTGCGCCTCGCCGCACAGCCAATCCCTGCGCCAGATAACCACCATACGAATAACCAAACACACTGAACCGCTCACCGAGCACCTGGTCAACAAAGCCAGAAACCACATCCAGCATCTGATCAGAGTTGTGAACATGGCCCGCCGCACTTTTGCCCATGCCCGGTAGATCAAGATATATCCGCTGCCAGCCGGGGCGTTGGGCAAATTCAGCATCCAGCGGTAATATCGAGCGGTGATCCAGCAGCAACCCGTGCAGCATCAGCAAGGGGCGCCCCTCGCCGCGCACAATATAGTGAATCTCGCTATCATTGATCTCACAATACATCCACTTTCCCTTCGTTTATTTTATAAGCTGCCGGATGACACACGTCCACCGAGCGTAGCGAGGCCATGGCCGGGGGCAACCCGTTTTTCAGCTCTGCTGAAAAATATGATTTTGCCGATGGGGCTTTAGCCCCACGGGGTAAAAGCAATCCCTTTGGTTGAGGCAAAAGGCCGGATACAAGCGCAGAAGTTCCGCCCCCCAAAGCCGTGTTCTCCCGCCCGTCAGGCCGCGATTTGCTTGCAAATCGAACCCTCCCGTTGAGCTTGGCCTCGCCTGCGGCTCGGCAGTGCAAGGCCGCCCCTTGCTCTTTGCTTCTTGCCTGTTTCACAGCCCGATTTGCGATAGATCCAGCCGGCCGTTTTTCACCGGCGGGCACCAGTAATTTGCGCCGCTCACCGGATGGGTGAAGCGAAACAGACCGTCCAGAATGCCGTCTTCCAGCCCGACCATCCGGTGCAGCAGCGCCTCAAAAGCGGCAAAGGAATGACCAAAGGCCACAAAGATCAGCCCCTCGCGGCCTGCATCCACCCAAGGCATCGAGCGGCGCAGCACAAAGGCTTCAGGCTCAAAGCTTTCTTGCGCGGTGCGTTTGACATGGGCAAAATCCGGGGCGGTTTCGATTTCTTCGTTATCCGATATTTGCCGCCCGATAATATGGTCGCGCTCTGCCAGTGGCTTGGCATCAAACGCATCCAGATCATGCACCCATTGCTGCACCGCCACAAAGCTGGAGCCATCGGGCGCAAAGGCCACCGCCTCTGCCGCGTAGCCTTCGGGATTTTCGGTGCCGTCCTCATAGCCGCTCAAATCCAGCCCCGTGCCGTATTTGAAAGCATCGACCATGCGCACCACCTCAAAGCCTTGCAGCTCGCGTAGCAGCAGCCGGGCGCGTTTGGCTATTTCGCCCCGGTCATCGCCGCGAAGCCAGAGCCAGAGATCCGCCTGCGTGGACGGCACTTCCACCAGCCCGCTCACCGCCTTGAAGGCGTGCAGCCCGGCAACCGCCCCAAAGCGCATCACCAGCGCGGGGCCAAGTCCGATGACCAGCCCCTCACCCGGCTCCAGTGCTTGTAGCGCGCTCAAATCGGCCTCCGGTTTTGCCCGCAGCTCGATAAACCGCCCGTGATCCGGAACGCCCGGTAAAACCCCTGCCTGAAAACTCATTTCATTCTCCTGATACCGGCAGCACTTCGCTGCTTTCCTTCACTGCCTCCATCGACACAAATGTCGAAGAACTGGCCACATGGGGCAGGGTTGATATCCGCTCCCCCATTACTTTTCGATAGGTCTCGATACTGCTTGTGCGCACCTTTAGTAAATAGTCAAACCCTCCGGCGATCATATGACATTGCTCAATTTCCGGTATATTTCTGACCGCTCCGTTAAAAGCCCGCAGCACAACTTCGCGGGTGTCGCTTAAGGTCACTTGCACAAAAGCGATATGGTCCTGCCCAAGCTTTTTAGTGCTCAACGCCGCATGATAGCCAAGGATATACCCCGCCATCTCAAGCCGCTTGACCCGCGCCTGACAAGGGGTTTTTGACAGCCCGATTCGCGCCGCCAGCTCGGTAATCCGCATCCGGCCATCCGCTGCCAGCAAACGCAAAATCTTGCGATCGAAATTGTCTATTTCCTCTTGGATTTTCATTGTGTGGTCATTTTCCCCAGTAATGCCTGCAAAATAAGAACTTACCACTATTTTTCAAGGAATTTCAGATAATAATCCTGTATGCGGTCAGATACACTGCGCAAAAGGAGCCTTTCCATGCCTGATATCCGAAAAACCGTCCGTCAGAATATCCGCGCCGATGAGGCAATTACCCTGCATACCCTGATCAAGACCAGTGCTCTTTCCAAGGATGTCCGCGCCCATATTGTCAGCCGTGCCACCACCCTGGTTGAAGACATCCGCCAAGCCCCGCGCCAAGGGTTGATGGAGGTTTTCCTTAATGAATACGGGCTTTCCACCGATGAAGGCATCGCCTTGATGACGCTGGCCGAGGCGCTACTGCGGGTGCCGGATTCGGTCACGATAGATGCCTTGATCGACGATAAAATAACCCCCTCCGACTGGGGCCGCCATCTTGGCCACTCCAGCTCTTCGCTGGTCAATGCCTCTACATGGGCTTTGCTGCTCACCGGCAAGGTGCTCGACGACAGCCAGACAGGCATGGCCGGCCATCTGCGTGCCTTGCTCAAAAGAGTTGGCGAGCCGGTGATTCGTACGGCTGTGGCGCGGGCAATGCGCGAGATGGGCCGGCAATTCGTACTCGGGCGGGATATAGGCGAGGCCATGGCGCGGGCCGCGCCAAATGAGGCTAAAGGCTACGGGTATTCCTATGATATGCTCGGCGAGGCGGCGATGACCAAAGCCGATGCCAAAGCCTATTTTGACAGCTACCTAAGCGCGATCAAGGCGATTTCAGCCAATAGCCATGCTCGCCATCCGGCGGATAATCCGGGAATTTCTGTCAAGCTTTCCGCGCTGTTTCCGCGCTATGAATTTGCCCAGAAGGCACGGGTGATGGCTGATCTGGTGCCACGCCTGCGCAGCTTGGCCGAAGCCGCCGCACTGGCAAATATCGGCTTTAATATCGATGCCGAAGAGGCCGCACGACTTGAGATTTCGCTTGATGTCATCGAGGCGGTTTTGCAAAGCAACAGCCTGAAGGGCTGGGATGGCTTTGGTGTGGTGGTGCAAGCCTATGCCCCGCGCGCCCTCCCTGTGATCGACTGGTTAAATACACTAGCCACACGGCTCGACCGCCGGATCATGGTGCGGCTGGTGAAAGGGGCATATTGGGATAGCGAGATCAAACTGGCACAGGTAGAGGGGCTGGACGGATTTCCGGTCTTTACCCGCAAGGCCAGTACCGATGTTTCCTATATTGCCTGCGCGCGAAAATTGCTGGCGATGGCCCCGCGCATATACCCGCAATTCGCCACCCATAATGCCCATAGCGTCGCGGCTATACTCGAAATGGCCCCGCCGGAGGTGGCGTATGAATTCCAGCGCCTGCATGGCATGGGGGAAGCCTTGCACGAGGTGGTCAAGGCACAAAACACCACCCGTTGCCGGGTATACGCACCGGTGGGGGCGCATCGCGACCTGCTAGCCTATCTGGTGCGGCGCCTGCTGGAAAACGGCGCAAACAGCTCGTTTGTCAACCAGATCACCGATCGAGCCATTTCAGCAAGCAAGGTCGCGGCCTGTCCGTTTGGCGCGGTAGAAACCTACCTCCACAGCCCTGCCAACCCGGCCACGGTGTTCCCTGCGGAAATTTTTGCGCCCGAGCGTAAAAATGCTGCCGGAATGGACCTTGATGCCCCTGATGTTATCACCAAAATCGAGGCGGCACGGCAAAAATTCGAGACCCGCCAGTGGCAGGCGGAGCCATTGCTCGCCACGCCGGCAAAGCCGGCGGCACGGCTTGAAATCCGAAATCCGGCGCGGGCGGAGCATCTTGTTGGCCATGTATGCATGGCTTCACCGGCAGATATCCAGGCCGCCCTTATAGGTGCGCGCCCATGGCAGGAAGCCGCATATGCGCGGGCCGAAATATTACACAAAGCGGCTGATCTTTTTGAAAGCAACGCCGATGAGCTAATGGCGCTGGCCACGTTTGAAGCAGGCAAAACCTTACCCGATGCGCTTGGAGAATTGCGCGAGGCTGTGGATTTTTTGCGTTATTATGCGGCACAGAGCGCTGGGCTAAACTCCCCCGCCCGCGGTATATTTACTTGCATTTCACCATGGAACTTTCCGCTGGCCATTTTTACCGGTCAGATCGGGGCAGCGCTTGCCGCAGGTAACGGAGTGCTTGCCAAACCGGCCGAAGCCACACCGCTGATCGCCTACCGCGCCGTAGAGCTGCTGCATGAAGCCGGCGTGCCGCGCAGTGCCCTCCAGCTTCTACCGGGCGCGGGGGATGTGGGAGCAGCACTCACTTCCGACCGGCGTATCAACGGTGTTTGCTTCACCGGCTCTACCCCTACGGCAAAGCACATTCAGACCGTAATGGCGGAACAACTGGCTGTTGACACCCCGCTCATCGCCGAGACCGGTGGTATCAACGCCATGATCGTTGACAGCTCTGCTCTGCCCGAGCAGGCGGTGCGCGATATTCTCGCCTCGGCCTTTCAGAGCGCGGGCCAGCGCTGCTCGGCGCTGCGGGTGCTTTATTTACAAGAGGATGTGGCCGATATTATCGAGCCGATGCTCTTTGGTGCGATGGACGAACTGGAAATCGGTGATCCCTCCCGGCTCAGCACCGATATCGGGCCGGTGATCGATGCTGCTGCCCACACTAAAATCACAACCTACATCGCTAAAGCCGAAAGCGAAGGCCGCTTGCTCAAAACCCTACCGGCGCCAAAAGGGAGGTTTGTGCCGCCCACCGCACTCAGGGTTGCGGGCATGGCGGAGGTAACAGAAGAAATATTCGGGCCGGTACTACATATTGCCCACTTCAAAGCGGCAGATATGGATGCTGTGGTTGATGCAATCAACGCCAGCGGTTTCGGGCTGACCTTTGGGCTGCATACCCGCATTGACGCTCGGGTCCAGCGCGTAGTCGCACGGGTGCGGGCCGGTAATATCTATATCAACCGCAACCAGATCGGTGCCGTGGTTGGCAGTCAGCCTTTTGGCGGCGAAGGGCTATCCGGCACCGGGCCAAAGGCCGGCGGGCCGCATTACCTTGGCCAATTTACCGTGGCCGAAAGCAAAGTGTCGAGCGGCCCGCTTGCCCTTCCCGGCCCTACGGGTGAATCAAACCGCCTAACCTGCCATCCGCGTGGCACCGTCCTCTGCCTCGGGCCGGAGCCGGCACAGCAAAAAGCACAAGCAAAAGAGGCGATAAAACACGGCTGCACCCCCCTGCTCAAAACCGGAATCACACCAAACGACCTGATAAAACTACAAGGGTTTGACGCTGTTTCCTATTGGGGAGACTCTCCTCGCCCCTATGCGCAAGCCCTCGCCAAGCGTCAGGGAGCCATTGCGCCCCTTATTCTGAAGCCCGGGCAACAAATGGCCTATCTGGTAGAGCGGCATATCTGTATCGACACAACCGCCTCGGGCGGGAACACCGGCCTTCTCGCAGCCAATCCACCTGATTAAACTCAACAGAATTGGTCACAAGTGCCGCACTTCCAGCGCGGCGCAGGGGGAGAGGCCGCCATTACAGCACCTACCCCGTCAGCCCGGAAAAGCTGCCGGTTTGTAAAAATTTGATCGTGGCCGCGATCACCCGCCTATCCTGCATCATCAGGATATGGGTGACCGGCAGCGCCAGCCGCTTGTCTTCAGGTGCATGGCCCCAAGCAGATTTCAGGCTGACTTTACCGTCGTTTTCGCCTTCTATTCCGGTAATAACCCCGTAAGCCGGTAAAGCCGCCGTGCCACCGATGGCTCCTAAGTCCAATTCGTTTTTTGCGTCACCTTCGTGTGGCGCCAGCTCTGCTAGCGCCGGTCCCATGAGGGGGGTAAATACAGCCGCACGGGCCGCGATTTCACTACCGAAATTCGGTGCGCCCATCTGCACCACCCGCCCGCGCTGCGGCTTTTCCAGCCTTTCCGCCAGTTTTTTTGACAGAATTCCCCCCAATGAATGCCCGACAAAATGCAGTTTTTTATCTTTGGGCAGCAAAGGCTCAAGCAAGGAGACCAGTTCCTTGATCGAAAGTTCGGTGGAGGGGTAATCCAATACCTCGGTATGGTATCCCGCGCCTTCCAGCGCGCGGGCCAGCTTGCGCATCGAGGCCGAACGCCGACCCAAGCCATGGAGGATGATAACCGTGCACATCCTACCAGTGCGGCGGTTTTTGGGTGGTCAGCGGGGCGCCCGACATTGTATCCGTCTCCATCTGGGCCGCGCGCTCCATCAGCAGGCGCACCCGGCGCTCCAGCCGCCCGATCTGCTCTGCCTGTGCCGCCACCACTGCGCTCAGCTCTTCAAGCGTGACCGCCTGATGGGTAGCGTGTTCTTCCAGATTGGTTAGTCGGTTGGTCATTAAAGCTCCGGGAATATCACGGCAGAAGTGCCGCTCTGCCATTTCGGGTATTTGCGCATAATGGCTGCAAACCGCGCCGATGCAAGAAATTTCTCCAACCAGTTGCGCAAATTCGGCCAATTTTGCTCGTCAAACCACAACCGGTCGACATTGGCATATTGCCTCACAAAAGTAATAATCGCCATATCGGCCAGCCCGCGCTTCTCCCCGCCCAGATAGGTCTGGTGTGCCAACACCCCCTCCAGCCGGCGCAAAAACTTCGCGGCATCCTCCCGGGCATCTTCGATGTTTTCACGGCTATATTTATAACGGTCAAGTGCGGATTTAAAATCACCGTCACAGGCCGCAACCAGTGCCGGATCATCAAGGGACAGCCACCCTTCAGGGTCTGAGCTTCCCAGTGCCCAGCGCATAATCTCGTAGCTCTCATCAATTATGGCCCCCTCCAGTACCAAAACGGGCACGGTCGCCTTGGGTGAAGCGGCAATAAGGGCGGGTGGTTTGTCTCGCAACACCACCTCGCGCAATTCCACCTCTACCCTGGCGCTAGCCAGAGCCAGGCGCGCCCGCATCGCATAGGGACAGCGGCGAAAAGAATAGAAGATCGGCAAGGTCATATCTCAATTTAGCTTTTGAATGCCGCTGCCGCAAGCCTATCGACATCCCCCCCAAAAGCCGCAATGATCGCTTCATGAACTGTTTTGCCAAATTTATCGCCGCGCGCATCACCAGCATTAGTCATGCGCTGCGCGGGCTGGGAGTCGCTATCAGGACCGAAGGAAATGCAAAGGTTCATCTGGCAGCCACAATACTTGTGGTTATCCTCGGGTTCGCGCTTGATATCAGCGCCGGCGAATGGCTGGCGATCATCGGGGCCATTGCGCTTGTCTGGATAGCCGAGCTAATGAATACCGCGCTGGAAGGTCTTTGCGATATTGTCTCGCCGGAATATTCGGAAAAAGTCAAACACGCCAAAGACACGGCCGCCGCTGCGGTCCTGGTAGCGGCCACAGCGGCAACTATTATCGGTGCTGTGGTGTTTTTGCCATATTTCTAGGGTCTGTGGATAATTAGTTTTGCCAAACGGCTTTGATGTGTTTCTGGCATCCTAGGATGCTACTCAGCGGAACCGCTTCAGGCGATGGGTACAGTTGATTTGAATACGCCCTGAAATCATTTCATCCAGCAGTGAAACGAGTTGTTTTGCTTTTTTTGCGTTGATTGGAAAAGATATAGTTATAGCGCGCGGAAGTGAATTTTGATTTCAAAATTCGCGCGGCATGCGCGTAAAATAAATGCTATAGCAATCATCCAAGAGGCAGATATGAGCAGACGTCCAAGAAACGCCCGCAGACAGGCTGGCAAGGGTGGGTCGGGTATTAGCCAACTCGCCAAAGGGCTGATCGTAAACCCGTATCCGCCGATGGAAATTTTGCCACAGCAAGATCTGGATATGATCCACGACACCGCGATGCGCGTGGTGTCAGAGCTTGGGCTGCAATTTCAAAGCGATGAGGCCATCGATATTCTGGAGGCCAACGGGGCCGCTGTGAATAGAGATACCGGCATGGTTCGGCTGTCGCCGGAGCTGCTGATGGAATGGGTCAATAAAGCGCCATCCAAATTTACGCTCCATGCTAGAAACCCGCTGCGAAATGCTATTATCGGGGGTAATCACATCCATTTCTCGCCGGTTTCCGGCCCGCCCAATGTGTCTGATCTTGATAATGGCCGCCGCCCCGGCAGCAAGCAAGATCAAGATAATCTGATCAAATTAGGGCAAAGCCTGAACATCCTTTCCTTGGCGGGGGCGCAGCCGGTTGAAGCGATGGAGCTGCCTGCTCACACCCGCCATCTGGATTTCTACAAATCGCAAATAATGTTTACCGACAAGGTCTGGAATGCGCGGGCCATCGGGCGGGGGCGCGTGAGCGACGCGCTTGAGATGGTGGCGATTGCCCGAGGGGTGGATCGGGAGCAACTAAAGCGCGAGCCAAGCCTGCTGACGGTGATCAACGTAAATTCGCCGCGCATTGTCGATGGTGAAATGCTGAACGGGTTGATGGAGATGGTCGAAAACGGCCAACCCTGTATCATCACCCCCTTCACCCTTGCGGGTGCGATGAGCCCGATTACCCTTGCGGGGGCCTTGGCGCAGCAAACCGCCGAGGCTTTGTTGGTGATCGCGTTTACGCAAATGCTAAATCCCGGCTGTCCGGTGGTTTTTGGCGGTTTTACCTCCAATGTCGATATGAAATCCGGCGCGCCGGCTTTTGGCACGCCGGAATATGCACAGGCGGTCATAATAGGCGGGCAGTTGGCGCGCCGCTACGGTTTGCCTTACCGGACCAGCAACGTGAACGCCTCGAATTGTGTGGACGCGCAGGCGAGCTATGAAAGCATGATGTCGATCTGGGCCGCTTTTATGGCCCACGCCAATATTATCAACCACGCGGCGGGCTGGCTTGAAGGCGGGCTGACGGCGTCTTTCGAGAAATACATTCTGGATGCGGAGATGCTACAGGGGCTTTCGCGCATGATGGTGCCGCCGGTGGTGGATAGCGCCAGCCTTGCGTTCGAGGCGCTCAAAGAGGTGCCACCCGGGGGGCATTTCTTTGGGGTTGAGCACACGATGGAGCGCTACAAAAATGCGTTTTACAGCCCGATCCTGTCGGATTGGCAGAACTTTGAAAACTGGGAAGAGCATAGTGGAAAAAACGCCACCGAGCGCGCCAACGGGGTTTGGAAAAAGCTGCTGGAGGAATATGTGCCACCGGCAATAGCGGAGGGCATAGAGGCGAAGCTGGACGCTTATATTGCCAAACGTAAGCTTGAAATCAGTGCGGGCATTGCTTGATCCATGCAACAAGGCCTGCGCCAGGTGTTCCGATTTGTCGCAGCCTTGCGGGCTGATATATTCAAATTTTATATTGTAAACCGGATGCCTTATTAACAGGTGGTATCATGCTGATTTATCTCCCCATTGCAGAAGTTTCTGTAAATATGTTTGTTTTGCTGGGCCTCGGTGGCTTGGTGGGTATGCTTTCGGGTATTTTTGGCGTTGGTGGCGGTTTTCTGATGACCCCGATTCTCATCATGATCGGCATTCCCCCTGCGGTAGCTGTGGCGACGGAAGCCAACCAAATCGTGGCCTCTTCCTTTTCCGGCGTGCTGGCGCATTTCAAACGAATGACGGTCGATATCAAAATGGGAGTGGTGCTGCTGATCGGCGGCCTTGTCGGCGCGACCGTCGGGGTAGAGATATTCAAATACCTGAAAAGCATTGGTCAGGTCGAACTGCTGGTCACCCTGTCCTATGTGGTCTTTCTCGGGCTGATCGGCGGGCTAATGTTTATCGAAAGCCTCAATGCGATCCGCAAATCAAAAAAACCCGGGGTATTACCAAAAAAAAGACGTCATAACTGGATCCACGGATTGCCGTTTAAAATGCGCTTTCGCACTTCGGGGTTGTATATTTCGGTTATCCCGCCTCTGCTTGTCGGTGTCGTCGTGGGTATTCTGGCAGCAATCATGGGTGTTGGCGGCGGGTTTATCATGGTGCCGGCCATGATCTACATGCTGGGAATGCCAACCAAGGTTGTAGTGGGCACATCGCTGTTCCAGATCATGTTTGTGACAGCCTACACCACGCTTTCCCACGCGATGCAAAACTTTACGGTAGATGCTATACTGGCACTACTGCTACTCACCGGCGGCGTGATCGGCGCCCAGATCGGCACCCGCATAGGGGTGAAGCTTAAAGCCGAACAGCTGCGTATTCTATTGGCGATCATGGTGCTGGCCATGTGTTTCAAGCTGGCGCTCGACCTGTTGCTGGTCCCGTCAGAACTCTTTTCTATTGGCGCCGGGGGCAAATAAAATGCTGCGTATTATCATAGCCGCAACACTCTGGATCGCCACACCCTTGTTGGCGCAAGAAAGCGTTGTTGTCGATCTCAGCCAGAACAAGGTAGAAATCACCACCACATTCTCTGGTTCCAATATTTTCGTCTTTGGCGCAGTAAAGCGCGATACACCGCTGCCGGCAGGCACCGGACCGCTGGATGTCGCCATTGTGGTCGAAGGCCCGCTAGAAACCGTGACCGTCCGCAAAAAAGAGAAGAAATTCGGCATCTGGGTCAATGCCGAAGCGATCGAGATACAGGAAGCACCGAGCTTTTTTACCATCGCAACCACCCGTCCGCTAAGCGAAATGCTCAATGAAGGCGATCTGAGGGATTATGCAATCGGGCTGAATTATGCCGTGCGCCCGCAGCCCCAAAGCATAACGAATGCCGATACCGAGAGTTTCTCCGAAGCCATCATCCGCATCCGCACCGATAACGGGCTTTATTCCGAGCGCGTCGGGCTGATCAACCTTACCGAGGATACTCTTTTCGAGGCCGATATCCGACTGCCCGCCAATCTGGTAGAAGGCGATTATACGGCGCGTGTCTATCTGGTTCGCGATAAAAACATCGTCGCGGATGCCTCCGTAGGAATTGTGGTGCGCAAAGCCGGCCTGGAAGCCTGGCTCTATAACCTCTCGCGCGAAAATGCGCTACTTTACGGGCTGCTGTCTATTCTGGTAGCGCTGGCTGCCGGCTACGGGGCCTCGGAAATATTCCGCCGCTTACGCCGCTGATAACCGGTTTCGGAGGTTTTCTGCCACGGCATCGGTTGTTTTATCCGTTTGGTCAAGTGGTGGGTTGGTGACAGGTCTCGTGGTATATCCGGCACCTCTCCGTTAACCAGCTGCACAAGTGCTGCGGCGATGGCATGCGCATTCCCCAACCCGGTTTTAAACCCGCCCGTTGCCACAAAGGTGGTATCATCAAGCTGGCCGAGCATCGCTTCGGGCTTGGGCGCGCGCGGGCGCAAGCCGGCATGACGCTCAAGGATGGCCATATGTTGCAAAGCCGGTACAACCGCGCAGGCTTTGGCCAGCACCATGTCGAGCTTGTCATCGGTGCCATATGCTTTGTCAAACCTGTTTTCACTGGTCGCGCCTACAGCCACGGTGCCATCGGCATGAGGGATAATATAAACCCCGCTGCCATAAATAACCGGACTGTTCGGCCCCAGCCCGCCCTCGAGCAATGCAGCCTGCCCCTTGACCCCTTTTATCCTGCCCTCCCCCAGATAGGGCGCAATCAGCGGCCCGCTGCCAACCCCGGCGGCGATCACACTCACCCCCTCAAGCCCCTCGACCGGATGGTTTTCAATAATATCCCCCCCTGTTTTACGCACAGCTACCGCCAGCGCAGCTGTGGCAAGGCGCGGGCTGATCCGTGCCGACAGGGTTTCATGCACCACACCAAAGGGCGCCGCCGAAGGTGCAATCCCCGGTGCATCTTCAAGTACCTCCCAGCCAAACCCCGCCGGCCATAGCCGCGCCGCCCCCGCCACGCGGCCATGTGCCTTTTCAGCCTCGTAGGTATCATCAAGCGGAATATACCGCCCAACGCGCCCATAGCCGGTTTGCAGCCCGGAAAGCGCCTCGACCCTACCCCAATGGCCCGCCGCAGATACCAGCGCAGCAAGCTGAAAATCTTTGCGGACATTCCAATCCTCCGGCACATGGGGGCTGAGCGCGCCAACCAGCCCGCCACTTGCCCCTTGCCCGATACGACCCTTTTCCAGCACCCGCACCTTGTGGCCGGCCTCCAGCAGCGCCAGCGCGCAAGACAGCCCGTAAACACCGGCTCCGATCACGGTAATATTCGCCATTGCGCTTTGCCTCGCCTCGCTGCATCAAAGTAGAATGGACCCTAAAACCGCAGCACTGATATGGCAAGATGATGGCAGCCCACGCAGTGCGCTCTTTGATGATCCCTATTTTTCAGCCTCGGGCGGACTGCACGAGGCGCAGCATGTATTTTTGACCGGCAACGCCCTGCCGGCGCGCTATCAAAGCCGCTTTCATATTGCCGAGCTGGGCTTTGGTACGGGGCTGAATTTGTTAGCCGCGTGGCGGGCATGGCAAAAGAGCGGCACCGCAGGCCCGCTAAGGTTCACCAGTTTTGAGGCCTATCCGCTTGACCACCCCGATATGGAAAAGGCCCTGATGGCATGGCCAGAGCTGGCAGAACTGGCCGCACCGCTTTTAGCCGCGTGGCCCTGTACCCGTCTTAGCCTGCCAAGCCTTGAATTTGAGCTTATCCTCGGAGAGGCCACCACCACCCTGCCTTTATGGAAGGGCCGGGCCGATGCGTGGTTTCTTGACGGCTTCAGCCCCGACAAAAACCCCGAAATGTGGGGCAGTACCCTGATGGCCGAGGTTGGCGCACATACCGAACCGGCGGGTACATTTGCCACTTATACCGCCGCGGGCCATGTCCGCCGCGCATTGGCAGCTGCGGGATTCAAGACCGCCCGCACCAAGGGTTTCGGGCGCAAGCGGCATATGAGTCTTGGCAAAATGGCAGGTTAGGCAGGCTGGGTTTTGGCAAATCGCCAGGCACAAACCCACTTCGGGCTGCTGTGCTTTTTTTGCTTCCCCTTGACTACAATCTGTGATTTGTCTGGGCATAACGAGCAGGGGGGAAGCATGCAAACCGGTGGTCAGATATTGGCGGATTGCCTCACAACACAAGGCGTGAAAACCATTTTCGGTGTGCCGGGAGAAAGCTACCTCGCGGTGCTGGATGCCTTGCTTGACCACAAGGATATCCGCCTTATCGGCAACCGCAACGAGGGCGGCGCCGCCTTTATGGCCTGCGCCCACGGACAGCTGACCGGCCAGCCGGGCATTTGTATGGTTACCCGTGGGCCAGGGGCCACCAATGCCAGTATCGGCGTGCATAGTGCCATGCAGGGCAGCATCCCGATGATCCTGTTCATCGGGCAGGTCGGCACAGATATGCGCGGGCGCGAGGCTTTTCAGGAAGTGGATTACAAAGCGTTTTTCGGCCCGATTGCCAAATGGGTGATTGAAATTGACAGCCCCGAACGCATCCCCGAAATCATCGCACGGGCTTTTTCGGTAGCGCAATCTGGCCGCCCGGGACCAGTGGTGATCGCCCTGCCCGAAAATATGCTGCGTCGCAAAGCTGCGGCAAAACCCGCCCCAAAGGTAAAGTTGGCCGAGGCCGCGCCCACGCCTGATTCGATTTATGATCTGCAAAAGGCTTTTGCCCGCGCCGAACGGCCCTTGCTGCTGATCGGCGGTGGCGGCTGGAGCGCTGACGGGCGCGCCAGTTTGCAAGCATTTACCGAGCGTAACCACCTGCCCGTGGCCAGCGCTTTTCGATTTCAGGATCTGCTGGATAATCACTCGCCCAGCTATATCGGCGATGCAGGATTGGGCAAAACTCCCGCCCTGAAAGCGGCACTCGACGAGGCCGATCTGATATTCGCCCTCAACATCCGCTTTGGCGAAAACACCACCGACGGGTATGAGATTTTTAATGTCCCGCAGATCGGCAAGCCACTAATCCACAGCCATGCTTCTGATCTTGAGCTGGGCAAGATATATCAGGCTGACCTGCCGATCCATGCGGGGCCAAATGCCCTGTGCAAGGCGCTGGTGCAGCTAGACCTGAACGGTAGCTGGCAGAGCTGGACAGAAGCGCAGCACGCAGCCTATATGGCCAGTATGGCGTTACCCGCCCGTAAAAACGGCATCGATATGGGCGCGGTCATCGCTTATTTACAAGGCCGCCTACCCGAGGATGCCATCCTGACCAACGGTGCGGGAAATTTTGCCATCTGGCACAACAAGTTTTTTCAATACGGGGCCGAGGCGCGCCTGCTCGCCCCGCAATCGGGTGCCATGGGCTATGGCCTGCCCGCCGCCATCGCCGCCAAGGCCGAATACCCCGAGCGCATGGTGGTCTGTTTTGCCGGTGATGGCGATTTCCAGATGAACATGCAGGAGCTGGGCACTGCCATGCAGGCCGAAGCGCAACCGATTGTGATTGTGGTTAATAACGGCACTTACGGCACCATCAAAATGCATCAAGAGCGCGAATACCCCCACCGCACCAGCTTTACCGATATCAAAAACCCTGATTTTGTCGCCATTGCCAAGGCCTATGGGTTTCAGGCCGAAACCGTGCGCGAAACGCTTGATTTCCCCGCTGCCTTCAGCCGCGCGGCAGCCTCGACCACAGGTGCGCTGATCGAGCTTATAACCGACCCCGAAAACATCACCCCCAAAGCCACTCTTTCAGATATCAGAGGTTAACATGCCCGAATTCAACCGCATCCTGATCACCGGCGCTGCTGGTAGCCTTGGCACCGAACTGCGCAACAACCTAAAGCACCTGACCACCCATATGCGGCTGGTGGATCGGGTGGAAATGGGCGAAGCAGCCGAGGGTGAGGAGCTGATCGTGATGGATTTATCGGACCGTGAAGCGGCGCTAGAAGTCACCAAAGATGTTGACATCATCCTGCATTTCGCCGGGGTGCCGCGCGAGCAAAGCTTTGACGAAATCATGACCGACACCATCCCCGCCGCCTATCACATGTATGAAGGCGCGCGCCTGAACGGGGCCAAAAGGGTGGTCTATGCCAGCTCGATCCATGCGGTTGGCATGGCCGAGGTGGAGAGCCTGCCCGATACCGAAACCCGCCACCGCCCCGACACGTTTTATGGCATGACCAAGTGCTTTATCGAAGATCTCGGCAGCCTTTACTGGGATAAATGGGGCATAGAAAGCGTAAACCTGCGGATTTGCTCGTGCTTTCCCGAGCCGGCTGACCGCCGGATGCTGTGGAGCTGGCTAAGCTTTGCCGATTGCGTGCGCCTGACCGAGGCCGCCATGCTGGCCCCGCGCGTGGCCTATTCGGTGATTTACGGCACGTCTGACAATGCCCGCCAAGCGGTGAGCAATGCCAAGGCCGGGCATATCGGCTACCGCCCGCAGGATAGCGCCGATGGCTATACCGCTGAGATACTGGCCAAAACCGAGCGCGAAGACCCGAATGCACGGGTGGCCAAGGTGGTTGGTGGTTGGTTCAGCAATTATCCGCACCCCGATGACGAAAAGTGATGTCATCATCTGTGGTGGCGCGGTGCTGGAGAAATGCGTAATATGAGCTGGCACCTGCCATCCGAGGCCGAAATTCTGCGAACGCTGGATGCCACATGGCCCGCCACCCGCTATGTTGGCAGCGGGCCGTTTACCCTGCGGCGCGGTGATGGCGGTGGCCAGCGGGTATCGGCGGCCACCGCCATCAGACCGGCAGCAGCGGCTGACATTAGCACCGCCGCAAGTGCGATGCTCGCCATGGGGCAAAAACCCCTGTTTATGATTGCCAGCCAAGATGCAGCGCTGGATGTAGTGCTGGCAGCACAGGACTATGCCATAAAAGATCCGGTCTCTTTTTTTGCCGCGCCCGTGGCCGGTCTGGCACGGCTTGATCAAAAAGAACTGGCGGCCAGCCAATGTCAGACCCCGTTGGAAGTAATGAAAGAAATCTGGGCCGCTGGCGGCATTGGCCCCGGGCGGCTGGCGGTGATGGCTCGGGCAAAAGGGCCAAAAACCTATTTTCTGGGGCGGGTGGATGAGGCCCCCTCTGGTGCGGCCTATGTCGCCCTGCACGGCAAAATCGCCATGCTGCACGCGCTAGAGGTTTTGCCAAGCGCCCGGCGCAAAGGGCTGGGGCAGGCAATGATCGCCGCCGCCGCCACATGGGCTGCCAAGCAAGGGGCCGAGACCTTTAGCCTTGTGGTGGTGAGTGCCAACACCGCCGCCTGCGGGCTTTACCGGCGCCTTGGCATGATTGATGTAGGCAGCTATCATTATCGGATAAAGGAGTGATTTATGAAAAACCCCACCGCCCTCAACCTGCCAGCAGTTGACCCTTTGCCCGAAAGCACTGCCAAATTCTTTGCTCTATGTGAGGAAAAACTGGGGCTGGTACCCAATGTCTTGCGCGCCTACAGCCATAATATCGACAAACTCAATGCGTTCTCAGAGATGTATAACGACCTGATGCTGGGCGATAGCGGCTTAAGCAAGCTCGAGCGCGAAATGATCGCGGTGGTGGTTTCTGCCGAAAATCGCTGTTTTTATTGTCTTGTGGCCCACGGCGCGGCGGTGCGACAGCTTTCACAAAACCCCGAGCTGGGTGAGGCGCTGGTAATGAATTATCGCGTGGCAGATCTAAGCACACGCCAACGCGCAATGCTGGATTTTGCGGTAAAAATGACCGTTAATTGCTCTGAAATAGAAGAGATCGACCGTCAAAGGCTACGCGATGCGGGGTTTAACGACGCCGGTATCTGGGATATCGCTGCCGTGGCCGGGTTTTTTAACATGACTAACAAAATTGCCACAGCGGTAGATATGCGGCCAAACCCCGAATATCACGCGCAATTTCGCTAAATTCAAAACCTGCCGCAAGGGCGGTTGCGAAGCCGTGGGGCTTGCGATAATTTAATGCTCAGCAAGAAAGGCCGAGAATGCCCCAGCACAAACCCTTGATCACAGCCAAAGGCCTGACCGTAAGATCCGGCCGGAAGCTGCTGCTAGACGCGCTGGATTTTGACATATTTCCGGGCGAGGCCCTGACCCTGATCGGGCCAAACGGCGCGGGAAAAACCACGCTGATCAGGACGATTATCGGCACTTTGCCCATTAGCGGTGGCACCCTGCACCGCAAGCCGGGGCTGCGCCTTGGCTACACTCCACAAAAATTACCTCTAGAGCAGTTGATCCCGATGCCGGTTGACCGGTTTATGGCGCTCTCGGGCGAACGTAACAAGAATAAGCGCGCTGACATGCTGGCGCGTTGTGATGCTCAAGCGCTGCAAAGCCGCCAAATGTCCGACCTTTCGGGAGGAGAAACCCAACGGGTGCTGCTAGCCCGCGCCCTGATGCGCGCGCCCGATTTACTCATATTGGATGAACCGACCCAAGGGCTGGACCAACCCGGCGAGGCGCGATTTTATGCCCTGCTTGAAGAAATTCGCAAGGAGACCAGTGTGGCGGTGTTTATGGTCAGCCATGATCTGCATATGGTGATGGCACAATCTGACCGGGTGATCTGCCTTAACCAGCATATCTGCTGCTCTGGGACACCGGGGATAGTGGCACAAGACCCGAGCTATGTGGAACTGTTTGGCGGGCGGGCGGGCATTGCCCCCTACCGCCACCACCATCACGAGCATTGTGACCATGATTGACCCGTTTTTGTTAAAAGCTGCACTGGCGGGCTTGCTTGTAGCACTGGTTGCGGCTCCGCTTGGTTGCCTCGTTGTTTGGCGGCGCATGGCCTATTTTGGCGATGCCACCGGCCATGCGGCCCTGCTTGGTGTGGCGCTGGCGATGAGCTTTTCAATGCCTCCGGTGGTCGGGGTGGTGGTGGTGGCCTCGGCCATGGCGCTGGCAGTTGCCTTTACCACAAGGGGCGGCGGCTTTGCCGATGATACCATACTTGGCGTATTTTCCCACGCGGCGCTGGCCATCGGGCTGGTGGCGGCGGCGCTGCTGCCAGATGTGCGGCTCAACCTGATCAACACCTTGCTCGGCGATATATTAACCGTTTCCACCAGTGAGATATTGCTGATCGCGCTCGGGGGGGCGGGTATCCTTGCGGTGCTGGCAATATTCTGGCGCGGTCTGCTGAATGCCACGCTCTCGCCCGAGCTGATGGTGGCAGAGGGTGGCTCATTGATGCGCGACAAGCTGGTGTTTACCCTGTCACTGGCCTTGTTTGTGGCGCTGGCAATGAAACTTGTCGGGGTGCTGCTGATCACCGCCATGCTGATCTTGCCCGCCGCTGCCGCCGCGCCGCTGGCGCGCTCGCCCGAGCGCATGGTAGCCTATGCCGCCCTGATCGGCTGTCTCTCGGTAGTGGGTGGTCTATGGATGAGCTGGGAGGCCGACACCCCAGCCGGCCCGTCTATTATTGTCATGGCCGCAGTGATATTTGCGCTCACGGCCATGCGCAGAAGGCCGTAGCCTAGCTGCAATAAGCAAGCTGTGTTTCATATAGGTTGGCGCGATTTTGCACCTGCCGGGCGACGTTTATCAGCCATTCTTTCGAGCGGTAGGAACCGCGGGCATAGCCGGCCTGCCCCTGGTGGTAGGCCAGATACTGGTTATAGGCGTCGGTCATGGCGATCCCGTTCACGCGGTTGGATTTGGCCATATACCAACCAACGAAATCAACCGAATCGCCATAGTCGGAGCGCCGTGCGCGCCGCGCGCCGGTATCTTCCTGATAATCTCCCCATGTGCCGTCAAGCGCTTGAGAAAAGCCGAATGCCGTTGAAATTCGACCTTTGGGAATTGAGCCGATAAAATAGGTGCGTGTGGTTTTTGCCCGCGCCCGAAAGCTGCTCTCTTTCCAGATAATCGCCATCTGGACAGCGACCGGCGCACCCCAGATTTGTTCGGCTTTTAGCATATCACCCAGCCAGCCGTTGCGCTGTTCAAGGATGGAGCAGGCGTTATCCTGTCGCTCCGGCGGGCGGCTTTCACGCACGCAAGAAGAAAGGATAAGCACCAGAAATATGGCGTATTTACGCATGGCCTGTCTCGATTATACTGCTGTTTTATTATATTTTGTTACATCAAGCCCTAAACAGCCGCCAAAATCAAGGGAGGATTATAAAACAAAGGCCAGTATAAGCGGAATTGCGAGCACCGAAAGCAGGGTGGAAACCACCACCAGACCGGCAACCTCGTCAGCATCTGCATTATATTTCTCGGCAAGCATATAAGAGGTGACGGCCACCGGCGTCGCGACCTGCACGACCAGCGCCGCAAACGCCACCGGCGGCAGGCCCAGCCACAAGCCGACAGCCACCGGCACAGCAACACAGATGGAAAGTTTAAGCAATGATAGCCAAAAAGCACGGCTCAGCGAGGCCGGTTTCAGCCGGGTGATCGCCACGCCAAGGGTGATCAACATCAGCGGAATCGCGATCTGGCCGAGCAATTCAAGCGTGTTTACGCTCCAATTCGGCAAGCTCCAGCCATAAGTCAAAAATACACTGCCCAAAACCGTGGCCCAGACAATCGGCTGTTTGAGCGCACTCAGGGGCGACCCATGGCCCGACACCAGCCACACCCCGACCGTAAACGATAAAAACGCCATTACCGCAAACACCACGACCGCATAATCAAACCCCGCCTGCCCGAAAGCAAAAAACGCCAGCGGCAGGCCGAGATTGCCGGTATTGCCAAAAACCAGCGGCGCCAGAAAGGTGCGCAGGCTATAGCCCGCTATCCGCAGCAGCAGCGCCAGCACCCCCCCCACCCCGATATAGGCAAGCGCTGCGGCAAGAGCGGTGATGCGTAGCGCCTCGGGGTCTATCTCGGTTTTGATCAGGGCGGTAAAAATAAGCGCCGGCACCGAAAGGTTCATGGTCAAGCGGGTGACAAACTGCACCTTGTATTCAAAACCCAGCCACGCCCAGGAAAAGCCGATTCCGGCAAGGATGATCACCGGTGCGATAATTTGTAGCACTTCAAGCGCCAACAGCATGGGTTTCTCCTGTATCTGCGATCGCTGGACATCCGGCTGCGCTCGCCTATATATATGCCGTGAGCCAAAGGTTGGATACAAGTAATGAAACAGCATACCGCTAAATTTTCTTTAGGGCAGGTGGTGAAGCACCGGGTTCACGCGTTTCGCGGGGTGATTTTTGATGTGGATGCGAAGTTTAACAACTCCGAGGAATGGATAGAAAACATCCCCGAGGATATTCGCCCGGAGCGTGACCAGCCGTTTTATCACCTGTTCGCCGAAAATGATTCCTCTTATTATGTCGCCTATGTATCCGAGCAGAACCTGCTTACGGACGATAGCAACGAACCCGTCGGCCACCCCGAAGTGGGCGAGATGTTTGGCGAATATCATGCGGGCAAATATAGCCTTGGCGGCAACCTGCACTAACGCGCCCGCCAAAACCCGCGCTTGCGAAAAGGGCTGGCTACGGGCGCGCTTTAGCCTTGCACTGCTTGGTTAATAACCGATAGCACATCCATCCTTGCGGGGGTCCGACCCTGCCATGAGCAGGCCGTTATTATCTATCCTGATAGCTTGTGCGCCACCAATGGCCGTTTCGGGGGTAGTTATGTTATGACCCAACGCCGCCAGACCAGCGCGCACCTTGTCGCTATACCCGCGTTCCAGCGCTAGCTCTCCGGCCTGGGCAAAGGCGCGAGGGGCATCGATGGCGGTTTGCGGGTCCATGCCATAGTCGGCGATGTTGGACATAAAGCGCATATGGCCGTTAGGCTGGTATTGGCCGCCCATCACGCCAAACGGCATCAAAAATTCACCGGGCTTTTCGAGCATGCCGGGAATAATGGTATGCATCGGGCGCTTGCCGCCCATGGCCTCGTTGGGGTGGCCCGCTTGCAACGCAAAGCCCGCGCCACGGTTTTGCAGCAGGATGCCGAATTTGTTGGAGGCAATGCCGCTGCCAAAGCTGTGGAAGATCGAATAGATCAGCGACAGCGCCATGCGGTTTTTATCAACCACGGTCAGGTATATGGTTTCTTTATGCACCGATTCAAGGCGGGTATCAGGCAGGTGCAGCGCCTTGGCCGGATCAATCAGCGCGGCCAGTTTAGCGGCGGTCTCAGCGCTTAGAAAATGCTCAAGCCGCTGCATTGCACTTGGGTCGGCAATAAACCGGTCGCGGGCATCATAGGCGAGCTTGGCGGCTTCGGCCTCCAGATGCGTGCGCGTTACCCCCAGCGGATCAAGGCTGGCGAGGTCGAAATTGCCCAGAATATTGGCCATCAGAATGGCGGTGGCACCGTGGCCGTTGGGGGGCAGCTCGGTCAGGGTGTGGCCATTATAGACCGTGCTGATCGGGGTAACGTAATCGCACTTGGTGGCGGCGAAATCATCAAGCGTGTGGCTGCCGCCCGCCTTGCGCAGGGTGGTGACCATGTCCTCGGCCACCTCGCCCTCGTAAAACCCCGCACGGCCCTCATGCGCGATGCGGCGCAGCACCTCGGCCTGACCGGGGGCGGCAAAAACCTGCCCCACCTGTGGCGGCTTGCCGTTAAACAAATAGCGCGCCTCGCCCGAAACACGCCCTGCGGCCACACCCCAGTCGAACGCCACGCGGGGAGCGACCGGCACGCCCTGCTCGGCATAGCTAATGGCGGGGGCCAGCACGTCGGATAGCGGCAGTTTTCCATGATCATTTGAAAGGGTCACAAAGCCGTCTACCGCGCCGGGAATGGTAACCGCATCAGCGCTTCGGTCTGGAATGGCGGCATGGCCCGCCGCCCGCAGCCGCGCCGCCGACAGCCCCGCAGGCGCGCGGCCCGAAGCATTAAGCCCGATAAACCCCGCCAACGGCGCGGGTTGAAGCAGCGCAAAACAATCACCCCCCAGACCGGTCATTTGCGGCTCGCAAATATTCAGCACCATGGCGGCGGCGATACCGGCATCCACCGCATTTCCGCCCGCTTCCAGCATTTGCACCGCCACCTTGGCGGCCAGCGGGTGCGAGGTGGCGCACATGCCGTTTTGGCTGATAGTTACCGAGCGGCCAGCCTTTTGAAAGTCACGCATGGTCTATCCTTTTGTCAATTCGTCAAGCGCCTTCAGGGTGGGCAGCAGCGTTTCAAGCGCCTCTAGCGGCAGCATATTCGGCCCGTCCGAGGGGGCGGTATCGGGCGCATTATGGGCTTCGATAAACAGGCCCGCAACCCCGACAGCCAGCGCGGCGCGCGCCAAAGGGGCGACAAATTCGCGCTGCCCGCCCGAAGCCGGGCCCATGCCGCCGGGTTGCTGCACCGAATGGGTGGCGTCAAATATCACCGGATGGCCGGTGGCCGCCATGATCGGCAGGGCGCGAAAATCGTTGATCAGGGTGTTATAGCCAAAACTGGTGCCGCGCTCGCACAGGGTTATGTCGGCATCACCCATTTTAGCGGCAACATAGGCCATATCGGCAGGGGCCAAAAACTGGCCTTTTTTGATGTTCACCGGCTTGCCGGTGGCCGCCGCCGCCTGCAACAGGTCGGTCTGGCGGCACAGGAATGCCGGGATTTGCAGCATATCGACCACCGCCGCCACCGGCGCGCATTGCGCGGGTTCATGCACATCACTGAGCACCGGCAGGCCGTGTTCGCGCCGCACTTCGGCCAGTATTTCAAGGCCATTTTCAAGCCCGACACCGCGCGCGGCCTCGCCCGAGGTGCGGTTTGCCTTGTCAAACGAGGCCTTGAATACCAGCGGCACGCCAGCCGTATGGCACATGCCTGCCAATGCCTCTGCCATACGCAAACAATGGTCACGGCTCTCGATCTGGCAGGGGCCGGCGATCAACGCAAACGGCGCATTATTGGCAAAAACTACAGCGCCCAAAGGGCCAGTAACCCGCACGGTTTTCATCATTCAACCCCCATTTCAGCCAGCGCCTTCTCAACCCGTTCTATATCAACCGGATTATTGACCTCCCAAAAATCGCGGCCCTTGGCGGCAACCTCGACACAGCGCACGCCGACACCGTTTTCCAAAAAGCGCAGCTGCTCCAACCCTTCAATCCGCTCTAGCGGGCCAGCGGGCCACGCGGTGTAGCGCCGCAGGGTTTCTGCGCGGTAGGCGTATAACCCGACATGGTGAAACACCGCGTCACCGGCGGCAAGATTATCAGTAAACGGCAGTAGTTCCTTGGAAAAATAGAGTGCACTGCCCTGCCTGTCAAACACCGCCGTGGTGCCGCCGATACGGCCCGCTTTGCGATCATCGTGGTGACGCTTCAGGGTTTTGGCATCGCACCGCAGCACCGGCGTTGCCATTTCTTCGCCCTCCATGGCGGCGATCACAGCCGAGACAAAATCGGGCGGGGTTAGCGGCGCGTCGCCTTGCAGGTTGACGATCAGCTCGGCATCATCAAGCTTGGCCGCGACCTCGGCGCAGCGCTCGGTGCCGTTGGCCGCCGCTGGCGAGGTCATCATCACTTCGGCGCCAAAGCTTTTGGCGTGCTCGAAAATGCGGATATCATCGGTGGCGACAATCACCCGCGCCACATCGGGCACAGCGCAACCCGCCTCCCAACTGCGCTGGATTAGCGATTTTCCAGCCCCTGTCACACCGCGCAGCATCGCCAGCGGCTTGCCCTCAAAGCGCTGGCTCTGGAACCGCGCCGGTATCACCACCACCACCATTCAGGCCACCCCCGCTTGCAGCAGCGACAAGAACGAAACCACCCCGATGGGCCGACCGGCCTGCACCACAAACAGCACCGAAATCGAGTGCGCCTGCAAGCACGCCAAGGCTTCAACCGCCATTATATCGGGCGGGATGGTCACCGGATTATCGCTCATGATTTCCGCCACGCTGGTCTCCCACATTGCCGCTTTCATCGAGCTTTCGGCCGAGGCCTCAAGGTGGCGGCGCACATCGCCGTCAGTAATTACCCCGATCAGCGCACCCGCCTTATCCTGCACGCCAACAATGCCGAGCGAGGCCTTGGTCAGCACTGCCAGCCCTGCATTAACCGGCGCATCAGCGGCTACCAGCGGCAGCGCTTCGGTGCGCATGATCTCGCGCACCGGCACCAGCTGCGCGCCTAGCTTGCCACCAGGGTGAAAATCATGAAAATTACGCTCGCTAAAGCCACGACGCTCGACCAGCGCCACCGCCAGCGCATCGCCCAAGGCCATGGTCAACAGGGTCGAGGTGGTCGGGGCAAGATCGTTGGGGCAGGCCTCGCGCACCGGCGGCAGCACCAGCACCACATCGGCAGCACGGCCAACCACGCTATCGGCCACGCTGGTCAGGGCGACCATCTTCATGCCAAAGCGCTTGCAATAGGCGATGATATCTTGCAATTCACGGGTTTCGCCGGATTTCGAGATCAGCAGTACCACGTCTTGCGGCGCGATCATGCCCAGATCACCGTGGCTGGCCTCGGTCGGGTGCACAAAAAATGCCGGTGTGCCGGTCGAGGCAAAACTGGCGGCCAGCTTGGCGGCAATATGGCCGCTTTTGCCGATGCCAACCACAATCAGCCGCCCGCGCGCCGCTTCGATCACATCCAGCGCGCGCTCGATCTCGTCACCAAGGCCGTTTTGCACCTTGCCAAGCAGCACCTCTAGCGCCGAAAGCGCAAGGCGCAGGGATTTAACCGTGGAGGATGGCGGGTTCATCGCGGTTTCATTTCAAAACTTGCCCAAGAGTTGCAAAAATAGTCAAAAATTTCAATCACTATAGCGATGATATTATCCCGCCTGCCACCCTGCAAGGCCAAATCGATCAGCTCGCTACATAGGCTGGTGATCGGGGCGGTGCCCACATATTGCGCGATCACCTCGTCGCACACAAAACCCACACCCGCCTAAAAAGAAACCTCCACCTCCGGTAGGTTCAATGCTTTTATCAGCTCGCGCACCTCTTGCCGGGCAGCTATATTGGAGAGGCTCATACTCAGCCGGTTTGATTTTTTGAGGTCCAGCAAAGTCAGCCCCATTGAAAATAATTCGCGGAAAATCACTCTTTCCGAAAAGCCGGGTACAATCCTGAAGCCGATCCTTTTGGAGAGGTTTTCCAATGCCTTGCCCACCTTGCGCCGGTTGTGGGCCTGATTGTGGCCCAGCCGGTTGCGCAGCACAACCCAATCCACCGATTTCAACCCGGCGCTGGCACGCAGTTGGCGCGCTTCCCAGACCATCTCGGCATAGACAGATGGCCCGAGAACCTTACCCGTCGCCGCATCCATTCTCGCCAAAAGATCAAAATCCACGAGCGAATCATTCATCGGGGTGATCAGGGTGTCCGCCACCGAATGGGCCATACGGGCATAGCGTGTATCCGAGCCGGGGCAGTCGATCATGATAAAATCACAGCTCTGGTCAAGCATCTCCAACGCCTGTGTAAAGCGCTCTGCCTCCTCGGCCTGTGCCTGCTCTAGACTGTCGGCATCCGAGAGGTAAAGCGTATACTGCCGGGGCTGCCCCAGATCCATAGCATCACGCTTGGCTGTTGCCGCCCTGTTTTCCAGATAGCGAAAGAAACTCCGCTGGCGCAGGTCCAGATCTATTGCCCCTACGGTCTTTCCTGCCGCCATCAATGCCGCACAAAGATGCATCGCCGTGGTTGATTTACCCGACCCGCCTTTTTCATTTCCCAAAACAATCACATGTGCCATTTTTTACCCTTTTAGGCTCGACACTCCTTACCCGATACCAATGGGCAGGGAAAGGTAGGAAAACGGCATTACAAAATGATTGACCCCGCACGCAAATCAGGCTCAAATCACCGCATCACCAGCTTGGGAAGGGCTGCCATGGAAATCAAAACATCACCTTTCTGGTGGGAATTCAAAGACTGGGAAACACGGCCCCGATCTGCGCCGGAAATACCGGAAAAGCTGGATGCCGCCATTATCGGCGCCGGCTTTTCGGGCTTGAATACAGCCCTGGTCCTGGCGCGTGCCGGACTGAAGGTTGCGGTCTTTGAAGCCGGCGCATTCGGTGAGGGGGCCAGCTCGCGCAATGGCGGCATGGTCGGGCCAAGCTTTCACAAGCTTGGTGTGCTCGGCCTCAGACAGCAGTTTGGCGAAGCGGTGGCCAATGAAATCCTGCGCGAGAGTGTCGGCTTTGTCGATCATATCGAAAGCTTTCTGGCCAGCGAAAATATCGACGCGGACTTCAAGCGTCGCGGGCGGTTTCTGGGTGCGCGCAGCCCCGCAGCTTATAACCAATATGCCCGTATGCTTGAAACTCTGAAATCCTCTTGTGGCGTTAGCGGGCATATGGTGCCAAAGGCCGAGCAGGGCGCCGAAACCGGCAGCAGTCTCTATCACGGTGGCGTAGTGTTTGACCGCGATGGCGGGCTGAACCCTGCCAAATACCTGGCCGGACTGGCGAAGCGGGTTATTGACGCCGGGGCAGCTATCCTGCCTTTCTCGCCAGTTAGCGAGATCAACCGGACACGCTTTGGCTTTTCACTTTCCTGCAATGGAAAAACCATACAAGTGGCCAAGGTTGCGATCTGCACCAATGGCTATACCGGTGCCCAGTTTGGCGCACTCCGGCGCAGGGTTTTGCCGCTGCGCAGCGCCATTATCGCTACCGAAGAGCTACCCGAAACCCTGATGGAGCGGCTGATGCCCCGGCAACGCATGTATGGGGACAGCCGCCGCATGGTTGCCTATTACCGCCCCTCGCCAGACGGTAAACGTATACTTTTTGGCAGCCGTGCAACCAGCCTCAAGGAGCAACCAAGCGCCAATGCCCACGCTCTGCGCAGGATGATGCTGGAGGTTTTTCCTGATCTGTCAGCGACCAAAATTACCCATGTCTGGTCTGGCCTCGTAGCATACAGCTTTGATCATTCCCCGCATATCGGCCAGATTAACGGGCTATATTATGCGATGGGTTATTGCGGATCGGGGGTTTCTCGCGCCAGTTATTTTGGCCAGAAACTCGGTCATAAAATGTTGGACCAGCATCAGGAGGGCCGCACCGCGTTTGATGCGCTGCCTTTCCCGACCCGCCCGCTTTACACCGGTAATCCGTGGTTTATGCCTGCTATCATCCGCTGGCACAGCTTGCTCGACAGTTTCAAGCTATAAAAAAAGCCGCCCGAAATGGAGCGGCTTTTTGTTAAAAACGTCAGGCTTAAAACCCGAGGCCTTCGTATTTCTTTTTGAACTTCGATACACGGCCGCCGGTTTCCCGTTTTCTCGCAGACGGGGCTTACGACGGCACTCCCACAAATACTCTGCTCTGGGCGTGATTTGGCGAAACGGTTGAGATCATTACCCCACCACCAAAGAACGCCAACCAAACGGCATGGTAGTGTCTCCGGTAAGTTGACAATCCCATTTGACTACACGCAATGGCAATGTGTCGAAAATTTTCCTATTTGTGCCGAAAAGAGCGGCCACACAAGGAGGCGTACTTAATAAAATAATAAAAACAAGGGGATTTCAGAAGTGGTGGGCGACCCTGGAATCGAACCAGGCGTGAGTCGCCTCGAGGGAGTTACAGTCCCCTGCCACACCTTGCGGCCTGTCGCCCAAACACTTCTGTGGGGTTGGATAATCCGCCCGTCTTGCGGCGTCAATGGCCAAATCCGACTCGTGGGGAAAAAACTACCCTTTAGTTTTTGGCCCGGAGGGAAAATCCCCATATTGCTGCCAGCCCGAGGGAGATGATCCCGTTCCAGCCAGCCATAGATATACCCCACATGCTCCAGGGGATATCATCACAGCGCACCACGGGGCGGGACCACAGAGCCTCGACCGACAGGGTGCCAAGATCGGGCAGGCCGGTGCAGGTATCCGGGCCAGCCCAGTATTTCAGCTCCACCCCCGCATGAAAAAAGGCGATACCGGCCCCTGCAAGCACGACAAGCGCTCCCAAAAAGGCAATAGACCTGTTGGGCACAAAATATATGATTACGCCAAGTGCGATGGCAATACCGTGCGGCCAGCGCTGCCAGATGCATAATTCGCAAGGGGCCATGCCGCCGATATACTGAAAGGCAAATGCCCCGAGCAACATTGCCAATGATCCGGCGGCCGCGTACAGGGCGGTATTTCGGGTTATATTGCTATTCTTCATAAGAATTTCACCAGTGCGAACCCGCCCAGCAGCAGGGTTAAAGCTACAATAAATACCAAGCCGAGACGTCTTTCGATAAAATCCCGGATCGGCGCACCGAATTTCCATAGCAAGAGCGCGATCAGGAAAAATCTCAGCGCCCGCGCTAGCGTGGAGGACATTACAAACACCCAAAAATCCAGCCCCGTGGAGCCAGAGAGAATAGTGATCACCTTGAACGGAAACGGCGTGATGCCCGCAATCAGCACTGCCCATGCGCCATATTGGTTATAGGTTTCGCTGAACTGCTCGAACTGGCTAGCCTTGCCATAAAAATCAAGGATTGGCTGGCCAATGCTGTCGAGCAGTGCCGCGCCGATATAATAGCCGAACATGCCGCCGAATACCGAGAAAACCGTAGCAATGCCCGCTATCAGAAAGGCCCGGCGCGGTAGAGCAAGGATCATCGGGATCATCAACACATCCGGAGGAATAGGAAAGACCGAACTCTCCACAAAGGCGATGATGGCGAGAGCAAAGAGCGCATAGCGTGATTGGCCCAGTTGCATGGTCCAGTTATATAGGGTGCGTAACATGGCGTAGGCAAAAGCACCTAATTTGCACGGGGTCAAGGGCTAAGATATTTCCCGGTTTTTCTGCCGCAGACAATTGACCTTCCGCCCAGCCTTCGCTATTGCGGGGCTTGCGTGTGCCCGAGTGGCGGAATTGGTAGACGCAGGGGATTCAAAATCCCCCGCCGCAAGGTGTGCCGGTTCGAGTCCGGCCTCGGGTACCAAAGGGACATTTTATATTGTCCAGTAACATCAACTTCATCCTTATATATAAGGGAATATATGAAGTTGTTTGTCCAGCGTGATTTTATACGACCCAGCGAAATACCCCCAGTTTGGGGGTATCGTTGGGGTATATTGAAAACCCCGAAAACGCGATGCCCCCAGCATGACCTTAAGCGACGCCAGATTGCGGCACCTTAAGCCCAAAGCCAAGGCTTGCAAAGTCTCGGATTTTGATGGGCTTTATGTGGCGGTAACGCCCAACGGCTCGAAACTGTGGCGCTTCAAGTATCGGGTGGACGGGAAGGAAAAGCTGCTTTCAATTGGTGCCTATCCTGCGATCAGCCTTGTACAGGCGCGGCAAACGCGCGATGCAGCGCGGGCCTCGCTGGCAGCGAGTGGAAAACCGCCTACTCAAAAAAAGCATGACAGGGCCTCTCGGCAGAATGCTTCGCATTTGCCTGCCGGGTAATAGTTGGGGGCTATTCAGTCTGTAAGGTCAAAACGCATGATCAAATCTCCTTTTGAAAGATTGAATCAGTGTCCGCACAATATATCAATAAGTTAATTTGGGTTCACACCCTAGGGGCGGTTCACTCTACTATAGGCCCGAAGTTAAAATATTTTGGAAGCTCCATGTCGAAATCAATAATGTATTTCACGTTTTCTGAAATGGTAGTCTCCTAACTATATTCAACCTTACCCCTCCAAACTCCCCATCAACTCCCGCCACTCACCCTTGCTCATACCGCTCGTCTCCTGCGTCACCTGCTCGCCTTTCAGCATCCGGCGCAGCACTTCCATGCCCTTGCCCGAGAACTGCGCGCCGCCCATGCGGTAGTCTTCAAAGGCGCCATATGCCGCTGGCACCCAGTCGGCGACGATCTTGCAGATGGCGTCGGCGTAGACGCGGATCTCGTATTGGGCGTGGCTGTCGGCGCGCAGGCGCAGGAAATGAAAGAGGTTGTGCAGATCAACCTTCCAATACCACTGCGTATAGATATTCATCGGCAGGTTCATCCGCGCCAGCTCGCGCGCGAGGCCGGATTGGCCCTCATCCGAGATCATCGCCTCGTAATTGTCATAAGCGCGGTTGCTGTCGTCTTTCAGGATTTGCAGCACGCGCTGGGCTTCCTCGCCCTCCAGCAGCGCGCCGCGGCCCTGATTGTTAACTACCGATTGCGCGTTCAGATGGTCCGGCGCCGGAATGTAGAACTCGCGATCCAGTATCGAGTAGCGGGCGGAATATTCGTTCACATTCGCCGTGCGGTGGCGGATCCATTGGCGGGCGACGAATACCGGCAGTTTTACATGCAGCTTGATCTCGCACATCTCGAAGGGGGTCGAGTGCCAGTGGCGCATCAGATAGCGGATAAGGCCCTCGTCATTGCTGACCGCCTTGGTGCCTTTGCCGTAAGAGACCCTTGCGGCCTGACAGATGGCGCTATCATCACCCATATAGTCGATCACCCGCACAAAGCCGTGGTCGAGCACCTCGTGCGCCGTGTAAAGATGCTGCTCCATGCCGGGGGCGGTGGTGCGCAGGGTCTCGCGAGCCTCGCCGCGCTGGGCGTTGATTTCGGCTTGTTGCTCTGGGGTGATCGGCATGGGGGCATTCCTATGGCAAAGTGATTCATCTACTACTATATATTGATATGCTCTGGCGATAAACCACTAGATTCCTGATCAAGGCGCAAGGACAGCCAGAATTACGACAGCTCCTTTTTATGCATCCATTCCGCGTGTTTCGGGGCTTTTCTGGTTTTGGACCATTCGTCCAGCATCTCCCATTTTACCTTGTCGAGCCTGCCCAGCATCTCTTCTTCGCCCGGGTCCGGGCAGGCCAGCTCCAGGCGGTGGCCGTTGGGGTCGAAGAAATAGATCGAGTGGAAAATAGAGTGGTCGGTAACCCCCAACACATCAACGCCGCTGGCCTCCAGATGCGCCTTGAACTCAAGCAACTCGGCGCGATCCTTTACCTTGAAGGCCAGATGCTGCACCCATGCCGGTGTATTCGGGTCTTTGCCCATTTCGGGCTGGGTCGGCAGCTCGAAAAACGCTAGCACATTGCCCATGCCCGCATCAATAAACACATGCATGTAAGGGTCTGGCGCATGGGTGGAGGGCACGCGATCTTCGGCGATGGCGAGGATGAAATCCATGTTCAGCATTTTACCATACCATTCGACGGTTTCTTTTGCATCCTTGCAGCGATAGGCGACATGGTGGATTTGCTCGATTTTCATGAGAGTTCCTTTTCGGAGCTGGCGGCTTTCAGAGCGGTGTCCAGCACGCTCTGGTCGCCGATATGGTTGGAAAGAATCAAAAGAAGGCGAGCATTGAGTGCGTCGGATTGCGCCTTGCTCAACCCGTCATGGGCTTTTATCAACGCGGCATAAAAATCATCGGTGTGGTCAAAATTGGGTTTTGTGATCAGCATATCATGCCTTTCCTGTGGCTTGGCGCAGTGCGGCTATTGTGGCGGATTTGCTATAGGCCAGCCAGCGGGCAACAACATGCTGGTCCGGGCGGATCAGGTAGACAGCGGCGCGGGCATCGCCGAGGTAGCAGGTTTTCAGGCTCTCTGTGGGTGAAAGCTGAAAGCCCTTGATGGTGATCCCGCCCACTTCCAGCGTTTCCGGCACGTCGGCATTGATACCAAGGAGCTGGAAGTCGTTTCCGGTCTGGTCCAGCAGCCAGCCCGTGCCGGTATCCGCATCCTTTAGCGGAGCGCCCGGGCGGGTGGCGCGGGGCAATTGCTCCATATCCGGCCCGTTCAGTTTTGAGTCATCGTAGGTGCAAGGCACCGACAGGCGACCGGAATTGACCAGTGGGCGGGCAAACTCATGCTCTTTTGCCAGCGTTAGCACCGCATCGCGAAAGATCCGGCTGATCTCGGTCTTCGGGGTGATGAAATCGGTCGAGCGGGTAGAATTGAGAATGTTTTCATCGGCGCCATATATCCGCTCGTCGGAATAGGTATCCAGCAGGTCTTCACCGGCCTTGCCTTCTATTACCAGCTTGAGCTTCCATACGAGGTTGTCTGTATCCTGCAAGCCGCTATTGGCCCCGCGCGCACCAAATGGGCTAACCTGATGCGCCGCATCGCCGGCAAAAAGCGTGCGGCCATAGCGGAAGCGCTCCATCCGGCGGCATTGGAACGTATAGATCGAAGCCCATTCCAGCTCGAATTCCGCATCCTTCCCCAGCATCGCCCGCAAACGGCGGTGGATATTCTCGGGTTCAAGCTCTGCCTCGCGGTCAATATCCTGCCCGATCTGAAAGTCGATCCGCCAGACATTATCGGGCTGCTTGTGCAACAGCGCCGATTGCCCGCGATTGAACGGCGGGTCAAACCAGAACCAGCGCTCGGCAGGAAAATCGGCTTGCATGATCACATCGACAATCAGGAAATTATCCTCGAATACCCGGCCCTCGAAATCATGGCCCAGCATGCGGCGGGTGGGGGAAGTGGCGCCGTCGCAAGCAATCAGCCAGTCGGTTTCCAGCAGGTAGCTGCCCTCGGGGGTGTCGACTTCCAGTCGCACATGGCCGCCATTATCAGCCAGCGCGGTTACCTTGTTTTTGCCTCGCAGCTCGATAGGCTTGCCTTGCTCTTGCAGCGCGCGAACCCGCTCGACGAGCTTTTCCTCGAAAGTGTATTGCTGAAGGTTGATAAACGCCGGGTTTTTGTGGTCGGTTTCCGGCAGGAGGTTAAAGCTGTAGGCTTCATCTTTATCAAAAAACACCCGCCCTGTATCCCAGGCCACACCGCGCGCGACCATAGGCTCACCACAGCCCAGACGGTCCAGTATCTCCAGCGGGCGTTTGGCAAAACAAATGGCGCGGGAGCCAAAGCTGACGCGGTCATTGTCATCCAGCACCAAAACCGGAATATCCTGTTGGGCCAGATCAATCGCTGCTGCCAGCCCCACAGGGCCAGCGCCGATGATGATCACCTTATGGCGTGTCGCCGGGCCAGGATCCTGATCTTCCGAGCGCTGGTAGGGGTAAAGAGGGGTGTTGAATATTTTGCCCATGGCTATCCCTGCAAGGCCTCCCACATGTCAATATCGCGCTGGGCGGTCCAGATGCGCGGGTGCGCTATGCCGCGTGCTTCGTCATAGGCGCGCGCCACGTTAAACGGCAGACAATGCTCGTAAATGGCATAATCGCCGAACTTTTCATCACATTCGGCGCGCACAGCTTCCCACGCCTCTTTCAGGCTGCCGCCTCGCGCGGCCACCTTTGCGGCGGGGCGATAGGTGCTTTCCACAAAGTCCCGCGTGCTTTCAATCGCTGCTTCGACCATGCCGCGCCCGATCAGCGCATCGCCGCGCCCGGGCGCAATGCCGACAGGATCAAACGCCGCGATATTATCCAGCGTGTGGCCCCATTCTGCAAAGTGGCCGTCGCCGCAATAACAGGCGGAGCGGTATTCAACGATATCACCGGTAAACATCACCTCGGCATCGGGCACCCAGACCACCGCATCGCCCGCCGTGTGGGCGCGGCCAAGATGCATGATTTCTATCCGGCGCTTGCCCAGATAAACCGTCATCGCCTCGCTAAAGGTCGTGGTTGGATAGGTCAGACCCGGGATGCTCTCATGGCCTTCAAACAGGCGCGGGAAGCGCTGGAATTCGCTCTCCCAATCCTCCTGCCCGCGCTCCTCTATCATGCCCCGTGCCGCCTCGGACATAATGATTTGTGGCGCGCCGTACGCACTGGCCCCCAATACGCGCACCGCGTGATAGTGCGTCAACACAAGGTGGCTAATCGGCTTGTCGGTCACCTTTCGGATCTCGTCTATCACCTTGTTGGCCAGTCGCGGGGTTGCCTGAGCCTCGATCACCATCACGCTTTCATCGCCGATAATCACGCCAGAATTCGGGTCGCCCTCGGCAGTAAAGGCGTATAGCCCCTCGCCGATCTCGGTAAAGCTGGTTTTTTTCTCGCCCATGTCGCCTTGGGAGGCAAATTTCACGGTCATTTTCTATCCTTTATTTTGCCCAGCCGGGCGTATTTATCGCGGGAAGAATAGCGCCGGTGCATTCTCCGAACCCGATGCGAAAGCCCTGCCCTTGAGCGTGGCCCCTTAGTGTCAGCCTGTCGCCATCCTCGATAAAGTAGCGGGCCTCGCCGCTCTCCAGCTTTATCGGCTTTTTACCGTTCCAGCCCAGTTCGATCATCGAGCCATATTCCGAGGGTCGCGCGCCGGATATGGTGCCTGACCCGAGCAGGTCTCCCGTGCGCATCGGGCAGCCGCCAATCGCGTGGTGGCAAAGCTGCTGCGCGGCGGAATAATAGAGCCGGTCGGCATTTGTTTTGCTCAGGCGGGTTGCCTTGTCGGCGCCGGCGGGCTGTAGCCGCACCTCCAGCTCTATATCATAAAGGCCGGGCTTTGTCTCCTCCAGATAGGGTAACAGCGCTGTTTTGCGCAGGGGAGCAGGGCGGCGAAACGCCTCCAGCGCTTCTTTGGGCACAATCCACGGGCTGATGCCGGTGGCAAAGGCCTTGCCTAAAAACGGCCCCAGCGGCTGGGCCTCCCAAGCCTGAATATCGCGGGCTGACCAGTCATTGAGCAGCACAAACCCGAAGATCATCGCATCGGCCTCGGCGGTCGAAACCGGCTGTCCGAGCTTTGAGCTGCCGCCAACCACCGTTCCTATTTCCAGTTCGAAATCAAGCTTGGCCGACGGCCCGAATTGCCCCGCGCCAAGCTGGCCTAGCGGGCGGTGGATATCGGTGCCCGACACCACCACCGACGAGGCGCGGCCATTATAGCCGATCGGAATATCCAGCCAGTTTGCGGGCAAGTCTGCCGCTCCACGTAATATTCGCCCCATGTTTTCGGCATGCTGCCGGCTGGCATAAAAATCGGTATATTCAGCGATATCAAAAGGCAGGCACATCTGCACGCTGCGCTGTTTGACCAGCAGCGCCATGATCTTTTTGCGCACCTCGCTTTGCTGTGCCAAGGCCGCCGATATCTGCTTTCTGAACACGGACCAAAGCCCGGAACCAAGCGCCATGAAGCGGTTCCAGCGGCCATCGGCGAATGTATCCGCTGGCAAAAACTCCAGTAACCCCGCGCGTTTCATCGCGGTAATATTCAAAATCATGTCACCAATCGCTACCCCGCAATAGCGCTGCCCTCGGTGCACAAATACCCCGTAGGGCAGATTGTTCAGCGGAAAATCCGTTTTGGCCGTATTGGCGCTGGCCACAATGCTTTTGAGCAAAGCCATCTATATTCCTGTATTTTATTGCACTCCCGTAGTTTTGCTAATAGTTGTTTTTGTAACTAACAAGGATATTGTGCCGCGATGCCACAGATGCCGGATTTTTGCCTGACCGATTTTTTGCCGTATTTGCTTAATCGGGCCGCCGAAGAAAGCGGTGCCGAATTTGCCCGCATCTATAAAGACCAATACGGGCTGCTGCGCACCGAATGGCGGGTTTTGTTTCATCTTGGCGAGTTTGGCACAATGACAGCGACCGAGATCGGCCAGCGCGCGCGGATACATAAAACCAAAATCAGCCGCGCGGTGGCCAGCCTGCAAAAGCGCCGGCTTCTGATGCGAACCCGGATGGAGAGGGACCGTCGTCAGGAATGCCTGACCC
Source organism: Paracoccaceae bacterium (assembly GCA_021647745.1). Lineage (GTDB taxonomy): Bacteria > Pseudomonadota > Alphaproteobacteria > Rhodobacterales > Rhodobacteraceae > UBA3077. The sequence goes on along the minus strand of JAKIUB010000016.1, from coordinate 4,935 downwards.
TGACCCGGACCGGCACAAAAATGTTCGAGGAGCTAGCGCAGGCGGCACAGCACTATAATACGGCGTTGCTTGCAGATATTCCTGCCAATGAGCGCGCTGTGTTGACAGGATGTCTGCACCGCTTGCAGACCGCAAGGCTCGCGCCAAAATAAAAACAACAACCCGGGGCGAGAAGATATAAGCCCCGCCTGCCCCGCACCCTTGACAAGGCGCGCCGAAACATGTGTATCGACCCGAGAATATTGGCGCGCCACCGGGTGCGCCTTCACCTGTTTCAAGGACCAATATCATGCACGCCTTTCGCACCCACACATGTAACGATTTAACGGCAAAAAATGTTGGCGATACCGTCCGCCTTTCGGGCTGGGTGCATCGGGTACGTGACCACGGTGGGGTATTGTTTATCGACTTGCGCGACCACTACGGCATCACGCAAGTGCTGGCCGATAGTGACAGCCCGGTTTTCAACGCGCTTGAAAAGGTGCGCAGCGAATGGGTGATCCGCATCGATGGCAAGGTCAAGGCTCGTGGCGCAGATCTGGTAAACTCCAATATCCCGACCGGCGAAATCGAGATATATATCGAGGATATGGAGGTGCTGGGTGCCTCGGAAGAGCTGCCATTACAAGTTTTTGGCGAGCCTGATTTTCCCGAGGAAACCCGCCTGAAATACCGCTTTCTGGACCTGCGCCGCGAGGGGCTGCACAACCGCATGATGCTGCGCTCAAACGTGGTGAGCAGCATCCGCAAGCGCATGGAGGGTATTGGCTTTAACGAATTCCAAACCCCGATTATAACCGCCAGTTCCCCCGAAGGCGCGCGCGATTTTCTGGTGCCAAGCCGCATCCACCCCGGCAAGTTCTACGCCCTGCCGCAAGCCCCGCAGCAGTTCAAGCAAATGATGATGGTTGCGGGTTTTGACAAATATTTCCAAATCGCGCCGTGCTTTCGTGATGAAGACCCGCGCGCTGACCGCTCGCCAACCGACTTTTACCAACTTGACATGGAAATGAGCTTTGTCACCCAGCAGGATATTTTTGACACCATCGAGCCAGTGATCACCGGGATTTTTGAAGAATTTGGCGGCGACAAAACCGTAAACACCAATATCCCGCAAATCTCCTATAAAGACGCGGCGCTCTGGTATGGCTCGGATAAGCCGGACCTGCGTAACCCGATTAAAATGCAGATCGTATCCGAGCATTTCGCCGGCTCCGGCTTCAAGATTTTTGCCAGCCTGCTGGAGCAGGAAGGCACCGAAGTGCGCGCCATTCCAGCCCCAAGTGGAGGCTCTCGCAAATTCTGCGACCGGATGAACAAATTCGCCCAGCAAGAAGGCCTGCCGGGCATGGGCTATATCTTCTGGCGTGAAAAAACCGCTGATTCCGTGGCGCAAGAGCTGGGGATCAAGGTCAAAGAAGCGCAAGCGATGCTGAAATCCGGCGAAGCCAAAGGTGGCATGGAAGCCGCTGGCCCGCTGGCTAAAAACATCGGCGTTGAGCGCACAGAGGCCATTCGCCAGCAACTTGGTCTCGGCCTTGGCGATGCGGCGTTCTTCCTTGGTGGCAAGCCAAAATCATTCGAGGCCGTCGCTGGCCGCGCCCGCAATATCATCGGCAAAGAGCTGAAACTGACGGACGAAAGCAAATTTGAATTTGCGTGGATCGTGGACTTCCCGATTTTTGAGAAAGACGAAGAGAGCGGCAAGATCGACTTTGAACACAACCCGTTTTCCATGCCCCAAGGCGGGATGGAAGCGCTTCAGGGTGACCCGCTTAAGGTGCTGGGCTACCAGTATGATCTCGCGTGTAACGGCTATGAGCTGGTGTCCGGCGCGATCCGGAACCACAAGCTCGAAATCATGTATAAAGCCTTTGGCATTGCGGGTTATGACGAATCAGAAGTCGAAAAACGCTTTGGCGGCATGGTCAAAGCCTTCAAATTCGGCGCGCCGCCCCACGGTGGCTGCGCAGCGGGGATTGACCGCATCGTGATGCTGCTGGCCGACGAGGATAACATCCGCGAGGTTATCATGTTCCCGATGAACCAGCGCGCCGAGGATTTGATGATGGAAGCGCCAGGCGAGGCCACCAACGAGCAGCTCCGCGAGCTGGGGCTTCGGGTGATTCCGCAGGAATAGTGCAGAGGGCGGCTTGCGACAGCCCAAGCGCTGAACTCCGTTGATTTGCAAAGCTGCGCTGCCAGAGGCTGATCCCTCTGGCCCTCCCCCCTGCGCCTGTGCTAATCGGGGTAAAACGCGCAGTTAAAAAGGGATGACCCATGCCACATTATCGCTCTCGCACTTCCACCCATGGCCGCAATATGGCGGGCGCGCGCGGCCTCTGGCGGGCCACCGGCATGAAGGATGGTGATTTTGGCAAGCCGATCATTGCTGTCGTCAACTCCTTCACCCAGTTTGTGCCCGGCCATGTACACTTGAAGGATATGGGCCAACTGGTGGCGCGCCAGATCGAAAAAGCGGGCGGGGTGGCCAAGGAGTTCAACACCATCGCGGTGGATGACGGTATCGCCATGGGTCATGACGGTATGCTCTATAGCCTGCCCTCGCGCGAGGTGATCGCGGATAGCGTGGAGTATATGGTCAATGCCCATTGCGCGGATGCGATTGTGTGTATTTCCAACTGCGATAAAATCACCCCAGGCATGCTGATGGCAGCGATGCGGCTGAATATTCCGGCGATCTTTGTATCAGGTGGGCCGATGGAGGCTGGCAAGGTTACGATCAACGATATCGAGCAGAAGATTGATTTGATCGATGCGATGATCTCGGCCGCCGATGACGGCTACACCGATGAACAGGTGGCCGATATGGAGGCCGCCGCCTGCCCGACCTGCGGCTCCTGCTCGGGAATGTTTACCGCCAACTCGATGAATTGCCTCGCCGAGGCACTGGGGCTGGCGCTGCCGGGCAATGGCTCGATGCTGGCCACCCACGCGGATCGCAAAGCGCTGTTTGAGGAATGCGGCTCGCGGATTGTGGACATCACCAAGCGGCACTATGAGGGCAACGAGAAGGGGCTGTTGCCGCGCGATATAGCCAGCTTCAAGGCCTTTGAGAACGCGATGACGCTGGATATTTCGATGGGTGGCTCGACCAACACCGTGCTGCACCTTTTGGCGATGGCCTATGAGGGCGAGATCAATTTCACCATGGAGGATATCGACCGGCTCTCCCGCGAGGTGCCGGTGCTGTGCAAGGTGGCACCCTCGATTGCCAATGTGCATATGGAGGATATCCACCGCGCCGGTGGCATCATGGGGATATTGGGCGAGCTGAACCGCGCAGGGCTGATCCATGCGGAGCTGCCAACGGTGCATAGCGAAACCCTAGGCCACGCGCTTGCCAAGTGGGATATTGCTGTGAGCAATGATCCGAAAGTAGAGCAATTTTATAAAGCCGCGCCGGGTGGCGTGCGCACCATCGAGGCGTTCTCGACCGAGAACCGCTACAAAGCGCTGGATCGCGACCGCACGGCCGGCATTATCCGCAGCAAGGAAAACGCTTTTTCGCTAGATGGCGGGCTGGCGGTGCTGAGCGGCAATATCGCGCTGGATGGCTCAATTGTAAAAACCGCCGGGGTGGATGACAGCAACCTGACATTCACCGGCCCGGCGCGGGTGTTTGAAAGCCAGGATAGCGCGGTGAGCGCGATCCTGACCGGAAAAGTGCTGGCGGGCGAGGTGGTGGTGATTGTCTATGAGGGTCCACAAGGCGGGCCGGGGATGCAGGAAATGCTGTATCCGACGAGTTACCTGAAATCCAAGGGGCTGGGCAAGAAATGCGCACTCCTGACCGATGGGCGGTTTTCGGGGGGCACTTCGGGGCTTTCCATTGGCCATGTTTCACCAGAGGCTGCCGAGGGCGGCTTGATCGGGCTGGTCGAAACTGGCGATATTATCGAGATAGACATCCCGGCCCGCCGGATCCACCTCGCTGTGGAGGATGCTGTGCTTGAGGCGCGGCGCGGCGCCAAGGGGGCGCTGCCATGGTTGCCAAACGAGAAACGCACCCGTCGTGTGTCAACAGCGCTAAAAGCCTATGCGGCCTTTGCCAGCTCTGCGGCCAAGGGGGCGGTGCGAATTCTTCCGTAGAAAATGGCAGGCCCCATGTGCTTTGGGGTTGTTTTGGTATGTGCGGCTAGTAAAATTGCCGCGACGGCTTTGTAAAAACAGGAAAAAGTATGCAGTTTACAGTCGCAATAGATGGTCCGGCAGCGGCGGGAAAAGGTACCATAGCGCGGGCGATAGCTGAAACTTTCGGTTTTGCCCACCTTGATACCGGCCTGCTTTATCGTGCGGTGGGCGCCAAGATGATGATGCGTGGGCGCGGAGTGATTGTGCCGGAGCTGGCCGAAAAAATCGCGCTGGAACTGACCGAAGCGGACCTTGAGCGCGATGATCTGCGCAATGCGCGGGTGGCGCAGGCGGCAAGCAAAGTAGCAGCCTTGCCCGAAGTGCGCGCGGCTCTGCTCGAATTTCAAAAAAGCTTTTCCAAGCGCGCGGGCGGCGCGGTGCTGGATGGTCGGGATATAGGATCGGTGATCTGCCCTGATGCCGATGTGAAGCTTTTTATCACCGCTTCAGACGAGGTGCGCGCCCGCCGTCGCTTTGAGGAATTGAGCCGGAAAACCCCTGACACCCGTCTTGAAACTGTGAAGATTGACCTGCACCAGCGTGATATCCGCGATGCCAGCCGCGATGTCGCCCCGATGCGCGCGGTTGAAGATGCGCTCTTGCTTGATACCTCGAAATTGTCTATAGACGCGGCTGTTGCCGAGGCGGTGGCACTTGTGAAGAAGCGATTCGAAAAAGCGTGAGCTTTTGAATCGCTTTTAGCCGTTTCACAGCCTCAGACCCGAAACCTAAAGACCGGCGGACCCAACCGCTCGGCCCGTAACACATATCTGGAGACTA
>JAKIUB010000051.1 GCA_021647745.1 Paracoccaceae bacterium | reverse complement strand
ATGCTTTCCCCCGTTACTTTAATATCCAGCATGGCTTCTTTCGCCATAGGCTCTCAAAGCTGAAGAAGTCCTAAAAACGATATTTTGCTGTTGCATAATATGATCTTCCCGGCATGGGGTAGTCACCCGGCACAAAGGGGCTAACTTCTGACGGGCTGGGCTCATAAATACTGGCATCGAATAGATTGGATATTCTCACCGTAACATCCCAATGGTCTGCAATGTCCGTTTTACGGATGGCAAGATCAACTATTGTATAGTCGTCAATTTCGGCGCGGATGTCATTATAAGCTCGGGCGCGTTGCATTACGCGAGTAACCTGGGCATTCAGGTTCCAGCCTGGGAGAAAGCGCCAGTCGGCCTTTATATAAAACTGCTGTTGCGGTGCATCCGGTGCGTCGCTGTTATTGGTTTTGTCTCTGGATGTTTGATAGGCATAATTAGCGAGAATGTCCAGTGTATAGGTGGCTGACCACTGCATTTCAAGTTCAAAGCCGCTGCCTTCCTGCCGCCCAACATTTTGCGCCTGAGGGACACTATCGTCAGCGGGTCTAACATAGACTATCTGGTTATCAATTTCATAGGCAAAAACACTGGCAGCGTAGCGCTGGTCAAACGTGTGCTGATAGTCCATGGCCAGCTCCAGGGTCTGGATGTTTTCCGGTTTGAGATCTTCATTGCCAAGTTTAATCGGATTATTTTGGACATAAAGCTCCTGAAATGAGGGCGCACGGAATGCTTGCCCATACAGCAGTTTGGTGCTGAGGCTATAGCTGGGGTGCCAGATCAGAGCGGCACGCGGGTTAAAGGTATCACCAAAATCCGAATAGCGGTCATAGCGAATACCCGCCGTCAAATCCCAGTCTGCGGCCAGATACCACTCATCCTGCACGGACAAATAATAAACCGTCCTGTCTTGATCAGGCGCATAGATATAATCTGTGCCACTGACATCCGTAAGTCGCCCATCGACCTCTGATGGTAATGTCGGACTATCAAGAACACCCGGGCCATAATTTTTTGTTTCCCTGCCTTGCAGCTCAGTATAAAAAACACCTGCCGAAAATCGTAACCGATGATTTTCCAGCCCTGTCCAGAATATTGCCGCATCCGCACGGTAATGCTGTTCATAGATTTCAGGATTGCCAATCATGCCGTCGGTAAAAATAGTCGTTCCCGGTGCTCCCGGATTCAGGTTGCCATCGGTACCAATTGGAAGCTGGGATCCTCGCGGGAATAATGTTTGCTTTGTGGCATTTTCAACATCCATGAAACTGATTTTTGACTCAATGCTGAAATCGGGAGCAATATCTTCATCCTTGTAACTCGCATCAATGAGCCAGTTGTCGGTTTCAGCATAACCATTCGGGTCGAGCGCCTGAGCAAGCCCCGGGCCCACACCGAGATCTTTCTGTCGCCAGTTCCAGGCACGCAGCTGCCAGTTATCCCAACTGAATTCGATTCTGGTGTCCAGCCGTTTTGCGCGGGTATCCAGTGGGCCCGGGGCCAAAGAAACATTTGTTGAGTTAATTGTGTTGACGCTAGCCCAATCATCCCAAAACGTCTGACCATCTTTGTCAATAATCCGGCCATCATCACCGTCCGTTCCTGAATATTGCAGGGAAAAAGCGATGTCGAGATCATCATATGTTTTGCCATGCAGAATCGAGGTTTGCACGGTGCCAAAGGAACCTGCGGTGGCGGAAATGCTGGTGCCGTCCATTTCTGCGGCGGATTTGGTGATGACGTTGATCACCCCTGCGAAGGCGTCTGCGCCATAGACGGCGGAGCCCGGTCCGCGAATGATTTCCACACGGGCAATGTCGGCAATGGGCAAAGTGGATAACAAGCCCCGGTCACCCTGCCACATCTGGGTGATGGGTACGCCGTTCACCAGCATTAATACATGGGGGCCGATGTCGGATTGTATGCCGCGTATGGAATAGACCGGTGTTAAGCGAACGGACGAAAGGGTGACGTGCAATCCCGGTACGGACTCAAGCACTTGATCCAGATTCAGGGCACCCATTTGCGCAATATTTTCTGCGGTGATGACGGTGGCTACGGCGGGTGCGCGGGACAGTTCTTTTTGGCCGCCGGTGGCGATGCTGACGAATTGTGCATCAAAGGTAAGGGCGATGTCCTCTTCAGGAACGGGTTGTGCGTACGTTGTGCTGCTTGCGCAAAAAATGAGCAGCAAGGGCAGCGTCTTTGCGGTATAGGTTGTGCTATTTTTTATATTCA
>JAKIUB010000003.1 GCA_021647745.1 Paracoccaceae bacterium | reverse complement strand
CGCTGGTGTCGGCGGTGGTGCGCCACGGGCTTTTGCCACCGCCCCGGCCCTGCTTGCCAGACCAAACCCTCGCCTTGCTGGACGGCATCGAACAGGAAAACCGGAACGCCTATCAGCAGGCGCTGGTCTACCTGTCGAATATTTGTATTCAAGACCCGACTCTGCCGATCAATGATCGGCTGGCGTTGCTATTCCGCGTGCTGTTATATTATGGATTTCAAAAGGCAGAGGGGCATCTGGAGGTTCGAATTTCCGAGCTACCGGAGGTTTTCAACGGTGATTTAGTGGCTTTGCAAAAGGTGGTTGTGCAGGGGTTTCAAGCCCTGCCTTTGCCGCAAACCGAGTTGCCACAAGCCTTGGCTGCCCGATTTGATGCGCTCTGGGATGCGCGGATCAAGGCCGATAAAAATGCGATCAGTGCGCAGCTGCGCCAAAGGTTTCTCTCCAGCCCCAAATTTTTGATCACGCTCCACCGGGCGCTGGCCGAGGCGGCGGATCATCAGCCTGCCTATGATCTGGCGCGGGCCTGGGCTGACCATATGCCGGATAGCTGGAAAGCCTATGATCTTTTGGCGGGGTCTGCCCGCGCGCTCGGCAATGATACGCTGGCCCTATCCGTATATGACGAGGCCGAGGCCAACGGGGCAACCCATGCGCGCCTAACCGAGCTGAAAGGCAATTTGCTATTGCACACGGGGCAGCCCGAGGTGGCGATTGCAGCTTTCGAGCAGGCGCTGGCGCTTCCGGGGGGGAACCGTGCGCGGATCAATAAGGCGCTGGATACCGCCCGCTTGCGGCGGCAAAAAGCCAATGGGTGAGCCATCAAGAGGAGCAACAGAGGGAATTATGAAACCGCAAAACCGCATTGCCGTCTGCATTTCCGGACAGGTTCGAACCTCACATGAAAAACTGGCAGAGATTGCGGCGCAGGCCGAGAAAATCGGGGCGGATGTATTTATAAGCGTCTGGGCGGATCGTGGCGGCAAAACCATCGAGAGTGGCCCGCGCCATATCGCTGTCCGGCGTATGTTTGGCGGTGACCTGTCGGTGTTTTTGCCTAGGGGGTTGTTTTTTAAACTGGAGGAGATATGCCCCGCATGGCAGGATATCCTGCCGGAAAGACCGCCGGTAACGGTGCAGGAGCTGGAGGGTGTTTTTCAAGGAGCGATTGTCGAAACCGAACCGGATCGCCCCGAGCTGGACCTGCCCGGCGATAAAAACAGCCTGCGGATGCTCTATAAAATCCATCGCTGCAATCTGCTGAAACGGGCTTACGAGGCCAAAAACGGCTTCCGCTATGATCGGGTGATCCGTGTGCGGCCCGATATGCTGGTAGACTTCGCCAAACTGGCCGCGCCCGAATTGGGGCCAAAAGATTTATTGGTCACCATGCGGCGCGGTGAATCCTTGCATGATAAATACTGGGCCGGTAGCTCTGATACCGATGATCTGATGGCGGATCTGTTTATCCATGCCCGCGACCACCGGCGGTCCGACTGGAAAGGTATTCACGAAGAGCTGACCAGCTACATCCGCACCCAGGGGCTAAATCCCGTGCCATCAATGTGTACCTTGTCGGATTTTGCGGATTTTGGCGAATACACCCTGAACGAGCGTTGTGGAATGGCGAAGCGGTTCCAGCAACAGCTAAAAACGGCGGCGGTGACGGTAAATGAAACGCTGTTGCTTGAGGTGTTGGAAAAGGCCCGCGGGTTTGTGTGTGCGGGTGAGGCGCTGGCGCTAAACCCCGAAAGCCCGGCAACGCTGGCGGGGCTGATCGCCGCGCCAACCAACGGGCTGATCGACCCCTGGCAGCTATTGCCGATCGTGTCTTTGGCGGCGGCCTGTGATTTGCAAACCCCGCCAGCGCTAAGAGCCAGGTTGGCGTATTATGTATTGCTTGATGATGCGCTGAACTGGAAAGCATGGTATAAGTTCCGTGCCCTTCATGTGGTGAACCTGTTGCCTGATCACGGGGCGGAGCTGACCGCGCATATTTCAGGCCCGTTCGAGGCCACCATGCCCGACCGCGATAACGATCCGGTATTGTTGCGGCTCTGGGCCGAGCGGTTGGGAGGCTCAAGCGCAAAAGACATCAAGATCGCGCGGCACGCGTTGGCGGATTTTCTGCTTGGGTCTCGTCATGTGCGCTTCAAAATACATGATTTTTTGAAAGAAGAAGGCCGCCTGACAGAGCTGCTAACCTATGCCGAGCTTGTGGCCGGACACTTTCCCGAACAGCGCAATGCGGGGGTTTTCTTAGCGGTTATAACAAAGCTCGCGGCCGGGCAGACGCTGCCCTAATCTTCCCGCATGGCATGGAGGTCCACCCAGCCCGGTGCCATTTCACGGTCGATTGCTCTGAGCTGCTTGAACTTATCGAGCACGTCGTTCGTTTTCCCGGCGGACCACCAACGGTCCTGCGGCAACTCTTCGCCAAACAGGCCGCTCATCACATTGGTGAAGCGGGTCTCGAAATATTTCCCCACGCGAGACGGCTCGGGGCACCTTTTGGTGAAGTGCAGGATCTGATTGACGATCTGGAATTTGCTATATCCGGCATCCGTAAGCCTGCGTAGATAGTAAGGGCCACCACCTTCAACCGAGAGAAATTTCGGCTTGCCATCTGTTTGGGTGACCTAGTCGATAAATGTCCGATCTTCGCCCTCGATATCACATTTTACATAATAGGGATGGCCAAATTCTTCTGTCATCGCGTCCAGAGTGATAGACTCCACCGTGATTTGGCGCGCGGCATGGCCACCCTTCTCCGCCAGTCCTTGCGGGTGCTGCTCCAGTCGTCTTTTTCGTCATTCACATAAAATGACACCGGCCCCGCACCGGTTTGCGCTGTTATAGCCCGGTTTACGAGGGTCAACTGACCGGACTCGATCTCTTTTTGGAAATCTTGCGCGCCCTTTTCCACCAAATCCGGATTGGCCTCCAGCGCAATAACCCGAAACCCCTTACCAAGGTAAAACCGGGTATCCGAGCCGTTGTGGAACCCGAGGTCAAATATCAAATTTCTGTCCATGGTGCTGTGCTCCTCTTGGTGCAAGTTCGTCTAAATCAGCTGGCCGGGTGTTTTTCAGAAACAGCGATCAGGCGGCCAACATTTTTCAGCTCGAAAAGGTCTTCCGGGTCCAGCTCACATTCAAGCACCTCTTCCAACCCGAGAATGATCTCGGCATTAGGCCATGGAATCCCAGCCTTCTATATTGCAGGCAACGGTGGCGGGAGTGACTTGATCAACGGATACTGAAAAGTAGTTCGCGATATGGCTGAGGGCGGTTTCGGAGATCATGGCTGACAAAGGGTCATTCTTCCTTTTTGTGTGCGCCTGCGCGACTATTTGGGTCGACCGGTTTTAGCAAATTGATAAAAGAGGGTTTAAAGCCAATGGCCGACCAGAAAGCCAAAGCTATAGTATTACCACATACTACATCAAGGGTTTCGTATGAAATTTTCTTACTCCTGAACCAGAGCTATGCCCGAAAGTTGGTGACGTGTTAATCAGGCGGCATGTTTATGTTGCTTGATCATGTTGCTTGAACTCAACCCCGTTAATAATTTCGGGTAACCGGTTTGCACCGTCGAGTTTTCGCCATTTCTTTTTGGCGGACATCATCAGCTTGTAGGTCATGGCCAGTGCGGTTTTCCGGCTCAGGCAGCCCTTGGTTTTCTTGGTTCGATGGCGCACCGAGGCAAAGGTGCTCTCGATTGGATTACTGGTCCGGATGTGTTTCCAATGCTCGGCGGGAAAGTCATAGAAGTTCAGCAGCACATCCCGGTCCTTGATCAATTTGGCAGTCGCCCGATCGTATTTTGCCCCGTAAGCTTCAATGAAAAGTCGAAGGCAGCCTCCGCGCCCTTTTGGTTTCGGCCATCTATCACCTGGCAGGGCATGCGCGCATGCCCGAGAAGGCAGATGTCTTGTAGATGACCTTTCCTGTCTGAATTCTGCTGTATGTTGTGATGCCATATCGTTTCTCCTTTTGCGCATAATGCGCGGTTAAAGGAGCGGCACAATTCCGCGACAGGTCCAAAGTGTGTCTGACGTCAGTACTCGTGGGACAGATTTGAGGTTTAGCCAACCGAGGATTTCCGGTTCACCGTACCATCAAGGAGTGGAGGTGAACAAGAAATCCGGACCAAGCAAAGCTGCGGCTAATAAGCCGGTCTAAAACTTCTGTATCTTCGTCGTGGGGGGATACACCTTAATCAACTCTCCGGTTTTTAAGGAGCCACCTCCGGGATCACCCTGCCATCCGAATGTTCAAGCGCGCAGGAGTACTTCATCGGCACCTTTTGCCGCCGCGATCCGGCTCTCGTCCATCAGGCAAAAGCCCGTCGAAAGCCCGTCGGCAATCGCGGCGCTTTTTGAAATAACGCTAACCTCGCGCCATACCCCACCGGGAAGGCCGGTGCGTGGGTCAAGAATATGGCCGAGGCTGCTGTCAGCGCCGATCAGGCTGCCGCGCGGGGCCGAGGTGGCAACCGCAAAATTGCTGAGCGCGCGGGCCTGCCCCTGAAGCCTGACCGGCCAGCCTTCGCCTGCGGGCGTTTGGCCCATCGCCATGATCTCGCCGGTATTGATCAGCACATTTTCCACTCCTTCGCCCCGTAGCAGCGCAGAAACCTTATCCGCGATATAGCCTTGGGCGATGCCATTCAGGGTCAGCATAACGCCGGGCCGCGCAAAACTGATTTCAGCCGTGGCCACCCGCACATATTGCCAGCCGGTGCGGGCAAGCGCGGCTTTGAGCATTGCCGCATCAGGCCGCTGGCCGGCGCTGGCGGCGCGGGCATAGGTTGCCCATAGCGATTGCACAGTCGGGTCAAACGCGCCTTGGGTACGAAAATGAACCGCGCCGCTGAGCGACAGCAATTCAAGCATCTCGAAGCTTGGCGCGCCCAGCCTGCCATCACGGTTAAGGCGCACCAGTTCGCTATCGGGCCGATACAGGCTGAACAGGCGCTCCAGCCGGTAAATTTCCTGCACGGCCCGCTCCAAAAGCCGGGCAGCATCGGGGTGATCAAGGCGGATATCGGCCTCGGCGCCAAGCACAACCCCTTGCCATCGGGCAAGGGTTGGCGATGCACCTGCGGCAAATCCGGCAACAGAAGCAAGCGCGCCGCCTGCCAGAATTTTCAAGATACGTCTACGGGTTGCCATCCATTTTCTCCATATCCATCGGGGTCATGCCCATTTCTTCCATATCCATCGGGCTTGTATCCACGGGTGACAGCACCATCTCCATGGGAATATCGCCCAGTTGCATGATCTCTCCACCATGCTCGCCCGCATATTTTTCCGCCTCGGCCCGTTCGGAAAAGGGCACCAGTTCGGGCGCCCCCATGCCGCCAATGGCGCTTGATCCAACAACATAAAAAGCATCGACGGCATTGATCCAGTTATCAATTCCCGGCTCGGCCCAGCTTTCCGCCTCGCCCATGTCATTGACGTATATCACCCTGATCTCGGCGCTTTGCTCGGGAGATTTCAGATAGGCCACCCCGTCTCGTACCTGACTGAACCATAAAGGAAACTCTTGCCCCGCAAGATGGGCCTGTGCTTTCGGGCCTTCATGGGCCAACAGGTTCATTTGGCAGTAATAGCCCATGGCCTCTTCGGTCAGCATTGAGGCTTCGGGGAGGGCGGCACTCTCCTCGTCCTTGCAGGCGACAAGAGCTAAAAAGGCGAGGGTGGCGAATATTCCGATTCTCATGGTTCAACCTTTCTAAGAGCAAGCCAAGCGGCAAATAATGTGGTAAACGGCCATAGCAGCAGCGAGGTAACCTGCCCGGCCAGCCCCGACGCTCCGCCGGCTGCACCCAGCCCCGAAGAAAGCACCGGGACCGAAACATCGGGCATGTTAATCAGCCGGAAAGCATCCGCCGGGTTGGCAACCAAAAGAAACGGAAACAGGTTTTTGGTAAAGCTGCCCCCGTTATCGGCAACCAGCGCGCCGAGCAGCGCCAGATCATAGAGTACCACACTGACCAGCCAAATGATAATCACGATCCCCGATGCCACACCCGTTTGGCGCACCATGGCCGAGACCAGATACCCCAGCCCGAGAAAAGCCGCACCCAGCGCCTGTGCGGTGACAAACAGCTTGAGCAACGGGGCAAAAGAGAGATCTTCCATGCCGTGTTTCCAGATGACAAGCACCGCCGCCAGCCCCAGACCAACCGCAATGGCAAAGCCCAGCACCAGAAAATGTGCCAGAAACTTGCCAAGCAGTATTTCGCCGCGCGATAGCGGATAGGTAAGGCTGAGGGCCAGCGTGCCGCGCTCGGATTCCCCGGAAATCGCATCAAATGACAGCAACAGCCCGATCAGCGGCACAAGATAGACCGACAGTGTGGTGATCGAGGTGGTGGCAACCAACAGCGGATCCACCCCGAGGGTGCCGCTGGGCGCATCTCCGGCCAATGTGAGCACTGTGGTAAACAGCCCCATCAGAATAACCGAGGTTGCCACCCACATATTGCGCCGCGCCAAAAGCAGCTCCTGACGGGCGATGGTGAAAACGGAAAGCATTTACGGGGCCTCCAGATTATGGCCGGAATAGTGGCGATAAAGCTCTTCAAGGCTGGCCGGGGTGACATCCACATCGCGCACCGCGCCGCCCAAAGCCAGTATCTGCCCCAGCCGCGCCATTTTTTCATCCTGCTTGCAGGTCAGCCAAAGCTTTTGCCCGTTCATCCTTGTGCCACCCAGCGAGGCGGATATCCGCTCAGTGGCATCCGGGCTGGTGGTGATTTCAAGCCGGACCGGCAGACGGGCTTCGGCGCGCAGCTCGGGCAGGCTGGCATTGGCCACCAGCTTGCCCTTGCTCATGATCGCGATCCGGTCGGTGCGGGTTTCCAGATCGGTCAGCGCGTGGGAGGAAAGCAAAACAGCGGTGCCACCTTTGGCGAGATCATCAACAATATCATAAAAATCATGGCGCGAAATCGGGTCCAGCCCCGAGGTTGGCTCATCCAGCAGCGCCAGTGCCGGCTGGCCGAGCAGCGCCTGTGCCAGCCCCACCCTTTGGCGCATGCCTTTGGAATAGGTGCGGATCCGCCGGTTGAGGGCATGGCCAAGCCCGACCCGCTCCAGCAGCTCGTCCGCAAGGGCGGTTTTTACCGATTTCAGCCGGGCAAAGTGGTGCAGCTGCTCACGGGCGGTCAGCGCAGCGTGAAAGGCCACATTCTCGGGCAGGTATCCGGTCAGCGCACGGGCCGCACGGGAACCGGGCGCGTGGCCCAGCACATCGATCCGGCCCGATGTCAGCGGTGTCAGCCCCAAAACCATCCGCAAGGAGGTGGATTTACCGGCCCCGTTATGGCCAAGCAGCGCCACCCGCTCGCCAGCATCCACCTTCAGGTCAATGCCGCGCACCGCCGCAAGCTTGCCAAAGGTTTTGGTTACGTTTTCCAGTAAAAGCGCGGTCATATCAATCTGTCCTTTGCGCGGTGGCCGGCCATTGCGGAATGGCGGGAAGAAGCGGGGCCATCAGCGGAAAACTGTCAATCACACCGCCGGGCAGCATGGCCGGAAAAGCCGATTGGGACCAGCGGATCAACTGCACCGCCGGTGAGCCGAGCAAGGATTTGGCTGCGGGTTGGCGCCAGAGGATCTGGTCCATGATGTCATTCGGGCGATAGGCGCTATCGGCTATGCCGTTTGCATCAAGGTCAAAGGCGCTGTGGTCGGACCAATAGTTTCCACGGCCCTCCCGGCTCCATTCCACCCATTTGGAGCCGACATATTTTACCTGTGTGCGGTTGCCGATAAAAGCATTGCCAGACAGGGCGTTTCTTTCGGACCCGGCGGTAAAGTGAATGCCGATCCCGCAGCCCGCAAACACATTTCCACTGAATGAATTACGGTGGGCATTATAGATGAAAACGCATTTATCCTCTACCTGTTCGATGGTGTTGTTTCGCACCTCGCTCCGGTTGGTATAGTTCATCATGATGCCGTGGTTGCGGTCATTGCGGGAAAGATTGCCCTCGATCTGCACGTTGTTGGAATACATGATCGCATAACCAAGGTGGTTGCCCTCCGAGATATTGCCCGAAACGGTGCTGTTATTGGCATACATGTAATGCACCGCAAAGCGCAGGTCGCGAAAGCGGTTGCCGATGAATTCGTTATCGCGCGAGACATTCACAAACAACCCGTCGCGCCCATAGCGCACATCATTGCCGATCACCCGCGTGCCCGGCGCATTCCATATATATATGCCGTTGCCGCGATCATTCATGCGCTTGCCCTGTCGGCCTTCGATGTAATTTCGGGCAATCAGTGCATTATTGGCCCCGTGCACATCTATGCCGACAAGGTTTCCGATCAGGGTATTTTCTTCGACCACCGCGCCGTGGGCGGTTTTGCTAAGCGTAATTCCCGCATCCAGCCCATTGCCACCCGAGCCGGAGCCGATCACGGTAAGGTCCCGCAGGGTGACATTTTCAGCGGTAACCGTAATCACCGAACCCGTGCCTTGGCCGTCTATCGTGGCGCCATTGCCGATGATCGTCAGCGGCACCGAAATTTCTATTGCGCCGATATAAAGCGCATTTTCGCTGAGGCGGAGAATATCCCCCGCCCCGGCATTTTCAGTCGCCATAACCAGCGCGCCCGCTTCCGGTGGCACGGCCACCTCTTCTGCACCAGCCAAGGCCGGAAACAGCAAGATAAAGAAAGCAAGCGCGCGGATCATGTCAGGCCCCTATGCAGGCTCTACCATCATCCGGCCGCGCATCTCCATGTGGAGCGCGTGGCAGAACCACTGGCAGTAGAACCAATGCACGCCGGGGCGGTCAGCGGTAAAGGTGGCAGAGGCAGTCGCCATTGGTGCCACCTCGAAACAAACCCCGTGATCCCCAAGGGTGAAGCCGTGGGTCAGGTCATCCACATCGTCAATGTTGGAAATATAGACCGTTACCTCGTCGCCTTGTTTAACGGTGAATTCCTCCATCGAGAACATCGGCGCGGCCGACCACATGTAAACCCGCACCTTGTTACCCTCGCGGATAACTACGCTGTCATCGCCAAGCACAACATTATCTTCCTTGGCCTGCGCAGTTGCCTCGGACCAGAACGGGTCATCGGTGGGCCACACATTCAGCGGGTTGACGATATCACGGCGCACAATGATGCCGTCATGGGGTTCGGCAAAGGTCGGGCCGTCATGCACCACTTCGAGCGCCCCGTCCTGAATGTTCAGCAACTGGTCATTCTCCGGCTTCAATGGTCCCACATTCAGGAACCGGTCTTTGGAGAATTTATTAAGCGATACCAGCCACTTGCCATCGGCCTCTTTGGTTTCGCCCATCGAGGTGCTGTTATGTCCGGGCTGATACATCACGTCGGTTTTCTGGATGATCGGGTCCACGTCCTCGCCGTTATAAAGGCGAATGGCTTTGTCGATATCCCAATGCACCATCTGGCTATCAAGAAACAGCGTGGTGTAAGCCTCGCCCTTGCCGTTAAACGCGGTGTGGAGCGGACCAAGACCCAGCTCCGGCTCACCAACCACAGCCGAACGCGGCTCGGCTCCGTTAAACACGGCCTCGATTTTGTCCCATTCAATGATGGATACCGTTGGCGACAGCTTGCCGTTGATCATCACATATTTGCCATCCGGCGCGCTATTTACCCCGTGTGGCGAGTTTGGAATCGGGATATAAACCGTCAGGTCGGAACCTTTGCGGCCATCCAGAACCTTGACACCGTTATGCACCTCGAAATTACCGGCAGCCACGGCGGCTTCGATGCGGGCAATGTCAAACACCACCACATGGTCCATCTCGCTTTCCATCATGCCGACAAGATTTGTAGCACCTTCGGAGTTATAGGATGTCGACATCGCATAACGGCCCTGATAATCGGCATCGGTGTTGTCAAGATTGCCGGTTACCATCACCTGCCAGGCGATCTCCATGGTGTCCCCGTCAATGGCGGTGAAAATGGCGACATAGTTTTCCACATCATCCATATTGGTGCCGTCATTCACCAGCGGCACCCGGTGCTCGCCATTGGCAAACACATAGCCGGTGCGCGGGAATTTTTGCGGACGCAGCCCGTGAATTGCCGAGGCATTCGGGATCTGGATAATTTTATCCGGCTTCATCACATCGCAGCGAATACGCGCCACGCGGGTGTTGGCCTTGTCGTTCATAAACAGATAGCGGCCATCATAGGTGCCATCGGTAAACGACATATGCGGGTGGTGCAAATCGCCGTTTTCATAATCCCGCTTGCCGCGCTTGGCCAGAAATTCCTTGGTTTCCGGCATCAGCCCGTCGGTCAGGATTTTGAGGGATTCATTGGTGTCGCCCCAGCCGGTGGCGGAATCACGGTTAAACACGGGTATCCGCATCAACTCGCGCATCGAGGGCACCCCCATGATCCGCACTTCGCCCGCCTGACCCGAAGACCAGAAGCCGTAATACTCATCCAGCTCGCCAGGACCGACATTGCCTTTATCAGGCGCCGCCATCGCCGGCGAGGCCGACATGCCCACCGCCGCAGCGGCCAGCGCTCCCACAGCCCCGACAGCCGCCGGGCCTGTCAGCACGTCGCGCCGGGTCAGCCCCTGTTTAATTACGGTTTTGGTTGGTTTATCATCAGCCATTAGCCTTCTCCTTGGTTTGAACGTTAGGGTGATTGGTTAATCGGTCCAGAGCGCTGTTTGAGGCGCTCTGGGCCATCTTGGCCCGTCGTTTGTCTTTTTTGATAACAACAGGGCATTTCGCATGATCCTGATACAAAACCTGACAATGCAGGCAGGACAGGCATTCATTGGGGTTGATCTCTCCGGTCGGGTGGATCGCCTGCACAAAGCACTCATTGGCGCAGGTCTGGCAGGGCGAGCCACATTCCTTGTAGCGTTTGAGCCAGTTAAACATCCGCAGCCGCCCGGGGATCGCCAGCGCTGCACCCAAAGGGCAGAGATAACGGCAATAAAACCGCTCTATAAACAACCCGATGCCCAACAGCACAGTCGCATAGAGCACAAACGGCCATTCGCGGGCAAATTTCAGGATGATCGAGGTTTTGAACGGCTCGACCTCGGCATAGGTTTCCGCCAGCGTCATCGAGGCCAGCGACAGGCCAAACAACCCCAGAAAGATCATATATTTAAGGGGCCACAGGCGCTCGTGCAGGCCCCAGGGCAGGGTCCATTGCGGCACTTTGAAAAACCGGGCTATCTGGTTGGTCAGCTCTTGCAGGGCGCCAAAGGGGCACAGCCAGCCACAATAACCGCCACGCCCCCAAAACAGGATAGTAACCGCCACCGAAACCCAGAGGATAAACACCAGTGGATCCATTAAAAACGCATCCCAGCTGAAGCCGTTTTGCAAGGACGCTCCGAGCGCCATCAGGTTGACCACCGATAGCTGGGCGTTTTGCGAAAAGCCGAGAAACCCCAGCGTGAGCGCCAGAAACCCCATGCGAAACCAGTAAAAAGCGCGGGCGTGGCGGGTGGCTTGAAACTGGAAGAAAAATACACCGGTCAGCACTGTCAGCATACCGACCAACAGCCCGATCTCCAGTTTTTTGCTTTGCCAGATACGCTTCCACAGCTCGGCGCGGGCGGCGCTGTCACTGTCTTCATCAATGGCATTGCTTACAGTTTCCGGCGCTGCTTCGATGGTCTCTAGGTAGAATTCGGGTGTCTGGTACCCAAGATCGAAGGTGAGAAAGGTTTTTTCGATCGGCCCGACCGCACGGCTGACCAGCAGTTGCAGCTGCCACGGCCTGGTCGGGTCAAACCCGCTATCAGCAGGAATTTTGAACAGATCAAGCTCGGTGAAGCCCGGTGCGCCGTCGGCCGCGATAACCCGCAAGCGCTTATGCTCCCGATCACGGAAGCGCACGGAAGCATCATCCTGAAGCAGATGGATACGGTCAAATATCCCGCCGCGTACATAGCCCGACCCCTTGAAGGAATATTGCCCGCGGCCAAAAACCGCGATGGCACTACCGCCTTCGTCCATCCACTCAAGCAGATTGTTGTATTCGTTTTCCCCCAGCAGGCTCAGCCCGATACCGGGCACCGATATCAGCGCGGTCTTGAGGTCGATAAAGGTATCTTCCGGTGCGCCCTTGGCGGGGTTGCGCAGCACGCGCGGGTCGCCGGTTTCGGCAAAAGCCTCGTTGATCTGGCTGACATCAAGCGTCAGGCTGCGCACCGAGCCGTCACCTGTCAGGGCCATCCAGTCGCGGCGGCTGCGCTCATTCATGTTCAGGCTGCGCACTGGCCCGATATCGACCGTGGCTTCCAGCCCGCCCAGCCCGAGGGCGCGGGCCACCTTGATACTGGCGCGCACGATGGTGTCGTCAATGATCATCACGGTCACCGTGGCGCCGGAAATGATATCCAGTTCGTGAGTGCTGCCGCGCGCCTCGATCTCGGCGGCGATATTCATGCCCCGGTAGCTTTCGGTCATGGCCTTCATTTTGGAATCAGGGATGCCAATCAGTACAATCGGCTCCGAGTGCTTGACCAAGTTGGCCCCGAGGATCAGCGCGTCAGGGCCTATCGCTACCAGCACATGGATCGGCTTGCCCGAATAGCCGGTGGTATTGACAAAATCCGAGGTGATATAGGCATATCCGACCAGATTCTGCCCGCTCAGCACCTCCACGGCAGGGATATTGCCGAGGGTGTTTCCGTATCCGGTTGCCCCCTCGACAAGCTCGCTTGCCGGCACCTTTTCAAGATATTTTCCGAGAAATGAAGGGGTATTTGCCAGAAGGGTTGATGCGAGCAGCACGAGTATCAAACCGGCCAGAGAGATCAGCTTGAGAAGAGAAAGCAGGCGGCGGTGTGGATTGGAGATCAACAGCATGACAGGCCCCATGTTGTTGGCAATACTTCAGAGACGGGCAGGGCCGGGGCTGATATTGCGGCTTCGGCAAAACGGCAACCGGCGGGGGCACGAGTGCCGCAGGCATGCGCGGAAGGGGCTTGGATAAGCACTACAGAAAAAGCTGGAATTGCGATTGTCAGCAGTCTTGGTGCGTCTGATAGATGTGTTGATTCGTGCAAGACACGCATGGCTGGACCAATATTGGTGTTTAGTTAACGCATACATAAGCCTGCTGGTGAAAACAGCCTTGATGCAGATCAACGGAATGATGTTATTGCTTACTTAGATGCGAATTATTTAGAAAGTATGACCCTGCCGCAGGTCGGGGGGCATACTTGCCGGTTTTCTGTTGATCCAGCTGTCGGCCGGTAGCCTTCTTCCGGTTTTCGCGGGGTGCCGCAATAGCCTCCGGCTACCCGAGCAACCGGCGCACGATGACATTGGCCTGTATCTCGGCAGCCCCTTCAAAAATGCTCAAAATACGGGCATCGCACAATATCCGGCTGATCGGATACTCCATGGCAAAGCCGTTGCCGCCATGGATCTGCACGCCGTTATCTGCCGCCGCCCACGCGACGCGGGCGGCAAGCAGCTTGGCCATGCCGGCCTCAAGATCGCAGCGCCGGCCCTCGTCTTTCTCCTTGGCGGCAAAATAGGTCAGTTGGCGGGCGATGGCTATCTCCACTGCCATCATCGCCAGCTTGCCATAAACCCGTGGAAAGGCCAGTAGCGGTTTGCCAAATTGCACCCTGTCCTGCGCATATTTCAGGCTGACTTCCAGCGCGTTTTGCGCCACGCCGACCGCCCGCGCCGCAGTCTGGATCCGCGCCGCCTCGAAGGTTTTCATTAGCTGCTTGAACCCTTGCCCTTCAACCTCGCCCAGCAGGTTTTCGGCCGGCACTTCAAAGCTGTCAAACCCGAGTTCGTATTCTTTCATCCCGCGATAGCCCAGCACCCCGATCTCGCTGCCGGACATCCCCTTGGCGGGAAAATCATCCTCCGCCGTGCCGCGCGGCTTTTCGCCCAGTATCATGGAAAGGCCGGTATAGTCGCTCCCCTCTCCGGTGCGCACCAGCATGGTCATGATATCGGCGCGCGCGGCGTGGGTGATCCAGGTTTTGTTGCCGGTGATCGTGTAGGTGTCGCCGTTGCGCTTTGCCCTTGTCCGCAGGCTGCCAAGGTCCGAGCCGGTATTAGGTTCGGTAAAAACAGCGGTCGGCAAAAGGCTGGCATCGGCTATCCTTGGCAGCCACTTTTCTTTTTGCGCTTCGGTACCGCCACCAAGGATCAGCTCGGCGGCAATCTCGGAGCGGGTGCCAAGCGAGCCAACCCCGATATACCCGCGCGCCAGTTCTTCGGTCACCACACACATCGCGGTTTTGCTCATGCCAAAGCCGCCATATGCTTCGGGGATGGTCAGGCCAAATACCCCCATCTCTCCCATCTCTGTGATGATCTCTGTCGGAATAAGCTCGTCCTTCAGGTGCCACTCATGGGCAAAGGGACTGACCCGCTTTTCCGTGAATTTGCGGAACTGCTCGCGGATCATCGTGTATTCTTCATCCAGCCCGTCGGCGCCAAAGGTCAGGCTACCGCTGTCGCGGGCCAAGGCTTCGCCCAGGGCTTTGCGGGCGATATCACTATTGCCGCAGGCCAGCAGCAAGGCGGTGGCCTTGCCCGGCGCTTCCGGGTTGATTTCGAAGGCGGAAAGGCGAATAATTTCGCCCTGAGACATGGAAATGCCGGTATAGAACTGGCTCAGGTATTCTGCAAATCCTATTTGCAAAATTAACAAATCAATTTTAGTAGATTTACGATTTAAAACAAGTGATTGACACCAGTTTACAAGTTGATCCATTCCAGCATAGTAAGTTGAAAACCACGAAAGACCATGAGCTATATACTGGTGCTCCTCCAGCAAAGTTGCGCTGATCCGCCCGTCTTTGCACACCAGAGATCGTAGATGCTCTTTAGCCTCCGCCAGCAGGGGGGCGCTCTCTTCCAGAGCCTCGAGGCAGAGCAAAATGATATCTTCAAGCAGCGGAGAGGGGTGGGATGACATCATGACCTCGTAATTGTGCATTGCAGCAATTTATCAAGGCATAATCGCTCAGGCTTCAGCCGTCAATGGTGGCGAAACAATAATTCGATATATTGCGCAAAATTGTAATTTTGTTAGGGGCGAGGTGGATTTCGCCCCTAACAAAACCCGTCAGTTTTTGGGCTTGATCGCCGAGGCCAGTACCTCGGCATCCACAAATGGCTCGTATTGGGTAAAGTTATCGGCAAACATGGCGGCAAGGTTGGCGGCTTTTTGGTCATATTCAGCGGTATCTTCCCAGGTGCGGCGCGGCTCCAGCAATATTTTTGCCACGCCTTTTACCGCGACCGGCACCTCGAACCCGAAGTTTTCATCCACCCGGAATTCGCGCTCATCAAGGCTGCCGCTCAGGGCGGCTGTGAGCAGGGCGCGGGTCGCGCGGATCGGCATTCTCGAGCCGCCTTTGCCTTTTGGCCCGCCGGTCCAGCCGGTATTGACCAACCAGCAATTGACCCCGTGCGCCGCAATTTTTTCGCGCAGCAGATTGCCATAGGCTTCGGGCCGGCGCGGCATGAAAGGGGCGCCAAAACAGGTAGAAAATGTCGGTATTGGCTCGGTCACCCCCTTTTCGGTGCCGGCCACTTTGGCGGTAAAGCCCGAAAGAAAGTGATACATCGCTTGCGCCGGTGTCAGCCGCGCGATTGGTGGCAACACTCCGAAAGCGTCACAAGTCAGCATGATGATATTTTTTGGCAAGCCCCCGCGCGAGGTTTCCGACGCGTTTTCGATATAGTGGAGCGGATAGGCGCAGCGCATATTCGGGGTCAGGCTGTCATCGCTGAAATCCAGCTCGCGGGTATGCTCGTCATAGACCATGTTTTCTATGACAGTAGCAAATTTGCTGGTAGTCGCAAATATCTCCGGCTCGGCTTCGGCGCTCAGGTTGATGGTTTTTGCATAGCAGCCCCCCTCGAAATTGAAGGTGCCATTGTCTGACCAGCCGTGTTCGTCATCCCCGATCAGCACGCGGTCGGGGTCAGCGGAAAGGGTGGTTTTGCCAGTGCCCGACAAGCCGAAAAATATCGCAGTATCTTCGGGGTCGCCCTTGGCGTGGTTGGCCGAGCAGTGCATGGGCATCACGTTGCGCTCGGGCAGCAGGTAGTTGAGCACCGAGAAAACGGATTTTTTATTTTCGCCGGCGTAGGAAGTGCCGCCGATCAACACCAGCTTTTTCTCGAACGAAATTGCGATCACGGTTTCGGAGCGGCAACCATGCCGGGCCGGATCCGCCTTGAAAGACGGACAGTTGATGACGGTAAACTCCGGCGCAAAGTCTGCCAGCTCTTCCAGCTCGGGGCGGCGCAGCATGTGGCGGATAAACAGGCTGTGCCAGGCCAGTTCGGTCACAAGGCGCACATTGAGCCGGTATTCAGGGTCGGCACCGCCAAAAAGATCCTGCACGAAATATTCGCCACCCTTCATATGCGCGAGCATATCTTTACGAAGAGCTTCAAAGGCTTGCTCTTCCATTGGCGGGTTGTTCTCCCACCAGATTGTATCTTTTACCGAGGGTTCATTAACCACGAATTTGTCTTTTGGCGAGCGGCCGGTATGGGCGCCTGTCGAGACCAGAAATGTGCCGCCTATGCCTATTTCGCCCTCCAAACGTGCTACGGCGTGCTGCATCAGCGCTGGCTCTAGTAAATTGTAATGTACAGTTTTTACACCAGAAATCCCCGTTGCTTCAAGTGTTTGTGCGGGGTTTACCTTGCCAGTTATCATGATCTGGATGCTCCAATTTCGGGGGTATTCCCCTGTTCCCAAGATACCGGCGCTTGCCTTGCTGCGGGCAATTTTGCGTAAGGGCCACCGGTAAGATTTGTTAAGCTGATCGACCATGCTAAATCCAGTGGTATTTTCGCTTTGCGAGGAAAAATTGTCGCAGCGCAACAAAATACAACATTTCCGAAGATCGGTTGCAAGTTTGTGTGATATGCGAGACAGTATAAAAAATGACCAAGCCGGAGGTGATTATGGCGAAAATAGCGCTGGTTGATGATGACAGAAACATCCTGATTTCCGTTTCTATCGCGCTGAAGGCGGAGGGTTTCGAGGTCGAAACCTATAATGAAGGTGCATCCGCTCTTTTTGGCTTGCAGGATAACCCCCCCGATCTGGCGGTCCTTGATATCAAAATGCCCCGCATGGACGGGATGGAACTTTTGCGCCGTTTGCGAAAGAAATCCAACCTGCCGGTGATATTCCTGACCTCGAAAGATGACGAGATGGACGAGGTTGTCGGCCTTTCCATGGGGGCGGATGACTATATATCAAAGCCGTTTTCCCAGCGTTTGCTGATCGAGAGGATCAAGGCGGTCTTGCGCCGTAACGATGTGACGATTTCGCAGGACGAAGCCGAGCACCGCCCCGAAGCGGGGGTGATCCAGTGCGGCTCGCTGGTTCTGGATAAACAGCGCCATCAGGTGACCTGGAAAGGGGAGCCGGTGGTTTTGACGGTCACGGAGTTCATCATCCTGCACGAGCTGGCCGAGCGGCCGGGGGTGGTCAAATCAAGAAACCGGCTGATGGATGCCGCTTACTCCGATCAGGTCTATGTGGATGACCGCACCATTGACAGCCACATCAAGCGTCTTCGCAAAAAGTTCAAGAAGGTTGACGAAACCTACGCGTCGATCGAAACGCTTTATGGTATCGGCTACCGGTATAACGAGGCGTAAATAGTGACGGAAGATAACACCTCGACAGGTTTTCTTGGCACCGGTGCCTTTGCCGGTCGGGTGAAAACTGGTAAGAAGTGGTTTATTTTCAACCGCTCACCGCTGGCGCGAAAAATTATTTTATTCAATCTGATCGCACTGGGTATTCTGGTGAGCGGGGTTCTTTATCTAAATCAGGCCCAAGATACGCAGGTGGAGTTTCGTAGCGAGATATTGGGGCGTCAGGCATCCATGCTTTCGGCAGCGCTGCGCCATCAGGCGATAACCTCCGGTGGCGAGGGCATGGAGGAAGAGGGTTTTCCGGCACTTTTTGAAGCACTGGTCGAAAAATCAAATTCAATTGTGCAGGTTTATTCCGGCACGGGTGAAGTAGTTTTGAGCTATGCCCCGCCCCGCCCCGTGGCTTCGCCACCTATAGCCAAGACTAACGCATTTACCGAAATCCTGCAAAAAATCTGGTCGGGTTTATCAGCAGGTGAAAGCCGCCTGAAAGCAGGCGGAAGTCATGACAATCTGCAAAACCAGTTTGACAGGCTCGCCGCCGAGACTATGGCGAAAAATGACGGTATCCGACACAAGGTTTTATCGGTGGAAGGGGAGATATTTGTCGTGGCGGCCCTGCCTTCAGATAGTCCGCGCGGCGAGGTTGGTGCGATCCTGATCTCGACCCGCCAAGGGGAGGTGGATGCGATTATCCGTGATGCCCGCGAGCAGATATTGCAGATATTTTTGCTGGCCACCCTGACCTCTATAATATTGTCGATGGTGCTGGCCACCTCGATCGCCCGCCCTCTGCGGCGCCTTTCGGCTGCGGCGCTGCAAACCAAAGACGAGGCTGGCGGGCAGCTTCACCTTGCGCTGGTCAATATCCCCGACCTCACCGCCCGCCCTGACGAGATCGGGGATCTGTCGCGCTCGATGCGCAATATGACCGAGGCCTTGCTACAAAGGATCGACGAAAACAAGTCTTTTGCTGCCGATGTTGCTCACGAGATCAAAAACCCCCTGACCTCGCTGCGCTCGGCTGTAGAGACGCTCGACTATGTGCAGGACGAGGATTCGCGCAAGTCTCTGCTCGGGGTTATTCAAAATGATGTCGAGCGGCTGGACAGACTGGTGACAGATATTTCCAATGCCTCGCGGCTGGAGGCCGATCTGGTGCGTGATACCTGGGAAAGCGTTGATCTGGCCGGGCTATTGGATGCTATCGCCAAGAACTTTCGCGCGCGTCGCAGCTTTGGTATGCGCGAGATAAACCTTGTGGTTCACAGCGATGACAGCATCGTTAACGGGCTGCAAAGCCGGCTTGAGCAGGTGTTTAGCAACCTGATCGCCAACGCCCTGAGCTTTGTGGCTGAAGACGGGGTGGTAGATATCGGGATTTCGGATTTCGATCCGGACCATGTGTTGATCGAAGTGCGGGATAACGGGCCGGGTATACCGGAGAAAAACCTCGAGGATATATTCTCTAGATTTTACTCCGAGCGACCGGCGGAGCAGTTTGGCGAGCATTCCGGCCTCGGGCTGGCGATTTCAAAGCAGATCGTCGAGGCTCATGGTGGTACAATCATCGCGGGTAATAGCGAGGATGGCGGCGCAGTACTTCAGGTGATCTTGCCACGATGAGCCATGTGCATGCCACGGCTGTTTCCCGCAGAGGCCAAGGCGCTTTGATCCTTGGTCAAAGCAGGGCGGGAAAATCAGGCTTGGCGCTAGAGCTAATGGCGCTCGGGGCTGATCTGGTGGGGGATGATGCAGTAGAACTTTCCCGCGAGAAAGGCCGGATCATACTGCGCCGCCCGAAAAATATCGCCGGCATAATAGAGGCGCGACAAGTTGGCCTGCTATCTGTGCCCTCAATCGAGCAGGCGGGGCTGGCAATTGTTGTCGATATGGATCAATATGCGAATGAGAGATTGCCCAAGCTGCGGTTCCA
Source organism: Paracoccaceae bacterium (assembly GCA_021647745.1). GTDB lineage: Bacteria > Pseudomonadota > Alphaproteobacteria > Rhodobacterales > Rhodobacteraceae > UBA3077. The sequence goes on along the minus strand of JAKIUB010000003.1, from coordinate 115,968 downwards.
CGCGATATTGGGGGTCGATATACCGTTGATATACGGGAAGGAAACACCAAATCTTGGTGCCGTCCTGTGGTGTTTGTTAGGGGAAGGGCGCTTGTTGCCCACGGAGTGAAGCCAGTGAAATCGCCACAAGTACAGAATATTATTATTGTCACCGGCCCGGCAGGCGCGGGGCGCACCACGGCGATCAAGGCGCTGGAGGATTTCGGGGTTGAAACCATCGACAACCTGCCCCTCGGACTGATTGAGCGCATCCTTTCCGGCCCGCCCACAGGGGCCGCGCTGGCGATCGGGGTAGATACCCGAACGCGCGGATTCTCTTCTGCGGCCTTGCTGGATGTTCTTGAAAAAATTGAACAAAACCCTAGTTTTTCGCCCACTTTGCTGTTTCTGGATTGCCAATCAGATGCGCTTTTACGCCGCTTTAGCGAAACCCGCCGCCGCCATCCATCCTCGCCGGACGGCACACCCCTGACGGGGATCACCCGCGAAATCGAGCTGTTGAGCGAGCTGCGTAATCGCGCTGATATTCTGGTGGATACAACCGCACTTTCGCCCCATGAGCTTCGTGCGGAGCTGGCACGGTGGTTTGACAAAAGCAAAATCAGCGGGCTTTCGATTTCGGTGCAGTCTTTTTCCTATAAGCGGGGGGCACCGCGCGGGGTGGATATGATGATCGATTGCCGTTTTTTGCGTAACCCCCATTGGGAGGAGAGCCTGCGCGCATACACAGGGCGTGATCCGGATGTTGCCGCTTATGTTGAAAAAGACCCGCTTTTTCAAGACTTTATAGATAAACTGACAGACCTGCTCGATCTGTTGTTGCCCGCCTATCAGAGCGAGGGTAAAGCCTATTTCAACCTCGCGCTGGGCTGCACGGGGGGGCAGCATCGCTCGGTATTTGTCACCGAAAAGCTCGCCTCTCTGCTGGCGGAAAAGGGCTGGGTGGTCAACACCCGGCATCGGGAAATGGAGCGCTGGCCAATTAGGGAGAAAGCCAAGTGATCGGGATTGTGATAGTGGCGCATGGCGGGTTGGCCGCGGAGTATCTTTTGGCTATGGAGCATGTGGTTGGCCAGCACCCCGGCACGCGGGCGATTTCCATTTCGCGCGAGGATAATCTTGTCAACAAACAGGCCGAGATCAAGCGCGCGGTTATGGCGGTTGATCAGGGGGAGGGTGTGGTTGTTGTCACCGATATGTTTGGCGGCACCCCGTCCAACCTCGCGATCAAGGCCTGCGAGTGCGGGGTGCGCAAGGTGATCTACGGAGCTAGCTTGCCGCTTCTGGTCAAGCTGGCCAAATCCCGCAATCTCGGAGTGGAGCGTGCGTGCGAAAATGCCTGTGCGGCCGGGCGAAAATATATGAATTCGTTGGAGCTACCCTCAAAGGCAGACAAGGCATGATACTGAATATTACCAATAAAAAAGGCCTGCACGCGCGGGCGTCCGCAAAGTTTGTCGAGGTTGTCGAGGGTTTTGATGCCACGGCGGTGGTCAGCAAAGATGGCGAGAGCGCCAACGGCGAATCTATTCTGGGCTTGCTGATGCTGGGCGCTACCAAAGGCAGCACGATCGAGGTGCAGATAGAAGGGCCGCAAGCCAAGGAGCTTGAAGACGCCTTGCGGGCCTTGGTCAGCGGGCTTTTTGGTGAAGGGGGCTAGCGGGTCGGCACGGGGGTGCCATCGCGATAATCATAAAACCCGCGCTGTGACTTGCGCCCGAGCCAACCGGCCTCGACATATTTGACCAGCAGTGGGCAGGGGCGGTATTTGGTGTCTGCCAGCCCGTCATGCAGCACATTCATGATCGAAAGACAGGTGTCCAGCCCTATAAAATCGGCCAGCTCTAGCGGCCCCATCGGGTGATTGGCCCCTAGCTTCAAAGAAGTATCAATGCTCTGAACTGTGCCAACCCCTTCATAAAGCGTATAAACTGCTTCGTTTATCATCGGCATCAAAATACGGTTTACGATAAAGGCCGGGAAATCCTCGGCGCTGGTGGAGACCTTGCCCAGCCGCAGCACAACCTCCTCCAGGGCGTTGAAGGTAGGCTCGTCGGTGGCGATGCCGCGGATCAGCTCGACCAGTTGCATCACCGGTACCGGATTCATGAAATGCAGGCCCATGAACTGTTCGGGGCGGGCTGTGGCGGCGGCCAGACGGGTGATGGAAATTGACGAGGTGTTCGAGGTCAGGATCGTGTGTTCGCCTAAATGCGGCGCAAGGCCGGCGAAGATCTGGTGCTTTATGCTTTCAACCTCGGTTGCGGCTTCGATGACCAGATCTGTGGCGCCGATTTTGGCAAGCCCGTCCGAGGGTATTATCCGGCTGAGCGTGGCTGTTTTTTCAGTCTCGCTCATGCGCTCTTTTTTGATCTGGCGATCAAGGTTACCGGATATTTTCTTGATGGCTGCGCTGACAGCTTCGGGAGAAATATCGTGAAGTAAAACATCAAACCCGGCGCGCGCAAAGACTTGGGCAATGCCATTGCCCATTTGCCCCGCGCCGATAATGCCTACGGATTGAATTGCCATACGGGGTTTCCCTGTGTTGGAGCGGCCCGCCGAAATGGCGGGCCAGATGGATTAGCCAAGCGCGTCTTTGAGCGCGGGCACAGCGTCAAACAAATCGGCGACAAGGCCGAAGTCGGCAACCTGAAAGATAGGTGCTTCTTCGTCTTTGTTGATGGCGACGATAATTTTGCTGTCTTTCATACCGGCAAGATGCTGGATCGCACCGGAAATGCCAATCGCGATATAAAGATCCGGCGCGACAACCTTGCCGGTCTGGCCGACCTGCCAGTCATTCGGGGCATAGCCCGAATCAACCGCTGCGCGCGAGGCGCCGATGGCGGCCCCGAGCTTGTCTGCCAGCTCTTCGATCAGCGCAAAGTTCTCCTTGGAGCCAACGCCGCGCCCGCCTGACACAACGATTTTGGCGGATGTAAGCTCTGGGCGATCCGAGGCCTGCACCTTGTCCTCGACCCATTCAGAAAGGGCAGGGTTATCGGCTGCGGCGATGGTTTCTACCGGTGCGTTGCCGGTTTCCGGGGCGGCGTCAAAGCCGGTTGTGCGGATGGAAACCACCTTTTTGGTATCGGAGGTCTGCACTGTCTGCACCGCATTGCCGGCATAGATCGGGCGTTCGAATGTATCGGCGCTGACAATGGCGGTCACATCGGACAACACCATGACATCAAGCAGGGCCGCAACCCGGGGCAGGATGTTTTTGCCGTTGGTGGTGGCCGGTGCCAGAATATGCTCGAAATCAGCGGCAAGGCTGACCAGCAAATTGGCGATCGGCTCCGCGAGGCCGTTGCCGTAGATGGCATCATCGGCGCAGAGCACCTTGCTCACGCCTTCTATTTTTGCGGCCGCCTCTGCCGCCCCGCTACAGCTGGCGCTGGCGCAAAGCACTGTCACCTCGCCAAGCGCGCTGGCGGCGGATACGGTTTTTGCCGTCTGGTCCAGCGAAAGTTCTCCGCCAATGATCTCGGCCAATACTAAAACAGCCATCAGATTACCCCCGCTTGCTTGAGTTTTTCGACCAGTTCGCCGACATCGGCAACCTTGATACCGGCGCTGCGGCCTGTTGGTTCGGCTGTGCTGGTGATGGTGTGGCGCGGGGTGATATCAACCCCGTAATCGGTCGGTGTTTTTTCGTCCATCGGTTTGCGCTTGGCCTTCATGATGTTGGGCAAGCTGGCATAGCGCGGCTCGTTGAGGCGCAGGTCTACCGTTACGATGGCCGGCATTTTGACCTTGATGGTTTGTAGCCCGCCATCGACTTCGCGGGTCACGGTGGCGCTATTGCCGTCGATATTAAGCTCCGAGGCAAAGGTCGCCTGAGACCAGCCCAGCAAGGCCGAAAGCATCTGGCCGGTGGCGTTCATGTCGTTATCGATCGCCTGTTTGCCGAGCAAAACCAGCTCGGGTTTTTCTTCGTCGGTCACGGCTTTGAGCAGCTTGGCCACGGCGAGTGGCTCGATATCTGTGTGGACATCATCAGCGGCGATGATCAAAATCGCGCGATCGGCGCCCATGGCCAGCGCGGTGCGCAAGGTCTCCTGATTTTGCTTTACGCCGATAGAAACAGCGACAATTTCGCTGACCGTGCCGGCTTCTTTGAGCCGGATCGCCTCTTCCACCGCGATTTCGTCAAACGGGTTCATAGACATTTTTACATTGGCAAGATCGACCCCGCTACCATCCGCTTTGACACGGACTTTTACGTTATAGTCAATCACACGTTTGACAGGCACAAGCACCTTCATAGCGCGAATCTCCAGAGTTTGGCCCAGAATTGGGGGTTGCGCGGGCAGTCAATCAGCATTTTTGTTGCACCGCAAGAAAAACTTGGCGTCACCTGTCAGCGGTTAGCGCCCGGCACCCAGAGAACATCGGACTTACCATCATTATTCGCGGCGCGCGCAGCAACAAAAAACCAGTCCGACAGCCGGTTGAGATATTTTATCGTGATCGGGTTTATGCTCTCGATTCTGGATAGCTCAACGCTCAACCTTTCTGCCCGCCGTGTGACCGTGCGGCAAAGGTGCAGATGTGCGGCCAGCGGGGTGCCGCCTGGTAAAATAAAGCTTTTCAGGGTTTCCTGACGGGCGTTCATTTCGTCAATCTCGGCCTCGATCCGCATGACCTGTGTGTCGCTCATGCGCAGGGGGGGGTAGGGGGCGTTGGCGTCCTGCTCCATTTCAGGGCGGCAGAGGTCTGCGCCGAGGTCGAACATATCGTTCTGGATGCGGGTCAGGGCGGCAAGGGGTTCGCCCTTGGCGTAAAGGCAGGCGAGGCCGATGGTGGCGTTGGCTTCGTCGACAGTGCCGTATGCTTCGACGCGTAGCGATTCTTTTGGCACTCTTGTGCCGTTGCCCAGAGCTGTATCACCCTCGTCGCCGGTGCGGGTATATATTTTATTCAATGTTACCAATGGCTAAACCCCTCGGGAGAAATATATCCATGTCATGAACAGCACCACGGTCACAAACTGCATACCCACACGCCAGCGCATGATTTTGTTGGAGTTCCGTTTGTGAAAATCCCCGCCCTTGGCGAAGGTAAACAGGCCAAGAACAAGCACGCCGAGGGTCGCAAGACCGGCCGCAAGGACAAGCAAAAATAGAGGGTCGGACAACATGATAGGCTCCTTTACATACCCGCGTATATACGGTCCAGAATGCGCTTGGGCAAGAAGCGGCGCATGAATTCTGTGATATAGGTCGCTTTTGTGACCATATAGCGGGGCTTCGGGTTGGGGGATTCCAGTGCGTGGACCAGCTTTTCAGTTACGGCGGCGCAGGGCAGCTCGAAGCGGTCCGGACCGTTATTGTCATTATAAAGGCGGGGCAGCAGTTTTTGCTCATAGACCTCGCGCTGGGCTGATTCTTTCCAGTTTATCCATTTTTCAAAATGCGGAATGGAATTGACCCTGATTTTGGTTGGAATAGGGCCGGGCTGGATGGAGATAAACTTCAGCTCCGAGTTATAGTTTTCATAACGTAGTGCATCGGTCAGGGCTTCCATGGCAAACTTGCTGGCGCAATAAGCCCCGCGCATGCGCAGCACGGCAATGCCAAGTACCGATGAGCAGTTGATGATTCGCCCTGCCGGTTTCATCGCGGGAAGCAGCTGGTTGATCAGCTCGAACTGGCCAAAAACATTGGTCTCGAAAATGGCGCGCAGGGCGTCTCTCGGCAGGTCCTCGGTAGCGCCGGGAATGGCATAGGCGCCGTTGTTGAACAAGGCGTCGAGACGACCACCCGTGCGCGATAAGGTCTCCTTAACCGCAGTGCGGATGCTGGCCTCGTCGGCATAATCAAGCCGGAAGCTCTCCAGCCCTTCGCTGCGCAGGCGCGCGCAATCGGCCTCTTGCCGGCAGGTGGCAAAGACGCGGTAGCCGCGCTTTTTCAAGCTGTGGGCGGCATCATAGCCGATGCCGCTTGAGCAGCCGGTGATAAGGATGGTTTTTTGCATGGGAAATCCCCCGTTTTGCCAGATGGCATACAGGTAAATACCGCAAAGGGGAAGCCCGCGAGCGGTGTTGTATCTATGGCTTTCCGGTTTTTAGCTTTTGGGGTAAAGCTCGGGGCTTCGCGTCGGATAAATGGCACCAGCACCACTCGTTACTGTTACAATCCCCGGGCAACTTCTTTTTTTGGTGAAGCGCTGAGGGCGTAAGAGAAAAATGCCCGACGCGAACCCCGTTTTGTCTGGCAGGGAGAAGATATCAAAACAGGGTTAACAGGGGGTGAGGACTGCGAGCGCTGCCCTCAGAGGCTTTTGTATTTTCCACACCATTGGTCGGGCTTGGAGCTGGGAAAACTGCCGTCATCGGCGATGGTGCGGGAGATGGAATTGCGCCGGCATTCGCCTGTTGTGGCTGTTTCTCTAGACTCTTCTTTGCGGTTGGTTATGGTTCCGCCCTTGTAGGGCCACCAGAATTTACAAGATTTACACTCCATTTTTTCTCTCCTTATGGTTGCTTCGAAGGTGTTCTTAAGCCGCCATACTTTTAGAGTCCACAGAAGCCCATGCAATCCCATAGTATCGGCGAGTTTCCTCTGTTTGCCTTGTTTTTGGTGGTCAGCTCTATTTGCGCTGGACCGGCGCAGGCAGGCAATATACACCACATATATGGCTAAAAAGACAGACAACCCCGATATCAATGCCCCCGACCAAGAAGATGGCGGCATAATGACCAGCGAGCCGCTGAAGCGTGCCCTTGGCGAGCGCTATCTGACCTATGCGCTTTCCACCATTATGAACCGCGCCCTGCCCGATGCGCGCGACGGGCTGAAGCCGGTGCATCGGCGGATATTATATGCCATGCGCGAGCTGAAGCTCGACCCCAAGGGGCGCTATCGGAAATCCTCCAAGATCACCGGGGATGTGATGGGCAATTACCATCCCCACGGCGATGCCGCGATTTATGATGCGATGGCCCGCCTCGCGCAGGATTTTTCCGTGCGCTACCCGCTGGTGGACGGGCAGGGGAATTTTGGCAATATTGACGGCGATAACCCCGCCGCCGCCCGCTATACCGAAGCGCGTATGACCGAGATTGCCGTGGCCCTGATGGAGGGGCTGAGCGAGGACGCGGTTGACTTTAAAGACAATTATGACGGCACCCTGCAAGAGCCGGTGGTGATGCCGGCGCGGTTTCCGCATTTGCTCGCCAATGGTTCCAGCGGCATTGCGGTGGGCATGGCCACCAATATTCCGCCACATAATATCGGCGAGCTTTGTGACGCCGCCATCCACCTGATCCGCACTCCGAATGCGCGTGATGAAACTCTCGCCGAGCTGGTGCCCGGCCCGGATTTCCCCACCGGCGGGGTGTTGGTGGAGCCGCGCGAAAATATCGTGAAAGCCTATGCCTGTGGCAAGGGCAGCTTTCGGCTGCGGGCCCGCTGGGCGGTGGAGGAACTGGGGCGCGGGCAATGGCAGATTGTGGTGACGGAAATTCCGTATCAGGTGCAAAAAAGCAAGCTGATCGAAAAAATAGCCGAGATCATCAACCTCAAGAAGATTCCCATCCTTGCCGATGTGCGTGATGAAAGCGCCGAGGATATCAGGCTGGTGCTGGAGCCGCGCGCCAAGACCGTGGACCCGCAAGTTCTGATGGAAACCCTGTTTCGCCAAAGCGATCTTGAAACCCGCTTTTCAATGAATATGAACGTACTGATCGACGGGCTGGTGCCGCAGGTTTCCAGCCTGAAAGAAATGTTGCGCGCCTTCATTGATCACGCGCGCGAGGTGCTGGGGCGGCGCACGAAGTTTCGGCTGGGCAAGATCGAAGCGCGGCTGGAAGTGCTGGGCGGCTATATTATCGCCTTTCTCAACCTTGACCGCGTGATCGAGATTATCCGCTATGAAGACGAGCCAAAAGCGATGCTGATGGTGGAGTTCGAGCTTTCGGATGTGCAGGCGGAGGCGATTTTGAATATGCGCCTGCGTAGCCTGCGCAAGCTTGAGGAAATGGAGCTGAAACGCGAGCGTGATGCCTTGATGGTGGAGCAAAGCGAGCTGAAAGACCTGCTCGGGGATGTCATGCGCCAATGGGCCAGAATTATCGAGCAACTGCGGGAAGCCAAAAAACAGTTTGGCAAGGCGCCAAATGGCACAAGGCGCACCGAGCTGGCCGATGCCCCCGATGTAGAAGAGGTGCCGATCGAAGCGATGATCGAAAAAGAGGCAATTACCGTCGTATGTTCGAAAATGGGATGGATTCGGGCTATGAAAGGGCATATTGCGCTCGATTCAGACATGAAATTTAAGGATGGGGATGAGGGCCGGTTTGTTTTCCATGCTCATACAACCGATAAATTGCTGCTTATGGCCGCAAATGGCCGGTTTTATACGATTGTGGGGAATACCCTTCCGGGCGGGCGCGGCATGGGAGAGCCGGTGCGGCTGATCGTCGACCTGCCTAATGAGTGCGATATTGTTGATCTGTTTTTGCATGAAGCCGGCGCCGAGCTGATTGTTGCCTCCAGTGCCGGTGACGGGTTTGTTGTGGCGGAGAGCGAGGTCTTGGCCCAGACCCGCAGCGGTAAACAGGTGCTGAATGTTAAGGGTGGTGTGGTTGCGCGGGTGTGCAAGCGGGTGGTCGGAGATCAGGTTGCCTGTGTGGGAATTAACAGAAAAATGCTTGTTTTCGCTGTGGGGGATCTGCCCCGGCTTGGGCGAGGAAAGGGGGTTCGGCTACAAAAATATGCCGATAAAGATGGCGAACTTTCCGATGTGAAAAGCTTTGGCCTTACCGAGGGGCTGCAATGGCTTGATAGCGGCGGGCGCACGCGAAGGGTTGTCGAGCTTGACGAGTGGCGCGGAAAGCGCGCCGGAGCCGGTAGAATGGCACCGCGCGGTTTCCCCCGTGATAACAGATTCAATATGTAATCAAAACTGTCGCTGAAGAAAATCGGCCAGCCGCTGTCTGGCTTTTGGCAGCTCGGGGGTGTGGGTCGGTATCCATTTCTGGAAAAAGTGCCCCGTGAGGAGCAGCGCATTGTAAAAATCTTTAGCGGAAATTGACGTCGGATTGTCTGATTGTAGAAAATCGGGGAATTTGAGCAGGCGGGACTCAAAGCCGCGGGCGCTTTTTGTGCTCACGGCACAGCCCGATTTTGGCGAAATATACGCAAGATCCGTGGTTTGCCCCGAGACGACACAACAAGACAGCTCCAGCCCATAGCCCAGCTCTGTCAGAAGTTGAAGCTCAAGGAAACAATAGCCGGCGTGCCATTCTTGCCCGTCAACCATGGCTTCAAGCAAAGAGAGCACGCTGCTGTAAAGCCTCGGGTTTGGTTCTCTTTCAGGAAGGTAGCGCAAAAACATGGCAGATAAGGCATTGAAAGCATATAGGTTTTGCTTATGCGTGAGTAACGCAACGCTTCGGGAGGAAAGTAATTCAGCGCTAAATGACCCAAGCTGATCCTCCAGCCGTGCGCGCCATGTCAGGGAAAGCTGTGTTCCGGCTTGCAGTAGTGCTGCCGATTTTTTTGAGGCCCCGCCATGCACAAGGCCGGCATGGCGCCCGTGGTTTTTTGTCAATACTTCAATGATAGCAGCATTTTCTCCGTGCCGCCGGACATTGAGAAGCACCCCCTGATCTTGCCATTCCATGATGCAAGCCTAATCGAAAAGACCGGCTTCGTCGAGCAGGGTTCGTCCGTTTTTGTCTTCAACCTCGATCACCCAGATATCCGGATCATTGTGGCGTTGGCGGAGAATATTTTCGTCTATTTTTTCTTGGGAGGCATTTTCAAGTTCGCTCCAATGGCGGTTCCCCTCGATATCCGCCACGCGGTAAAGCAGGGTTGCCATGCCATTCAGAGTATTGGATTTTATGATAACGGCGCCGGCTGTGGCATCGCCGCGATGAACAACAAATGCCGGAATATTTGCCAGATCGAGCCGGCGCAGATAGGCATGAACCCAGAATTCGGCGGTCAGGCGTGCCATTAGTCGCCATCGCGGAAGTTTAGGCCGATTTCGGTGTAGCGCTCTTTGTCTTCCAGCCAGTTGGGCCGGACTTTTACCTGTAAAAACAAATGAACCTTGCGATCAAGAAATTCGGAAAGCTCTTTTCGGGCATCCATGGAGACACCTTTTATGGTTGCGCCTTTTGGCCCCAGCAATATCCCTTTATGCCCGTCGCGCATCACATAGATCAACTGGTCAATCCGCACAGAGCCGTCTTTGCGATCTTCCCAGTTTTCGGTTTCTACGGTCAGCTGATAGGGCAGCTCCTGATGGAGCCTGAGCGTGAGTTTTTCGCGGGTTATTTCTGCTGCGATCTGGCGCAGGGGGGCGTCGGCTATCTGGTCTTCCGGATAAAGCCACGGGCCTTCGGGAAGGGCTTTGGCGAGCCAGGATTTCAGGTGGTCTACTCCGTGGCCTTTCTCGGCTGATATCATAAAGGTATTTTCAAAATTATATAATTTATTCAGATCATTAGTTAGCTGTAAAAGCTTTTCAGATTGAACTCTGTCAATTTTATTTATCACAAGAGATACAGATACAGTTGACGGAATGTGGCTGGCCAACCCCTCGAGAATACTCGAAACACCTTCGGTAATACCGCGATTGGCTTCGACCAGAAACAGCACCATATCCGCATCGGCAGCGCCACTCCATGCGGCTGATACCATGGCGCGGTCCAGCCTGCGGCGGGGGCGAAACAGGCCGGGGGTATCAACAAACACGATTTGGCTGTCACCCTCCAGTGCAATGCCGCGGATGCGCGCGCGTGTGGTCTGGACCTTATGGGTGACGATAGAAACCTTGGCGCCTACCATGCGGTTCAACAGGGTGGATTTCCCGGCATTTGGCTCGCCAATCAAGGCAACGAATCCGCAGCGTTTGGTCATTTTTTCTCTTTCAGTTGGGCGAGCAGGGCCGTAGCGGCCTTCACCTGCGCGGCTTTTTTAGAGGCGGCCTCGCCGCGTGCGGCTTCGCCACTTGTCAGGGATGCCTCGACGATAAATACCGGTTGGTGATCGGGGCCGGTGCGCTTGATATCGGTATAGGCGGGGGGCAAGAGCGTCCGCGCTTGCGCCCACTCCTGCAAGGCTGATTTAGGGTCATCGGCGCGGCTTTCCGCCTCGGTAATTCGGTCGCCCCAAAGGCGCAAAATCAGGGTTTGGGTGGCTGCAAAGCCGGCGTCAAGATAGACAGCGGCCAGCACGGCCTCCATTGCATCACCGAGCAGCGCGAGCTTGCGCCGACCGCCGGAGCGCATTTCGGAACGCCCAAGCCTCAAGGCGCTTCCGAGGTCGATTTCGGCGGCAACTTCCGCACATGCTTCCTTGCGAACCAGCGCATTGAAGCGCGGCGCAAGCTGGCCTTCGCGGGCGCTCGGGTCAGCCTCGAAAAGAGCCTGCGAAATCACCAGCCCGAGGATACGATCTCCGAGAAACTCGAGCCGCTGGTTGTCGTGGTTTTTGTTGGTCGCGGCAGAGGCGTGGGTGAGGGCCTGAAGCAGCAGGCTCTGATCCTTGAAGCTATGCCCGAGGCGCTGACAAAAGCTGGAAAGGGGGGGGGCTTCGCTCACTCGATGGCCTTGAAGTAACGATCGGAGCGCCACGTCCAGAAAGAGAACAGCGAGCTTCCGGCGGAAGAAAAAATGATGCGATCTGCGCGGCCAATGAGGTTTTCACGCGGGACAAAGCCAACTCCGCCCCCCTGCGGGCCGGTTTGTGGATAGCGGCTGTCAATGGAGTTGTCGCGGTTGTCGCCCATAAAGAAAAATGTATTTTCAGGGACGGTGATTTCGGCCATATTATCCGCGCCGGAATCTTGGATATTGAGAATGGAGTACGAGACGCCATTTGGCAAAACCTCGGTAAAACTTTCCTTTTCGCACAGGCCGCCGGGCGCGGGGTTGTTGGTACATCTCGGTTGGCCACGCTGGGGGCCTTGCGGGGCCTTGATCTCGGTGAAAGGCTCGTTCGGGGTTATGGCAACTGCCGCGCCGTTGATATAAAGCAAGCCTTCGACCATCTTTATGCGGTCCCCCGGCAGGCCGATCAGGCGTTTGATATAGTCAGAGCCAAGGGTCGGATGCTTGAACACCACAACATCGCCGCGCTCCGGCTCGGAGCCCATAAGCCGTGTCTCGCTTCCCTTGGCAAAACCGCAAAAATCTACGCCGAACATGCTCGGGCAAGAGGCGTAGGAAAAGCCGTAGGCGAACTTGTTGACGAAGAGAAAATCACCAATGAACAGGGTTGATTTCATCGAACTGGTGGGGATCCAGAACGGTTGGAAGATCAGAGTCCGGATGGCGCCGGCGATGAGCAGGGCGTAGAATACGGTTTTGACAGTTTCCATTACGGGCCCGTCTTTTTTCTTTTCTTTGGCAACCATGGTTTTTCTTTCAAACAGGGATAGGCGCTATGTGAGGAAGGCGCTGCCGGATGTCAAGCATCCGGCAGCGCTTCGATGATCACAAAAGCCTGTGCCCAGGGGTGATCATCGGTCAGGGTGACATGGATTTTGGCATGGTGGCCGGTGGGGGTGAGCCGGTGGAGACGCTGGAGCGCGCCGCCCGTTAGCTCCATTACCGGCTGGCCTGTATGCAGGTTTTTGACCGACATTTCCCTCCAGGCAACCCCCATGCGCAGGCCGGTGCCGAGCGCTTTGGAGCAGGCCTCTTTGGCGGCCCATCTTTTGGCGTAGGTTTCGACGGTTGCTACCCGGTATTCAGCGGTTTTTTTTTCGGTTTCAGTAAAGACGCGTTGCACAAATCGAACACCAAATCGCTTTATTGTGCGCTCGATACGCTCAATGCTTGCCATATCCGAACCTATGCCGATAATCACGCGACAATGATCCCGCTGGCGTCATTCCGGGCTTCATCCATGAGCACGCGCATGCGGCGGATGGCGCTATCCAGACCGGAGAAGATGGCTTCACCGATCAAAAAGTGGCCGATATTCAGCTCTACCACCTCGGGCAGAGCGGCGATGGGGTGAACAGTGTCGTAGGTCAGGCCGTGTCCGGCATGGACCTCCAGCCCCAGCTCTTGGGCGAGGGTGGCCATATTGCGCAGTTTTACCAGCTCGGCATCACGATCCTTGAGCCGGCCTTCGGCGTGGGCGTCACAATAGGCGCCGGTGTGAAGTTCGACGACAGGGGCACCAATGCGGGCAGCCGCCTCTATTTGCCGTTGCTCCGCTGCGATAAAAATGGAAACCCGGCAGCCTGCCTCCCGCAGCGGCGCGATAAAGTGGGCGATGCGGTTTTCTTCGCGCGCGACCTCCAACCCGCCTTCTGTGGTGCGCTCTTCGCGTTTTTCGGGCACAATGCATACCGCGTGCGGGGTGTGGCGCAGGGCTATTTTTTGCATCTCTTCCGTGGCAGCCATTTCGAAATTTAGAGGAATATCAATGGCTTCAAGTATGGCATCTATGTCGGAATCAGTGATGTGCCGACGATCTTCGCGCAGGTGGGCGGTTATGCCATCAGCGCCGGCGGCTTGGGCCAGTTTGGCGGCGCGGGCCGGGTCCGGGGTGGTGCCGCCACGGGCGTTGCGTACGGTCGCGACATGGTCGATATTGATGCCAAGCCGGAGCTTTGAAAATGATTGCATGGGTGATCCTTTCTTCTTTTGGCGCTAGCTTATGCCAAAACGGGCGGAATGTCAGCCCTCGGAGGGCTGATCTTCGGCTTCGGTGGTGTGGCGCTTTCTTTTTTCCAGCCTTTTTTTCAGGCGGTGCTTTTGGTAGGCGATGATCAGCGGCTTGGCCAGATAGAAAGCCGGAATGGCAAAAATGATACCCAGTATCGTGCCGCCGATGAAGTAGGGCAGGAGTATCTCTGAAAAAAAGTCATGCAGACCGTCTGTTTGGGGAGGGGGCGCGCCGAATAAGCTTTTGAACGAAGCCCAGATGGTGTGGAAGAACTCGCGGAATGCCGCGCCTATTTTTTTAAAATCGTGCTGGGCAGGGTCTCTTCCCAATACCCAGTTGCCAACTTTCAGGGAAAAACCGATGATAAACGGGAATGTGAGGGGGTTTCCGAAAAACGTGCCGGCGGCGGCGGCGATAAAATTGCCGCCAAACATACGCGCGAGGATGAAAACATAGAGGAAGTGCAGGCCGAAAAACGGGGAAAATGATACAAATACGCCAAAAGAGATGCCGCGGGCGATGCGGGTTGCGCTGTCGGGAAGGCGTTTGAGCCGGTGCCCCATATAGGATATCGCCCGCTTCCAGCCTGTGCGCGGCATGACATAGCTGCGAACGGTTTGGAGCCAGTGTAGCTTTTTGCGGCGTTTAAAGACCATGGCGATATACACTTAACATTTAATTATTACTTTCGCCGCTGTCATTTTTGGCCAACTCGCATAGACTGGTATCTCGAAACCGGATGACTTCGGCAACATCCGAATCAGCCTTGAGCGCGGTTTCGACATTGGTGAGATGTTCAATGTCCCGGACCATGATGTCTAGCCTAATACGGTAAAAATCCGGTTTCCGGTTGGTAAATCTTATGTCAACGATATTGGCGCGATGCTCGCCGATCAGGGTGCATATCCGCCCCAGCACGCCGGCATCATTGGCCATGGCGACCTCGATTTTGGTCTCGTTGCAGGCGCGGCTTGAATCAGGGGTCCAGCGCAGATCTACCCAGCGGCGGTCATTGCCCTCGAATTGTTCGAGGATCGGGCAATCTATCGCGTGGATCAGCACGCCGCGCCCCGGCATGGCGATGCCGACAATGCGCTCGCCCGGCACCGGAGAACAGCAGGGGGCAGGGGTGGCTGACTGGTTGGGAGAGAGGCCGATCACCCGTTCTTCATCCGATGCGGGGCCGGCACTGCTGCCGGATTTGACCAGCTCCGGATAGAGGGTTTGCACCAGATCGGAGCCGCTGATATCGGCCGAGCCGATCAGTGCCAGCAGGGCATTGCCATCATTGAGGTTAAACAGCTTTGCTGCAGTTTCCAGCGCTTTGTCGGTTGGCTTTTTATTGACGCGCCCCAAAGATACCCGAGCAATCTCGCGCCCGAGCCGGATATGGGCATCGCGGTGTTCGTCGCGCATGTAGCGGCGAATGGCCGATTTGGCACGGCCGGTAACAACCATATCTTCCCAGCTTGCCTGCGGGCGCTGTCCTTCTGCGCGGATGATCTCGACCGACTGGCCATTACGCAGCTTGGTCCAGAGCGGCACGCGCGCCCCGTTTACCTTGGCACCAACGCAGGAATCTCCGATGCCGGTGTGGATGGCGTAGGCAAAATCTATCGGCGAGGCCCCGCGCGGCAGCTTGATAACCTCGCCTTTGGGGGTAAAACAGAACACCTGATCCTGAAACATCTCGAGCTTGACATGCTCAAGAAAATCATCGGGGTTTTCGGAGGCTTCAAAACGCTCGGCCAGCGAGCGCAGCCAGCGAAACGGGTCAACCGCAAAGGGGTTTTCGGCGCGCTGACCGCCACGATAGGACCAATGGGCCGCAACGCCACTTTCCGCAACCTGATGCATTTGGCGGGTGCGGATCTGAACCTCGACCCGCTTGGCATTGCGCCCTGAAACCGTGGTGTGGATCGAGCGGTAGCCGTTTGATTTTGGCTCCGAGATATAATCCTTGAAGCGGCCAGGCACGGCGGACCAGCGCTGGTGCACAGCACCGAGGGCGATATAGGCATCCTGCACATTTTCGGTGATGATCCGAAAGCCGTAAATATCGGAAAGCCGGTTGAACGGCTCGTTTTTTTCCTGCATTTTGCGCCAGATCGAATAGGGCCGCTTTTCCCGCCCTGTTACCCGTGCCTCGACATTGGCCGTGTTGAGCGCGATGCGGATATCTTCGGTGATGCGCGGTATAAGGTCATCGTTTTCCTTGCTCAGGTTGATAAAGCGCCGCATGATCGAGTTTCGCGCTTCGGGGTTGAGCACGCTGAAGCACAGGTCTTCCAGTTCCTCGCGGATAAACTGCATGCCCATGCGGCCGGCAAGCGGGGCGTATATCTCCATGGTTTCGTGGGCTTTTTGCCGCTGCTTTTCCTTGGGCATGGAGCGGATGGTGCGCATATTGTGCAGCCGGTCCGCGAGCTTGACCAGCAGCACCCGCAAATCCTTGGACATCGCCATCAGCAATTTGCGGAAGTTTTCGGCCTGTTCGGTTTCGACACTGGAAAGCTCGAGATTGGTCAGCTTGGTGACCCCGTCCACCAGCTTTGCGATCTCGGGGGAGAAGGTATTTGCCACCTGTTGATAGGTCGCTTTGGTGTCCTCAATCGTATCGTGCAAGAGGGCGGTGACGATGGTGGCATCGTCGAGCTTGACCTCGGTGAGCAATATGGCAACGGCAACAGGATGCGTGAAATACGGTTCGCCCGATTTGCGGGTCTGGCCCTCGTGCGCCGCGGCGCCAAAGGCATAGGCACGGGCGATCAGGTCCGCATCTGATTTCGGATTGTAGCTCTGGACCTTGGCTATCAGATCTTGGGCGGTGATCAAGCAATGGCCCTCCGGCGGTTAGCTGGGGCTTTGCGCTTCCATCAGCGCGCGCAGCATGTTCTCTTCGGACATATCGTCCTCTGCCGGGGTATCGGGGCTATCTTTTTCCATCAGGAGGGGCATGGAATCTTCTTCCGGCTCGTCGACCTCGTTATGGGATTGAAGATCGGCAACCGCGCTCTCACGCAGGGC
This sequence comes from Paracoccaceae bacterium, assembly GCA_021647745.1. Lineage (GTDB taxonomy): Bacteria > Pseudomonadota > Alphaproteobacteria > Rhodobacterales > Rhodobacteraceae > UBA3077. Next base: position 99,298 of record JAKIUB010000003.1, on the reverse strand, counting down.
ATCGGCTGTGATGGTTTCTTCGGCGATTTCGCGCAGGGCGACCACGGGGTTTTTGTCGTTGTTGCGCTCGACAGTAATCGGGTCTCCGGCCGAGATTTCGCGGGCGCGATGGGCGGCCAGCACAACCAGTTCAAAGTGGTTGGCTACTTTATCAATGCAATCTTCTACCGTTACGCGCGCCATGCCGTGTGCTCCAATATTTCCGGGTTCCGAAGGATTTGCTATTTAAGGGCTTGCTGAGGGAAATACAAGAGCAAACAGGGCTAGAGCGGGATGATTTCGGCGCGCGCTGCTGCGGGGAGGGCTTCGAGCAGCTGGCGTGCGGTTTTTTGCAGCACGGGGTGTTGCCAGTCAGGCGCTATTTCTGCCAGCGGCACAAGAACAAAAGCGCGATCCTGCAAGCGCGGATGGGGCAGGACCAGCGTCTTTGGTGTCTTTTTGGTCTGTTCGTTCGGAGGGAGGTTCAGCCAGTAAGAAAAGCCTGCGATATCCGGCGCGACAAGGGAGTCATGGGCCAACAGGTCGATATCCAGCACCCGCGCGGCCCAACGGGAAGGGCGCTGCCGCCCGAGATCATCTTCGATTCCATGAAGGGCGGCGAGGGTATCGCTGGCGCCAAGAGAGGTGGATATCTCAACCACGCCGTTAACATAATCCGGCCCGCTACCCTTGGGAAATGCCGGCGCGCTATACCAGCGGCTTTGGCGGGTGATTCGCAGGCCCGCGGCGCAAAACAACTCCAGAGCATCACTGACAAATGCCAGCGATGTTCTGGTTGCGCTCGACAGGTTCGAGCCAAGGGCGACATAGCTGGTATGCAAGAATTCTGTGTCTTTTGATGCTTGTAAGTGCGGCATTCGTGACTATTTCCAGTTTTGTTCATTGTGCGCTAGGGTATACTTATTATAGAAAACGAATTGCACATTTAATTTCCTTTTTAGGGGTTTTCCTATGTTTTATCGTGATGAGCGGCTAGCTCTCTTCATTGACGGCTCAAATCTATACGCTGCGGCCAAAGCGTTGGGCTTTGATATCGACTATAAGCTGCTGCGCACCGAGTTTATGCGGCGAGGGAAGCTTTTGCGGGCCTTTTACTATACAGCGCTTCTGGAAAACGAGGAATACTCGCCTATCCGCCCATTGGTCGACTGGCTGAATTATAATGGCTACAATATGCGCACCAAGCCGGCGAAGGAGTTTACCGACTCGATGGGCCGACGCAAGATCAAGGGTAATATGGATATCGAGCTGGCGGTGGATGCCATGGAGCTGGCGCCCCATGTTGATCACATCGTTATTTTCTCGGGTGATGGTGATTTCCGGCCGGTTGTCGAAAGTTTGCAGCGTCAGGGGGTGCGGGTATCCGTGGTCTCGACCATCCGCTCTAGCCCGCCGATGATCGCTGACGAGCTGCGCCGCCAGTGTGATAACTTTATCGAGCTGGACGAGCTGCGCGATGTAATCGGCCGGCCCGCCCGCCCCGAAAGCAGCCTGCCGGAGCTTGACGAGAAGGAAAGCGCTTGATGAAGCCGGAGCTGACTCTTTACTTGGCAGCGCCGCGCGGGTTTTGTGCAGGGGTGGATCGTGCGATCAAGGTGGTCGAGCTGGCGCTCCTGAAATGGGGCGCGCCGGTTTATGTGCGCCACGAAATTGTTCATAATAAATATGTGGTTGACGGGCTGCGCGAAAAAGGTGCGGTTTTTGTGGAAAGCCTGAGCGAATGCCCCGATGACAGGCCGGTGATTTTTTCGGCCCACGGGGTGGCCAAAGCGGTGCCCGAGGCGGCGCGGCGCCGCAATATGGTATTTGTCGATGCAACCTGCCCGCTGGTTTCCAAGGTGCACATGGAGGCCGAGCGCCACCATGCCGATGGCTTGCAGTTGATTATGATTGGCCATAAAGGCCACCCCGAAACGGTCGGCACCATGGGGCAATTGCCCGAGGGGGCGGTTTTGCTGGTTGAAACGGTCGAGGATGTCGGGGTTGTCGCTCCTGAAAATGCCGACAAACTGGCCTTTATCACCCAGACAACGCTGAGCGTGGATGATGCGGCGGATATTATCATGGCCCTTAAGGCACGCTTTCCGGCTATTATCGGCCCGCGCAAGGAAGATATTTGTTACGCTACAACCAACCGGCAGGCGGCGGTGCGCGAGATTGCGCCAAAGATTGATGCATTGCTGGTGATTGGTGCACCCAACTCCTCCAATTCGCGGCGCCTTGTCGAGGTTGGGGAAAAGTCGGGCTGTAAATACGCACAGCTAGTTGAGCGCTCAACCAATATTGACTGGCGCGCACTTGAAGGGGTGCGTGCTGTGGGGATCACGGCGGGGGCCTCGGCGCCGGAAGTGTTGATAAACGAGGTTTTAGCCGCCTTTGAAGAGCGCTACCGGATCACGGTTGAAATCGTCGAAACAGCGGTTGAAAAAGTTGCATTCAAAGTGCCGCGCGTATTAAGAGAAGTGTAACGCCCCTTTGGGGAAATCTTGAGCGAGAGTGCCGATGCCCGACCTGTTTTTATATACCGATGGTGCTTGTTCGGGCAACCCTGGTCCGGGGGGCTGGGGGGTGCTGATGGTGGCCAAGGATGATGGTAGTATATTAAAAACACGCGAGCTTTTTGGTGGCGAGGGTGATACGACCAATAACCGTATGGAGCTGACAGCCGCGATTGAAGGGCTGAACGGGCTGGAGCGCCCGAGCGTGGTGACCGTGGTGACCGATAGCGCCTATGTCAAGGACGGGATCAGCAAGTGGATGCTGGGCTGGAAGCGCAACGGCTGGAAAACCGCCGCGAAAAAGCCGGTCAAAAACGAAAGCCTGTGGAAGGCGCTCGATGAGGCGCAAGCGCGCCATAAGGTGACATGGGAATGGGTGAAGGGCCATGCCGGCCACACGGAAAACGAGCTGGCTGACGGGCTGGCAAACAAGGGGATGGCACCCTATAAGCCCTGATTATTTGCGCCCTTCGATGAAGTATTTATAGCCCAGAATCAGCACCAGAACCCCCAAAAGAGCCCCGATAAAGCCGGCGGCCATTCCGAGCACAGACAAAAAAACCCGCAAGACCAGTCCGCCGAGCAGCGCGCCTATCACCCCGAGGGCGATAGTCTGGGGTATGCCCAGTTTGATATCAAGCAGCTTTGTGCCGAGAAATCCGGCGGCGGTTCCCAATATTAGCCAGTAGAGTATCATCGGGGTTTTCCTTTTTGCGGCGATGCGCCCAATATAGGGTAGATACTGCCATATACCAAGCTTCAGCCCAGTTTTTCGCCCTTTTGCAGGGGAAACCCGCGCACAAAATCAGCGATGGGCACCGGCCCTTTACCTGCCCGCTGCACTTTGGTGATGGTAAGCGCACCGGTGCCGCAGGCAATGGTGAGGGGGCGCGCGAGCACCTCTCCTGCCGTGCCGCTGCCTGTGGCCAGCGCACTATCGAGCAGCTTGACCCTTTCGCCGTTCATTTCGCACCACGCGCCCGGAAAGGGAGATAACCCGCGAATTTGCCGATCAAGCGTCTCGGCGGGGTGCGTCCAGTCTATTCTGGCTTCGGATTTGTCGATTTTGGCGGCGTAGGTAATGCCGGTTTTTGATTGTGGTTTAGCGCTAAACATATTTTTCGCCAGCACGTCTGTGATCAGCGTAGCGCCCATTGTGGCGAGCCTGTCATGCAGGCGCCGGGCCGTGTCTGACGGGCTGATTTCTGTTTCGGCGCAGCGGATGACCGGGCCGGTATCCAGCCCGGCCTCCATACGCATGATACACACGCCGGTCTTTTGGTCGCCCGCCATGATCGCCCGCTGAATGGGGGCCGCCCCGCGCCAGCGCGGCAGCAGGGAGGCGTGGATATTGAGGCAGGCTTTGGCCGGCATATCCAGCACGCTTTGTGGCAAAATAAGCCCGTAGGCAACCACCACCGCAACATCGGCATTGTGGCGGGCAAAGTCTGTGCGGTCGTGTTCGGATTTGAAGTTGAGCGGGGTGAAAACCGGCAGGCCGAGGGCTTCGGCCTTTTGCTGCACCGCAGACGGGCGCGGTTTTTTTCCGCGTCCTGCCGGGCGGGCCGGTTGGGAATAGACCGCCACAATCTCGTGGCCAGCGCTGTGCAGCGCCTCCAGCGCGGTGACGGAAAAACCGGGGGTGCCCATGAAAATGATCCGCATCGTTTATCTCCGCTTCATATTTTTGGCGTGTTTGGCCAGCAGCATCTTGCGCTTGACCGGGCCGAGGTGGTCGATGAACAGTTTGCCATTCAGGTGGTCGATCTGGTGCTGGACCGAGGTGGCCCATAATCCGACAAAATCCTGCTCCTCGGTCTCGCCCTGCTCGTTGAGGTAGCGGGCGGTGATGGCGCGGGGGCGGGTGACATTGGCCCGGAGATCAGGGATATTCGGGCTGCCTTCTTCATGGGTGTGCAATCTGGCGGAGCTGTGCAGAATTTCCGGATTGGCCATGCGCACGGGGGCATTTCGGCCTTCGGAGCAATCAACCACCGCCAGCCTGAGCATTTCGCCGATCTGGGGGGCGGCCAGCCCGACGCCGGGCATGGCATACATCGCCGCCAGCATATCGCGCCAGATCCGGTGCGTATTTTCATCCACGGCTGCCACAGGGGGGCATATCATGCGCAGGCGTTTGTCCGGGTAAAGGATGAACGGGCGGATCATAGATCGCGGGCAAACTCTTTTTTGAGCTTCCTCATCTTGGCGGTGATCATCCGGCGCTTGATGCCCGAGAGGTAATCAACAAACAGCTTGCCATCCAGATGGTCCAGCTCGTGCTGGGTGCAGGTTGCGGCCATGCCTGTGAATTCCTCTTCATGCTCACAGCCGTCAAGATCCATGAAGGCCATGCGCACCATGGCAGGGCGGGTGATATCCTCGTATATTCCGGGAATAGAAAGGCAGCCCTCTTCGTAGGTGCTTATCTCTTCGGAGGTCCAGGTCAGGCGCGGATTGATCAGCACGCGCGGCTCTGGCGCGCCTTCCTTGCAGGCGACATCCATCACAAAAAACCGCTCCAGCACCCCGATCTGGGGCGCAGCCAGGCCGATGCCCGGGGCGTCATACATGGTTTCGAGCATGTCTGTGGCCAGCTGGCGCAGCTCGGGGGAGACGCCGCTTACGGGCGCACATATCTTTTTCAGGCGCGGGTCGGGGTGGATGATGATTTTTTTCAGGCTCATGGGCATCATTTAGTCCAATGCCTTCGTGCCTGCAAGGGCGAGATTCGGGGTTTTCCTCACAAGGGATTGCGCGTAGCGTGGCAAAAAACCGGAGATAACAATGATAGATTTTGATGAAAAAATTGATCGCCGCAACACCCATAGTGTTAAATGGGATGTGATGGAGGCGGTGTATGGCGTGCCGGCCGAGGACGGGCTGGCGATGTGGGTGGCGGATATGGACTTCAGGCCGCCACAAGCGGTGAACGATACGCTTCAGGCGATGATTGATCACGGGGTGCATGGATATTATGCGCCCGATACCAGCTATAAAAATGCGGTTTGTGGCTGGATGGCGCGGCGCCATGGCTGGCAGATCGAGCCGGAGTGGATATTAACCACCCACGGGCTGGTGGCGGCGGTGGCGCTGGCGGTGCAGGCCTATACCGAGGCGGATGACGGGGTGATCCTGTTTACACCGGTTTATCATGCTTTTGCCAGCATGGTGCGCAAGAACAACCGGCGGGTGGTCGAGGCCGAGCTGGTGGTGGAAGATGGCCGGTATATTATGGATATGGAGGCGCTGGAGGCCAGCCTTGACGGCACCGAAAAGATGCTGATCCTGTGTTCGCCGCACAACCCCGGCGGGCGGGTCTGGCAGCTGGAGGAGCTGAGGGCGCTGGCGCTGTTTTGCCAGAAACATGATCTGATACTGCTCTCGGACGAAATACACCATGATCTGGTATTTGCGCCTCACAAGCATATTATGATGGCGCTGGCTGCGCCCGAAATTGCGGATAGGCTGGTGACGCTGGTGGCGGCCTCCAAAACCTTCAACCTCGCGGGCGGGATGACCGGCGCGGCGGTGATTGCCGACGAGGCCTTGCGTGCGCGCTTCGAGGCGGCGCGGCAGGCAGCCGGGGCATCCCCCAACCGCTTTGGCATGATGATGACCGAGGCGGCCTATAACCACGGAGACGAATGGCTGGAGGCGCTGCTGGCCTATCTGGAGGAAAATCGGCGGATATTTGATGCCGGGGTCAATGCCATCCCCGGGGTGCGCTCGATGGATCTGCAGAGCACTTATCTGGCATGGGTTGATTTTTCGGGCACCGGTATGGAGGTGGATGATATTATCGCGCGGGTACAGGGCAAGGCGCGGATCGCGGCAAATTATGGCGAGAGCTTTGGCACGGGCGGAGAAAAATATTTGCGGTTTAATCTGGGCTGTCCGCGTGCGATGGTGGAAGATGCGGTGGAGCGGTTGCAGCTGGCTTTTGCAGATTTGCAGTAGGCCGGATCGCTCCAGACAACCCGACAAAACGGAGATACCGTGACTGAGCATGCCCCTTCCCGCTGGCTGGACCGCACCACCCCGCCTCATGTGACGACCTTGGTGGCCATTGCCGGTATTTCGGCGCTGAGCATGAATATTTTCTTGCCGGCGCTGCCGGGCATGGCGCTGTTTTTCGATGCCGATTATGCCGTGGTCCAGCTCACTATTTCGGGTTATCTGGGGGTGACAGCACTGTTGCAGATTATCATCGGGCCGCTATCCGACCGCTTTGGCCGCCGGCCGGTTTTGCTGGTCGGGTTTGCGTCGTTTTTGCTGGCTACGCTTGGCACGGTGCTTTCTACCAGCATTGAAATGCTGCTGTTTTTCAGGATGTTGCAGGCAGGGGTGGCTTCGGGGATAGTGCTTTCACGGGCGATTGTGCGTGATATGGTGCCGCCCGAGCAGGCCGCGAGCATGATCGGATATGTGACCATGGGCATGTCTCTCGTGCCGATGATCGGGCCAGCGATGGGCGGGGTGCTTGACGAGATTTATGGCTGGCAGGCGGGGTTTGTGATGCTCGGTGTGTTGGGGGTGGGGGTTTTGTGGCTGATCTGGGCCGATCTTGGCGAAACAAACCAGCATAAAAGCGCAAGTTTTTCCGCGCAATTCAAGGCCTATCCTGACCTTGTGCGCTCTCGCCGGTTTTGGGGCTATGCCATGACTGCGGGTTTTGCCTCCGGGGCGTTTTTTGCCTTTTTGGGGGGCGCGCCCTATGTTTCTACGGTGATCCTTGGCATGAGTTCTGCCGAAATGGGCGGGTATTTTGCCATTGTTGCTTTTGGCTATATGATCGGCAACTTTCTGTCTGGCCGCTATGCGCAGCGTGCGGGGATAAACCGGATGATGATCATGGGGGGCGTGGTGGCGTTTTTTGGCTCTGCGCTTAGTCTGGTGATGTTCGAGATCGGGGTTTTGCACCCGCTGTCACTATTCGGGCCGATGTTTTTTGTTGGTCTCGGCAACGGGCTGACCTTGCCGAGTGCCAATGCGGGGATCGTTTCGGTGCGACCACACCTGGCGGGGAGTGCGTCAGGGCTTGGCGGGGCGATCATGATCGGCGGCGGGGCCGGGCTTTCGGCGGTGGCGGGGGTGTTGCTGGACGAAAAAAGCGGCGCGTTTCCGCTGTTTGTGCTGATGATGGCGGTATCGGCGCTGGCGGTTCTGACCAGCCTTTATGTTATTCGCGTGGCGCGAAAGGCTGGACCGCTCGGGGAGGATGATTTTGGCTGATTGGGTGATCTTCGCATGTGCAGCATTTTTACATTGACATTTTAAGGTAATATTGTGAGGTATATAGCGAGGTAATCGCAATTTTATATCGCACAGGATCCGTCATGAGCTTCAAGCCCCAGCCCGCCAGCCCGCGCCAACCCAACCGCTGCCAGCTTTTTGGCCCTGGCTCGCGACCGGCCATATTCGGGAAAATGGCCAGCAGCGCGGCCGATGTTATCAACCTTGACCTTGAGGATAGTGTGGCCCCTGCCGATAAGGCCGAGGCGCGTAAAAACGTGATCGAGGCGGTTAATACCATAGATTGGGGCCAAAAAACCCTTTCGGTGCGGATCAATGGTCTTGATACCGAATTCTGGTATCGAGATGTGGTGGACTTGCTGGAGCAGACGCACGGGCGGCTGGACCAGATCATGATTCCGAAAGTCGGTAATGCGGGAGATATCTATGCGGTTGATGCGCTGGTATCGGCGGTCGAAATGGGGAAAAACAGCAAAAAGGCGATTAATTTCGAGGTGATTATCGAAAGCGCCGCTGGGCTGGCCCATGTCGAGGAGATTGCGGCGGCCAGTCCGAGGATGCGGGCGATGAGCCTCGGGGCGGCGGATTACGCGGCCTCTATGGGTATGGCAACCACCGGTATAGGCGGCACGCAGGAGGCTTATTACATGCTGGCGCCAGACGGACAAAAGCACTGGGGAGACCCGTGGCACGCCCCGATGGTGGCGATCGTGGCAGCGTGCCGCACTCACGGGCTTTTGCCGGTAGACGGCCCTTTTGGCGACTTTTCGGATGATGAGGGGTTTCGCGCACAGGCCATGCGGGCGGCCACGCTCGGGATGGTCGGTAAATGGGCGATCCACCCCAGGCAGATTGCACTGGCCAACGAGGTGTTTACCCCCTCGAAGGCCCAGATAGCGGAAGCCCGCGAGATACTGGCGGCGATGGAACAGGCCAAACGCGACGGGCAGGGCGCTGCGGTTTATAAAGGCCGGCTGGTGGATATCGCCTCTATCCGGCAGGCCGAGGGGGTTGTGCGCCAAGCGGCGCTAGCCGGCGAGGGGTAGGCAGATATCGGTGCGCAATTCATTAGGTGAAACCGTGCGCGGATCATCAATAATAACGGCATAAATTGGCGCATCTGCCAGTTCGACCCCGTTTTGCGGCACCCAGTGGCCATAAAGATAGCGGTAAGCCTCGAACAGACCGACATACGGCCCCTTGAAATGCAGCACCGCGCAGCGGGCGGGGGCAATGGTGGTATCCTTGAATTCTGCTGGCAGGGGGTAATCTGTCGGGATAACAAAGCCGGCATCACTGCGCAGCTCCGGCTCCGCTACCAAAAACGGGTCATCATGAAGCACGGTGATTACGGGGATATCGTCTGTGGCCATACCGCGTAGCACCATACGGGCATGCAGCTGCGCGAGGGTGCTGCCAAGAAACTGATAGTCACCACTATGGGATTCAACCACAAGACGAAAGCCCGGTTGCTGCCGGATCTTGATATCGAAGCTTTTTGGCGAGTTTTGTTGCGGGGTCTCGCTGGCGCGGTAGTTTATTTCGGATTTGCGAAACTTGGCCGGTGTCAGCCCGTAATCGGCCTGAAAGCTGCGCGCGAAGCTTTGCACATTGCCATAGCCGCAGCGCGCGGCGATTTCGGCGACGCTGTATTCTGTCTGGAGCAGTAGAAACGTGGCGCGGTCCATGCGGGTGCGACGGATACAGGCGGCGAGGGTTTCGCCGGTGATGCCGAAAAACACCCGATGCCAGTGGAACGGTGACATACAGGCGACTTTTGCCAGCGTGTCCAGCGACAGGTCGCCGTCGAGATTATCGTGTATATGGCCCAGAACCCGTAAAATACGGCGCTCGTAGGTTGGATTACTGGTGATCACCTTGTCACTCCCTTTTTGTTTAGCTTAAGCTTCGCGGAAATATGCTGCAAGGGGGGCAATTTTGGCTTTGATCGTTGCAATCCGGTTATCTGATCGCCATATATAGCGGTGATTATCTACGGGGGGGCGTTATGCGAAACTATCTGGAATTTGAAAAAGGGCTGGCCGAGATCGAAGGCAAGGCCGAAGAATTGCGTGCAATGGCGCGGCAAAACCCGGAAATGGATGTGGAAGACGAAGCCAAGGCGCTGGACGCCAAGGCCGAAACCCTGCTCGGCGAGCTTTACGGAGGCCTGACTCCATGGCGCAAATGCCAAGTGGCCCGCCACCCGGATCGCCCCCATTGTAAAGATTATATCGACGCGCTGTTTCAGGAATATACTCCGCTGGCCGGTGACCGAAACTTTGCCGATGACCATGCCGTGATGGGTGGCCTTGCGCGCTTTAATGACCAGCCGGTGGTGGTGATCGGCCATGAAAAAGGCCATGACACCAAAACAAGGATCGAGCGTAATTTTGGCATGGCGCGCCCTGAAGGTTATCGCAAGGCCGCGCGGCTGATGGATCTGGCAGATCGTTTCAAGCTGCCGGTGATCACGATTGTCGATACCCAGGGGGCTTATCCCGGCAAGGGGGCCGAAGAGCGGGGACAATCCGAGGCGATTGCGCGGGCCACTGAAAAATGTCTGCAAATCGGGGTGCCGCTGGTGGCAGTGATTATCGGCGAAGGCGGCTCGGGCGGCGCGGTGGCTTTTGCCGCTTCTGACCGGTTGGCGATGCTGGAGCATTCGGTTTATTCGGTGATCTCGCCCGAGGGCTGCGCCGCCATTCTCTGGAAAGATTCAGAAAAAATGCGGGAAGCGGCCGAGGCGTTGCGCCTGACTGCGCAAGATCTGGAAAAACTTTCAATCGCGGATATGGTGATCCCCGAGCCGATGGGCGGGGCGCACCGCGACAGGGAGGCCGCGATCAGCTCGGTGGGCGAGGCGATCCAGGATATGCTGTCGGATCTGGAGGCCGGGGACGGCGCCGCACTGGTATCGGCACGCCGCCAGCGCTTTCTTGATCTGGGCAAAACTCCTCTGGCAATCTAGCCGCGTGCGGGATGCTTAACGCTCCGTGCGGTTGAAAGGGTCTACTTCGGTGTCCCAGCGGGTGAGCAGGCGGGCGCGGGTCTCGGAGGCGCCATAGGTGAAAAAATCATAGTCGATCAGTTTGATGCTTTCCAGCGCCGGGCTTTCCGGGGGCAGAGGCACGTTGGCGTTTGACGGGACGTTGAACATGTCCACTTGCGGCGCAAGCGCTTGTGCCTCTTTGCTAAGCACATAATCAACCCAGCGGCGGGAGGCCTCAAAATTATGGGTGCCATCGATGATGCTGACTCCGCCAATCTCGTAGCCTGTGCCCTCGCAGGGCGAGACGATTTCAAGGGGGTATCCGGCTTTGATCAATTTGGCCATATCATGCATGAAGCCAACCGAAATAGCGGTATCGCCACGTGCGGCGGCCTTGGAGGGTGCCGAGCCGGAGCTGGTGTAGAAGCTGACATTCCAGCCAATTTCGGCCAGCAGGTAAAAGGCGTCGTTTTCGCCGAAAATCTGCACCAGAGTTGCCAGTTGGGTATAGGCTGTGCCGGAGGAATTCGGGTTTGCCAGCTGGATAAGGCCGCTATAGACAGGGTTGACGAGATCCCGCCAGCAGGCAGGGGCCGGGAGTTTGTTTTTGGCTAGCACGTCTGTATTATAGGCAATACCAAGTGCGCCGGCATGGATGCCAATGGCGCTCCCGCCTGACATCTCCACCATATTTATTGCCCAGCCGAGAAGCGCCGAGGTATCAGCGCCCGAGGGTTGAGTCAGGCCTTCGGCCGCTGCGATCAGGTGTGGATCACTGGTGCCCCCCCACCAGACATCCATGCTCGGGTTACCGGATTCGGAGCGCACCTGTGCGAGGGCTTCGCCGCTCGACCTCTGGTGCATCTCGACGGCAATGCCGGTATCTTTCTCGAAGCTTTGTGCCATCAGCTTGCACCATTCGGGGTCATTGGAGCAGATAATATTCAGCTGGTTGGCCAAGACAGGGGGGGAAATAAGCCAAAAAAGCAGGGCTGCCAGCAGGGCAAGATGGGGATTATTCATGCAGGGTTCCGTCTGGCTTTGGTATTGGGGGGCTAATATAGTTTATAATTCTGGCGTAAAGTAAAATAGCGCTAGGTTTTTATGATAAAATTATGCCATATATGAAAAAAAATACAAGGGGAGATGTAAATTGGGCCAGAGCGATGCACAGTACTCTGCGGGCAAGGGGCGCCCCAAGGTCGCGGTGATAGATGATGATCCGGATATGCGCCTGGCGCTGGAGGCGTTGTTGTTTGAAAACGGCTTTGAAGCGGTGTTGCTGCGAGGGGGGGATGACTTTCGGGCGCTTGGCAGCAGCCCCGGTGTTGATCTGGTGCTGATAGACCTCAAGCTTGACGGTGAATCCGGGTTAGTGCTGGCGGTTGAAATCCGCACGCGCTTTGATCTGCCGATTGTCATGCTGACCGGGGTCGGAGACGAGATTGACAAGATTGTCGGGTTGGAAATCGGGGCTGACGACTATTTGATGAAGCCGTTTAATCCGCGCGAGCTTGTGGCCCGGCTGCGAGCGGTGCTGCGCCGCTACGGGAGTGCTGCGGCCTTGCCGGAGCAAGGCCGCAAGGAAGGGCAGCAAGAGCCTATCCGTTTTGGCGATATGAGGCTCAACCGCGAGGCGCGGCAGCTGGAGCGGGAAGGTGGAGATGAAATCTCCCTGACCAATGCAGAATATCGCTTGCTGGATTATTTTTTGCGCTACCCCGAGACTATTATTCCACGACCGAGATTGCTGGCCGAGCTGGGTTCCGAGCTGTCTCAAAATGTGGACCGCACGATTGATGTGTTGATCCTGCGGTTGCGGCGCAAAATCGAGAAGGTGCCCTCCAAGCCGGTGCATTTGCAGACCCGTCGCGGGCAGGGCTATATTTTTGTCAGGGGTAATGCCCGCGATGCGCCGTGATCTGGCAGAAATATAGGCCCGGTATTCGAGCGCGGCTCTGGTTTGCCTTGGCGCTGCTGTCATTTTCTACACTTTTTGTGGGCGGGGTCGGCTGGTATACGCTGGACCGGGCCAATTTTAGACTGCGGGAGCTGAGTTCGAGTACTCTTTCAGAGGTGACGCGCTCGCTTCGTCTGTCAAGGCAATCATCCGATCTCGCGACCTCGGCGCCCTATCTGCTCAATCTAAAGTCTTCCTATCTGATCAAAAAAGAAGGTCAGAGACTGCTTGAGGCGCTTGAGCCGATATTGAATGAATGGCCCGGCGGCCAAAGCGAGGCCGAGGGCAGTGTTTATACTTTTGATGCGGAAATATCCGATGCGGTGCGCGAAATGGAACGGGCGATTTCAGACCTGATGGTGGCGGCTGAAAGGCTGGGGCTTGAGCGCGATAAAACCAGCGCCATGCAGCTCGAACTAACTATGATGGAGGCGCTGTTTTTTCAGCAACTGGCAGAGGGGGGCGAGGAAAAAGAGCAGAGGCTTTGGCTGGCCCTGCAAACCCTGACAGACGAGCTGGCGGGTGCGGGGCATGCCGAAAACCTGCTCGGTGTTGGCGAAAGGCAGCGACGCTATTTGCAGATGCAACAGTATGCCGGCATATGGTATAGGTCTTTGGAGCACAAGATGTGGGCGGGGCGTCTGGATGCTTTGGCGAGTGGCACTGAAGGTATGTTCGAGGTGCGCCGGCGGGAGCTTTCGCGGCAGTTGGAAAGTCAGAATGCGCTGTTTCGCACCAGCTATAACGCCTCGAAAATTAACGATCTGGTGGCGCGGTTTGCCTCGAATGCGGAGGCGTTTCTGTCTCAATCCCGCAGTGAGACCGCAACCTCGATCAGCTTTGCCAAGGTATTGATACTGGTATTTATGGTGGCCGCTATCCTGATTGCGCTGGTGGCGGCGCTTTTTGTGTCGGGCTACGTTACCGGTAATATTCGCGCAATTTCGGAAGCGATGCAACGTCTGGCTCTGGGGGACCGTAGCTCGCAGCTGGAGAAAAAAATGCACGGCGATGATGAAATTGGCAAATTGCACCATGCCTTTTCGGTCTTTCGAGAAAATGCCTTGCGGCTGGACGATAGCCACCAACAGCTGCGCCAGCAGATGGCGCTGTTTGAAGAGGTGTTTGCGAATATTTCCAGCGGGATCGCCATTACCGATAAATCAGGAAATCTGACCGCAACCAACCCGATGTTTAACAAGGTGCTGCGGCCAGAGGTGCTGCGGCCAGAGGTGCTGCAGCCAGAGGAGCAGCCGGAAGGCACCTTGAAGATCGAGGCGTTTTTGGCGCAGACCCCGTTTGCCGAGCCATCCCGTGAAGCGGGGTTGAAGGCGGGGTTCCAAGGCACAGTGGAGATAGCCAGCACGGATGACCTGATACTGGAAGTACGCTGCACGCGCTTGCCGGATGGGGGCGGGATATGGTTGTTTTCCGATGTTACCGAGCGGCGAAAAATGGAGAGTCGTTTGCAGCATATCGAGCATATCGAAAGCCTTGGCCAAGTGACGGGCGAGGTGGCGCATGATTTTGGCAATGTGCTTTCAACTGTAAATGCCAATGTATATTTGCTGGAAACCGGCAGCGAGAGCGTGAGCCGTGAAGTGTTGCTTCAGCGAATATCCAACGCGGTCGATATCGGAATATCGCTCACTCAGCGCTTGCTGGCCTTTGCGCGCAAGCAGGCGCTGGTGCCCGAGGTGGTGGAAATTAACGAGTTGATCGAGGGGATGGCCGAGCTGATCAGTATTGGCTTGAAAGACGGGGTGGAGCTGGAGGTCGTGCCGGCGGATACTTCGCTTTTTGTCAAGGTGGACCCCGGTCAGCTGGAAAGCGCCATCCTCAATCTTTGTCTCAACAGCGCTCAGGCGATGCACGAGCGCGGGCTGATCCGGCTACTGGTTGAAAAAACGGGGCGGGAGAGGGTGCGGATTACCGTGTCCGATAATGGTAGCGGCATGAACAAGAGCGTGCTTGCCCACGCTCTGGAGCCGTTTTTCAGCGCGCGAGAGGACGGGAGCGGCACCGGGCTTGGTCTGTCGATGGTCTACGGTTTTATCAAACAGACCGGGGGCGATATCCAGATATCCAGCCAGCCTTCTATTGGCACGGTTGTGCAGCTCACCTTGCCCCTGAGCCGCTATGAAAACGCAAGAGGCTTGCCGCTGAACAGTCAAGCCCTGCTGGTCGAGGATGACCCCGAAGCGATGATTTCGGTCGCGGCGCAGCTTGAAGAAATCGGGTATCGGGTGCGGCGCGCCGGAGGCTTTGACGAAGGGATGGCGGCGCTGGAGGAGATGAAAACGCTAGATATGCTGGTGACGGACTTGCATCTAGATGATGGACATGCGGGGTGGGATATTGTCGATAAATGCCTGAAAGACAGGCCGGATACCCGTATTGTGCTGATGTCGGGGCATATGCCGGTGCGTCACAAATATAGCGCAGCGCCGCCGCCGCAGCTTATTTGCATTGCCAAGCCCCTGACCGCTGAAAAATTACAACCAGAACCGGGATAATGGTTGTGATTTGGTGCGGCGGGCTTATGTTAGGTATGCGGATGGCTGGATGGCTGCGCGAAAGCGAGGAAAGTCCGGACTCCAGGAAGGCATGGCGCCGGTTAACGGCCGGCCGGGGTAACCCGAGGGAAAGCGCCACAGAAAACAAACCGCCCTGCGTATGTGGGGTAAGGGTGAAACGGTGGGGTAAGAGCCCACCGCTTTGGGGGCAACCTCAAAGGCACGGCAAGCCCCGCCAGGAGCAAAGCCAAATAGGGGTCTCGCGGGCATTGCCCGGGCACTACCACCCAGAGACCCGGGTTGGCTGCTAGAGCGTGTTGGTAACAATACGCCCAGATGAATGGTCATCAAAGGGCGGCAACGCCCCGAACAAAATCCGGCTTACAGGCCATCCGCAAATTTCTCTTTGTCAAATGGCCGTATCCGGGTAGGAGCGGATAAAAACATACCGGCGTTCATCGGAAAGATCGGCGCGAAACCCGTATCCGGCAAGGTCAAACCCCTTGATGGCTTCGGGGGTATCTATCCGGTTTTGAATAGCGAAGCGCGCCATCATCCCGCGGGCTTTTTTGGCATAGAAGCTGACGACTTTTGCCGTGCCGTCGCGCTCTTCCAGAAATACCGGTGTAAGGATTTGCGGGGTGAGGCTCTCTTGTTGAATAGCGGAGAAATACTCGTTCGAGGCGCAATTGAGCAGCCATTTTTCGCCGGTTTCATTCAGGGCTTCCGAGAGGCGGCTGCCCCAGAACCCGTAGAGATTTGTGGCCCCCCGTGTGGCCAGTTTGCTGCCCATTTCCAGACGGTAGGGCTGGATATTATCCATCGGGCGCAGCAGGCCGTAGAGGCCGGAAAGAATACGCAGGTGGTCTTGTGCAAAAGCCAGATCGCTGGCGGTAAGGGTGTCGGCTTGCAGGCCGGTATAGGTGTCGCCGTTAAAGGCCAGCGCGGCGGGTTTGGTTTGTTCGGGTGTCGGGTTTTGCGCGAAGGCCTGGAAGCGGGCTTGGTTAAGCTTGGCAAGCGGCTCGCTGATTTTCATCAATTGCCGTAATTCTGCTACGCTCAGCCTTTTGGCAACTTGGCTCAGGGTGTAGGATTCGGGCTTGAAAAATGGCTCGGTGGCGTCGATTTTTAGCGGTGTGCCCTCGAAATCCAGCTTTTTGGCTGGCGAAATAACGGTAATCATACGCACCTCCTTTTGCTTCTCAATACGCAAGTGATGGCCAGAGGGCAAGCGCAGGCGCTGGCCAAATCCGCGCAGGGCATCTAGGCTGGCAAAAAGGAGACCCCATGAGCGACACCCTTTTATTTCCTGCTGCGGCTCTGCTGGTTTTTACAAGCGCCGCTATTTATGGCTTCGGGTTTTTGAACGGGGAGGTCGGCGCATGGCGCAGTTTTTGGAAAACCTTGCCGGTGGCGGCTATGGCGGGGTTTGTCGCGCTTGCCGGTGCGCCTCTGCTGTTGGTTCTGGCGCTATCTCTCAGCGCGATGGGTGATTTCTTTTTGTCGCGCAGTGAGCGCCGGTTCACCTTGGGGTTGGTGGCTTTTTTGATCGCGCATCTTGCGTATATCTGGATATTTTGGCAAATGGGCGCGCAGGGGCCGCTCGGCTGGGGGCAGGGCGTGATGGTGGTTTATGCCGTGGTGTTTGGCCTGTATCTGTGGCCGCGAGCGGGGGATTTCAGGGGGCCGGTGCTGGCTTATATTCTTGTCATCACCCTGATGGTTGGCGCGGCTTTCTGGCTACCTGCGGGCTACGGAATGGTGCTGACGGGGGTGCTGTTTTTTGCCCTGTCCGACAGCTTGCTGGCGCTGGAGATGTTTGTGGTGAGAAACCCTGCCATGAGAGTTTTTTTGAGCAAAGCTGTGTGGGTCAGCTATATTTTGGCTCAAGGGTTGATCGTGCTCGGGTTGGGTGCCGGCTAGCGGTTTTGATACAAAAAAACGGGAGGCCAAAGCCCCCCGTTCCATTTATTTTAGCTAAGCGGCAAAGCTTACATCATGCCGCCCATGCCGCCCATGCCGCCCATATCGGGCATGCCGCCGCCGGCCGCGCCAGCCTTCTCGGGCTTGTCGGCAACCATGGCTTCTGTGGTGATCAGCAGGCCTGCGATCGAGCCAGCGTCTTGCAATGCGGTGCGCACTACTTTGGCCGGGTCAATTACGCCGAAGTCAAACATGTTGCCATATTCTTCGGTCTGGGCGTTGAAGCCAAAGTTGGCATCGTTGCTTTCGCGAACCTTGCCAGCCACAACCGCACCGTCAACACCGGCATTATCGGCGATCTGGCGGAGTGGCGCTTCGAGCGCGCGGCGCACAATGGCGATGCCCGCATCTTGGTCGGAATTTTCGCCTTTCAGGTTATCCAGAGCTTTGCCAGCCTGCATCAGCGATACACCGCCACCAACAACCACACCTTCTTGCACAGCGGCGCGGGTTGCGTTCAGCGCGTCATCGACACGGTCTTTGCGCTCTTTCACTTCGATCTCGGTGGAACCACCAACCCGAATTACCGCCACACCGCCAGCCAGTTTGGCCAGACGCTCTTGCAGTTTTTCACGGTCGTAATCGGAGTCGGTTTCTTCGATCTGTTGCTTGATCTGCGAAACACGCGCTTCGATCTCGGCCTTCTCGCCATTGCCGTCGATGATCGTTGTCTCATCTTTGGTGATGGTGATTTTCTTGGCGGTGCCGAGCATTTCGATGCCGACATTTTCAAGCTTCATGCCCAGATCTTCCGAGATCACCTGACCACCGGTCAGCACAGCGATGTCTTGCAACATGGCTTTACGACGATCACCAAAACCGGGAGCCTTAACAGCCGCGATCTTCAGACCACCGCGCAGTTTGTTAACCACAAGGGTCGCCAGCGCTTCGCCGTCTACATCTTCCGAGATGATAAGCAAAGGCTTGCCAGACTGGATAACGGTTTCCAAGAGCGGCACCATGGGCTGAAGCGAGGAGAGCTTTTTCTCGTGCAGCAGCACAAGGCAGTCTTCCATGTCAGCGATCATTTTGTCAGGGTTAGTCACAAAATAAGGGCTGAGGTAACCACGGTCAAACTGCATGCCTTCAACCACTTCGGTCTCGGTCTCAAGGCCTTTGTTTTCCTCAACGGTGATCACACCTTCATTGCCAACACGCTGCATGGCGTCGGCAATCTGGTTGCCAATCGCGGCTTCGCCGTTGGCCGAAATAGTGCCCACTTGCGCCACTTCGTCACTGTCTTTTACTTCACGGGCCATGGCTTTGATGCTCTCGACCACGTTGGTAACCGCAAGGTCAATGCCGCGCTTCAGGTCCATCGGGTTCATGCCCGCTGCTACGCGCTTCATGCCTTCGCGCACCAGCGCCTGGGCCAGAACGGTGGCAGTGGTTGTGCCGTCACCAGCGGTGTCATTGGTGCGCGAGGCAACCTCTTTCACCATTTGTGCGCCCATGTTTTCGAACTTGTTTTCCAGCTCGATCTCTTTGGCAACCGTCACACCGTCTTTGGTGATGCGCGGCGCGCCGAAGGATTTATCAAGCACTACGTTGCGGCCTTTTGGCCCCAAGGTCACCTTTACTGCGTTGGCAAGGATGTCCACGCCGCTCAGGATCAGGTTGCGGGCTTCGGTGTCGAATTTTACGTCTTTTGCAGCCATTTTATCAGCTCCTTCGAAATTGAATTAGGCAATAATGCCCATAATGTCGGATTCTTTCATGATCAGCAGATCTTCGCCATCCAGCTTGATCTCGGTGCCGGACCATTTGCCAAACAACACTTTGTCGCCTGCTTTCACGTCCATGGCGATGCGGTTGCCCGCTTCGTCGCGCGCGCCGGTGCCAACAGAAATAATCTCGCCTTCGGAAGGCTTTTCTTTTGCGGCGTCAGGGATAATAAGCCCGCCAGCGGTTTTTTCGTCGCCTTCGATGCGGCGAACCACAACGCGGTCTTGCAATGGGGTAAATGACATTTTGGATGCTCCTCTTGGTTTGTCCAAACGGTGGATTTTTGAGTAATAGCCATTCGGGTTAAACAGGATCGAAAAACGCTGCCTCTCGCTGACGTTTGAGCGCGCATTCCGATAATCCATGTTTCAGGTTAAACCCGAATAGCCTAAATAGCACTCACCACCTTTGAGTGCTAACGGAAGGTATTTAGGCAGAGGGGCTGGGCGAGTCAAGGCAAGCTGTTAAAAGTAACAAAAACAAAATTGAAAAGTGCGTTTGCCGCTGCTATGAAGGTAGCAGTCAATCAGGAGCTTAATATATGAAACCTCAATTTCTTGCCGCTGCAATAGCTCTTTTTACAGTGCCTGCCTTCGCACAAGATACAAACGAACTTGCCATACAATATGTGGAGTTGCCCGCAGTTCAAAATATGATGACGGAAATGTTTTCACCCACCTCGATGGGCAATCAAATGGCCGCAAGCTTCCCTGCTGGTTTGAACCTGAGTGATGAGAAAATTCTGCAAATTGGTGAGGTTATGTCACAAGCCATGAGCGATATTCGCCCTGCCATGGAAACGCAGATGATTTTGGGTAGCGCGGAATTTTTTTCGGTTGATGAATTGCAGGCCTTGATCGACTTTTATTCGTCAGAAGCCGGTGCCTCCATCCTGTTAAAAATGACGCCATTTATGGCCCATGTTCTGGGCGAGTTGCAACCCCAGATGCAAGCGATGCAGCTTCGTGTGCAGCCAGAGATTATTGCGATCGTGCAGGAATAGCCGGTTTCCAGCCAAACTGCCCCAGCCGCTCAACCCCCTTCACCGTAAGCCCATACACCCCCGCGTTCAAACCAGCCGCCGAAATGATCAGCCGCAAGCTCTGAGTGCCTACGGGAAGGCATACTGGATAGAGGTGTCATTCCTGCAGCGCCCGAAGTGCCGGTTTTTCAAATAGAAGGGGATTTCCGCCTATTTTTGTGCGCTATGGTTGAATGAATTGAATAATAGGGCTAGGGGAGAGGCAATTCATTAACATTTGAAAGGTTTGAAAAATGAATAAATCTGTATTGATGGTTATCGTGGCCGTGGTCGCGATCGGTGGTGGCTACTATTACTACTCAACCCAGCAAACACAGCAGGTGGATGCGGCTGCTGCAGCAGGGGCTGAAGCTGTAGCAACGGCAGAAGCCGCAGCGGCTGAAGCTGTAGCCGAGGCCGAGGCCGCCGTTGCCGAGGCAGAAGCTGCTGCCGCTGAAGCTGCTGAAGCTGCACCTGTTGAAGAGGTTGTTGAAACCCTGACCAATGAAGCGGTAGCGTCTGCGATTGCAGCGGCGGGTTTGGACGCCGATTCCTCCACGCTGCTTAACGGGCTTTTGACGGCAGCTCAAGAAAACCCGGATGCATTGCAAGCCATCATGGACCAGCTAAAAGCGCTGACCCAATAAGAAAATACCGCTTGGAAACCGGAGGCACTCCTTTGGTTTCCACACATATACTCCGGCCCGGTATTTTGCAAAATATCGGGCCGGTTTGCCGCCGGTTTACCAATGTGGCTAGCCATAGGCATCTAGCCCCTCAACCCCGCTCGAAGTCAGCCCATACACCCCGCGCTCTACCCGCTCGAACCACCCATAATGGTCCGCTGCCATAATCCGCGTGGCCGTCGGCACCTCGGCCCCCTTGGCCACGTCGGCCCCCTTGCTCACCCCATGCGCCTGCAAGAACTCCGCGCATTTCAGCGCGTCTTGGCGATAGGAGGTGATGATCCCCACCTTTGTCGCCCCGCCCATATTCGGGTCGCCCACGCGGCGCGCAAATTCCCGCAGCAGCCGCGCCTTTCGCTTGGGGGATTTACGAGGCGTAAACGGCCCCGGGTCGGCCAATGGTTCCACAAAGCCATCGCGCAGCCGCACCGTGAGCAGCCCCAGCCCGAGGCGGCGGCAGAGCGCCAGATTGCCTTTTAGCGCCTTGGCCTTGGGCGGCTTTGGAATAGCCAGATAGACCAGATCAGACACTGCCTGCCGTGCGATCCCCTGATGCACCAGCGCCAGTGAAAACCCCAGTTTAAGCTCCACCAGCACCGGCGGCTCCTGCCCGCGCATTGCCACCACATCTACCGCGCCAACCTCGCCCTTCACCACATAGCCTTGCGCTTGCAAAAAGGCTTTTATCGGCTCGTAAAGATCGGTCTCGCGCGGTTTCATCCGCCATTTGTGCCAGAGTGACGGCTAAAAGAAAACCACCCCGATAGAAACGGGTGACAAAGCTATTTTTCGCGACTATATAATAGGCAAATATTGCAGCGCAGCAAAGGCGACCCCATGATCAAGGTTTTCGGCCATCAGGCCCCCGATACAGACGCAACCGCCTCCGCCCTGATCTGGGCGTGGTATCTGAACGAGATCAAACAAAAGCCCGCCACGGCCTATGTGCTGGGCGCGCCAAACACCGAAGCGGCTTTTGTGCTGAAGCGCTGGGGTTTTGAAGCACCTGAAATCCTCACCAGTATTGAAGCGGGTGAAAAGGTGGTAATTGTAGACACAAATAACCCCGCCGAGCTGTTTCCCAACATTTCAGACGCCGACATCCGCCAAGTGATCGACCACCACGCCCTCGCGGGCGGCCTGTCCACCAAAGGCCCGATCAACATCACCATCCGCCCGGTGGCCAGCACCGCCACGGTGATGATGGCGATTTTGCCGAGCAAGGCGATTGACGCGATGCCCGATGCGATCAAGGGCCTCGTGCTGAGCTGCATCCTGTCGGATACGCTGGAGTTCCGCTCCCCCACCACCACCCCGCGCGATGTTTCTCTGGCGCATCGGCTGGCCAAAGAGCTTGGCATTACCATTGCGGATTATGCTGCCGAAATGTTTACCGCCAAATCGGATATTTCACATTTTAGCGATGCGGAGCTGCTGCGGCTTGATTCCAAAATTTTTGAGGTGGATGGCAAAAAGTTTCGGGTTTCGGTGCTGGAAACCACCGCACCAAAAATCGTGATGGACCGCAAAGCCAGCCTGATGGCCAGCATGGCGGATGTTGCGGCTGAAGACGGCGTTGATCAGGTGCTGCTTTTTGTTGTGGATATTCTTGATGAATCCTCCACTTTGCTGATCCCGAATGACACGGTAAAAACCATCGCGGAAAAGTCGTTTAACGTTAAGGCATCTGATGATACCGTGCTGCTGCCCGGGGTGGTATCGCGCAAAAAGCAGATCATCCCCAACTTGAAAGTATAAGCCATGCCACGCGGACATAACCTGCCGGTTGGCACGCTTTATATAGACGAGCTGGAAGTGGGGATGAGCCGCTATCTGGAAAAGGTGATAGACGATCAGGCCATCCACGCTTTTGCGGTACTTTCCTCTGATCACAACCCGATCCACATGGATGAGGAATACGCATCCGGTACGCCGTTTAACGGGCGCATTGCTCACGGCATGCTGGGAGCGGGGCTGATCTCGGCGGTGATCGGCGAGCAGCTTCCCGGGCATGGCACCATATATTTGCAGCAAAACCTGACCTTCACTGCGCCTGTGCGCCCCGGTGATACGGTGCGCGCCGAGGTGATGATCCATGATATTGACATCCGCACCCGGCGGGTGGGGCTTGATTGCATCTGCACGGTGGGCGATACCGTAGTGATCAAAGGCAAGGCGCTGGTGCTGGCACCGCGCCGCGAATAAGGGCGCAATATGCAGATTTTCGAGCGGTATAATGATGTTTCCCTGCGCGGTGCCTCCGTAGCGATGGGCAATTTTGACGGGGTGCATCTGGGCCACCGCTCGGTGATTGATCTGGCGCGCGCCAAAGGCGTGCCGCTCGGGGTGGTGAGCTTCGAGCCGCACCCGCGCAGCTTTTTTGCGCCTGATGCGCCACCTTTTCGGCTGATGAACGCGGCGGCCAAGCGGCACCGGCTGGAAAAAATCGGGGTGGATGTGCTTTACGATTTGCCTTTTGACAAAGCGCTTTCCAGCCTGACGGCGCAGGCGTTTCTGCGTGATGTTCTAGCCAAAGGGCTGGGGATTTCTCGCTTGGTTGTGGGCGAGGATTTCCGTTTTGGCAAGGGGCGCGGGGGGGATGTGGATTTTCTGCGTGCCCATTGCCCGGATTTTGGCATTGAGCTGGTGGTTGCGCCGCTGATCTCGGGCGAGCTGGGTAATTATTCCTCCTCGGCAATTCGCAGCGCTTTGGCGGCGGGCCAGCCGCAGGACGCGGCGCGTATGCTTGGCCATTGGCACCGGATCGAAGGCGTGGTCGAGCGCGGCGATCAGCGCGGGCGCGAGCTTGGCTTTCCAACGGCAAATATTTCGGTTGAGGGGCTGCACCTGCCGCGTTTCGGGGTTTACGCGGTGCTTTTTGATGTGCTGACCGGGCCATATAAGGGCAGCTATCAGGGCGCGGCCAGCTTGGGCGAACGCCCGACATTTGGCCGCAATATCCCCAACCTTGAAGTCTATATTTTTGACTTTGACGGTGATCTTTACGGAGAGGAGGTCTCGGTTGCTCTTGTCTCTTTTCAACGCCCAGAGCTAAAATTTGACAGTTTACCTGCACTAATCGAACAAATTGAAAAAGATTGCGACCAAAGCCGTGCGATACTGAAAGATGCGTAAATCCTTTTGGGAACGGGTGCCGATGGACGAGATGACCATCGACGAATGGGAGGCGATTTGTGATGGTTGCGGCAATTGCTGCCTGATCAAGCTCGAGGACGAAGATAGCGGAAATTTTTTATTTACCAATGTGTCCTGCCGCTTGCTGGATACCAAAACCTGCCGCTGTGGCAACTACGCTTTGCGCAAGCAGATCGTCAAGGATTGTGTAATCCTGACGCCGGATAACATCGAAGATATTGCCGAGTGGATGCCCGCGACCTGCGCCTACCGCTTGCTACACGAGGGCGCGCCCCTGCCGGACTGGCACCCGCTTTTATCGGGAGATAACGAATCGGTTGTCAAATCCGGTGCATCGGTAAAAAACTGGGCGATACCGGAATACGAAATCGATATGGACGATATCGAAGATTATATAGTTGGAGAATAGCATGTTTTTTGCTTCGGATAACGGCGGGCCGGCAGCGCCCGAAGTGATAAAAGCCATCGCGCAGGCAAACGAGGGTGCGGCAATGCCCTACGGCGCTGACCCGATCATGGATAATGTGCGTGAAGAAATCCGTGATATTTTCGAGGCGCCCGGGGCCGAGGTTTTTCTTGTGGCAACGGGCACGGCGGCCAATGCTCTGTCTCTGGCTTGTCTGATCGAGCCATGGCAGACGGTTTATTGCCACAAAAACGCTCATATAGAAGAGGACGAATGCGGCGCCCCCGAGTTTTATACCGGCGGAGCCAAGCTTACCTTGCTTGAGGGCGCAGATGCCAAGATCGACCCTGAAAACCTGCGCCATGCGATAAAGCACACAGCACATGCCGGGGTGCATAATGTGCAAAAAGGCGCTTTGAGCCTGACCAATGCCACCGAAGCCGGCGCGGTTTATACGCCGGAAGAAGTGAAGACCCTCACAGGTATTGCCAAGGCCGCAGGCATTCCCAGCCATATGGACGGGGCGCGTTTTACCAATGCGCTGGTCCGGCTTGGTTGCTCGCCTGCGGAGCTGACATGGAAAGCCGGCATTGATGTGCTCAGCTTTGGCGGCACCAAAAACGGGCTTTTGGGGGTGGAGGCCGTAGTTTTGTTTGCTCCGGAGTATGCGTGGGAGTTCGAGCTGAGGCGCAAGCGCGGCGGCCATCTTTTTTCCAAACACCGGTTTTTGTCAGCGCAGATGGAGGCTTACCTGAGTGATGATCTTTGGCTGGGCCTTGCCGCAAAGGCCAATCGCGCCGCAGACCGGTTGGCCAAGGGTATATTACAAATTGCAGGTGCGCAGTTGATGCATCCGGTAGAGGCCAATGCGGTTTTTGCCAGCTGGCCACGCAAAGGCCACCGCGCCGCGCAGCAGGCGGGCGCCAAGTATTATCACTGGCCGTTTGACCAGCCGCTGGAAGGCCCCGAGGATGAGCATATCTCGGCTCGCCTTGTTTGTAACTGGGCGACGACAGATGCCGAGATTGATAATTTCTTGAGGCTGATTTCCTGAAACCCTTCGCTTTATAGCGGCTATTACAACCCGGACCTTCGAGCGCAGCGGCGCAGGTTATCTGCTCTGCCCGACCATCAGCCTTGCGACATTTTCTGCGTGGGTGATCACTCCCATATGGCCGGCTTTGGAAACGGTTTTTGTGTTACCAAGGGTGCCTGACTGGCAATAACCGCATGGATTTCGGCAATAACCGATGGCGAATGCTCTCCTTGTATCAGCAATATAGGTAAACGGGCCATGAGCGGCAGAAGCGCGCCGCGGCGGGCCAGTGCGCAATGAAGCAATAGCATTTCTGCCCCTGCCTCCTGACGGCTAATTCCGAGCTGCCTTGCGTTGATCATTTCTGTTGTCATACTGCGCCCTTGTCCATTCAAGTTAAACATCCCCCTTTGCAAGGGGCAACGAGTTTGTTACACCGCGCCCAAGCCGAGACAGATTCGTCATCCCCATAAAGGTTATCCGATCATGCGCAGCTCCATCCCCCCAAAGCTTATTTCCGGCAACGCCAACCGATCTTTGGCGCGCAGTATTGTCAAAAGGATGGGCATGCATCGCGGCGAACCGCTCGCTATGGTCGATGCCCGTGTCGAACAATTCAACGATGGCGAGATATTCGTCGAGGTTTACGAAAATGTCCGCGACGAGGATATGTTCATCCTGCAACCAACCTCCAAACCGGCCAATGAGCACCTGATGGAGCTGATGATCATCGCCGATGCGCTCAAGCGCAGCTCGGCCCGGCGCATTACGGCTGTGATCCCGTATTTCGGCTATGCGCGGCAAGATCGCCGCACCAAGGCCCGTACCCCGATCAGTGCCAAGCTGGTCGCCAATCTGCTGACCAAGTCCGGCATTGACCGGATATTGACAATGGACCTGCACGCCGCGCAAATTCAGGGGTTTTTCGATATTCCGGTGGATAACCTGCATGCATCGCCAATTTTTGCGCTTGATGTAAAGCATTACTTCAAAAACCCAAAAGATGTGGTGGTGGTTTCTCCTGATGTGGGCGGCGTGGCCCGTGCCCGGCAACTGGCGCAGCGTATTGGCGCTGATTTGGCGATCGTGGACAAGCGCCGCAATGCGCCCGGTGAAATAGCCGGCATGACCGTGATCGGCGAAGTGAAAGGGCGGGTATGTATTATCGTGGATGATATTTGCGATACCGCGGGCACCCTGTGCAAAGCGGCTGATCTTTTGACGGAAAAAGGGGCGAAAGAGGTTCACTCCTATATCACCCACGGGGTGCTATCCGGCCCGGCGGTGGAGCGCATTCAGGCATCCTCGATGAAATCTCTGGTGATCACGGATTCAATCGAAGCTACCGATGAAGTGAAAAAGAACAAAAAAATCCGCATGGTGCCTACGGCTCCGGTCTATGCGCAAGCGATCCAGAATATCGCCAGCGGTGCCTCGGTTTCCTCTCTGTTCAAGGACGAGACCCTCGGCCCGCTTTACGAGGTATATTACCCCGAGAGCTGAGGCTCGGGACTTGTTAAATCCAATGTATGACAGAGGCCGCGATACAGTGAAGTGGCCCTCTGCTTTTCAGGACAGGTTTGGGGCGCTCTGCCGGACATTGGTCGGGATCCAATACTCAAATCGCTCTGATGTCCCATTTTATATGATGGCGGACACGAAGCATTCTATGACCCCAAGCACTGCCTGAGCCGGAAAACCGCACTGGCATGGCCTACAAGCTGATGATGTCCGCCAAAAAGAAATGGCGAAAACTCGACGGTGCAAACCGGTTACCCGAAATTATTAACGGGGTTGAGTTCAAGAACGGGATCAAGCAACATGATCAAGCAACATAAACATGCCGCCTGATTAACGCGTCACCAACTTTCGGGCATAGCTAACAATTTATTCGTTGCTGGCGGTTTCTTGAAACGTATAGCGTCATATTCATCAGGGGTGCCGCAGAAGGTAACCTCTGATGCAGCCACCAACTGATACTTTACCGTCATACCTTTTTCGATCAGCGCGTTATAAAGCGGGGCGACATAGCGTTCGCCACCTTGAAGCTCCGATAGGTCCATATTCAGTGTTAACTCAAAAGCCTGGTTAAAATCCTGCGCGCGTCTGAAATAGTAAAGGCCGGTGGAGCAAAGATCAGACACCCGCTCTTTTTCCGTTACTCGAATTACGGACTGCGCTGGCCCCGGGTCCACAAAAGACCAATGGTCGCCCTCACCGATGAACACTTCCAGATAGCCGTCGGTGGTGGCCAGATCAAAACTTTCAGGCAACTGAAAACCTGACTGGAAGGAATCGATATTGAAAATCACGATCGGGTCGTCCGGGTTCAGCCCGGCCTCTCTGTTAGCAATCCAAACTGTTTCGGCTTGCCCGCTGGTGGGGGCGTCGAGCTTCACAATGCGGATGTTTTTACGCGGAATGCCCATTTTCCGGCATTTTTCCAGCACAAAGCGGGTGGTTTCCGGGGCATCTCTGAAGGCAAATACAAACCTGTGCGCCTTGAAATAGCGGTGAAACCCGATCACCGCATGTTCAAACACCGAAAACCCGTGCAGATTGAGCATGAATTTGGGCACGGTATAGCCGGCATTGGTAAAGCGCTGGCTCAAGCCGCCCATGGGGAAGATGAAATTCATGGGGTCTCCAGAGCTAAAAGCGCCAAGCGCAAAGCGTTGACAAACAGGTGCATTTGCCGGGTTTTCGACTCGGTATGAAGCGGTAACATAGAGAAAAACAAAAGCGCGGTCATTGCCAGCAACTCGGGCTTTTCCATGTTGTATTTTTCCGCCGCGATCCCAAAAAGCAAATCGGAAATATGCTGCGGCTCGGTTATGTCGGTGGGGGTAAAGGCCCACTCCGTGGGGCTGTGTTGGGTGAGCCGGCTGCGGCCATGCAGGATATGGTCATATTTACCCACAATGGAGTGGCAAAGCTTGGCCACATCATAGCGGTAATCTCCATAATAGGCGGGCAAGCCTGTCCAGGACATGGCGCGGGGGTCAATGGTGAGCACCCGCATGGCTTTGAAATCAAAGAACGTGTTGCCAAAGAAAAAATCGCCGTGCATGAAGCGGATATCGCTCGGAGTGGTGGGGCGGATTTGCGCTAGCAGCTTTTCAAGGAGAGTATCAATTGGCCCAACCTTGGTGCCATTTAGGTGTAACTCTGGGTTGTGCTGATAACCTGAAGCCTCCAGAAATACTGCAAAGCGCGCCTTGGTTTTTTCGGCAAACATCTGGGCAAAAAAATCGCTAGCAAAAGCTTCGGCACTTTCAGGGGCGTCTTCTGAAGGCCGGTGCTTTTCCGCGGCGTCGAGGAAGTCAAAACAGCCGCCAAGAATGGTGGCCCACACATGGCTTGGCAGGTTGCCAAATACATAAAGATCGCTCAAAAGCGGCTGGTAAACATATTCCAGCCGATAGCCAGCGCGGTGGTTTTTGTCTGATTTTCCAAGGTATCTCGGCGCGTAGGGGCGCAGATCATAGGGCAGGTTTTTGAACCATTGCGCCTCGGCCCGCATCTTGTTGGTCTGGTCTGAGGATTTTCGCACGGTCATGCCATCTGGCTGGATGCTGTTAAAGGCCCGCGCTACCGCAAATTCGCGCTTGGATTGATAATAAAGCGCCAAATGGCCAAAATCAAACCATGCGGCTACAGGTTTCTTGGTGAAGGTTTTCTGGAGGTTGTATAGGTTGAGTGCCTCTACAAAATCAGGGGCGGCCTCCAGCGCGGCTTGCCACTGGGCGGCACTCGACATTTTGAAATGCCCACACAGAATTCGCCGCTTGGACAACCCCTCGCCATAGCCGGAAGAAAATGGCGCTTCGGGGTTTTCGGGCAAATAATAGGACCAAAAATGATTGGCCGGGTCATTTTGATAAGAGACCAGGTCCGTGTGCTCGCCTGCGCGCCCTTGCACTAATGTATCACCAAACAGAATTTCGATCGGGCCGTCATGGCCAATTTCCCCCAGGGCGAACAGGACGGAATCTTTCAAGCTTAGGCCATTGGCGGCGCGAATAATGCGGATATCAAGGCGCTCGATCGCGGTTTGGTCCACCGGCGGAATGTCAAAATCCTGCGGGAGCGACAAATAGACCTCACCGCTGGCCAACTTGCACTGATGCTCAAATAAGCGCTGGCCACCCAACGGCAAAAAGGCGGGCGGAATATAGCCCAGCTCGGCGGCCATTTCATCGCTGATATAGGCGGCGGAGAGGATCAGGAAAACCGGCTCAACCATTGATCAGCTCGATAATTTCTTCATAGCTCAGCGAGGTAAATTCCTGTGGGCGAATGGATTTGTCATCCACATAAAACCCCTCGGTGCCGCACCACGGCTTGCCAACACGAAGCTCGTCGTATGGCACATCATGCTTGGCCAACCACTCCAGAATAACCGGTACCGTATTGGCAATGATCTTGCCTTCATTGCCCTCATAAGTGCGCATATTGCGCGCCGTGCTGATCACGATGGAGAACCCGCGCGTTTGGTAGGTACGCAGCATTTCAATAACGGCAATATTGGGTGGCTTGTCCGAATACGGTGAATTGTCATTCACGGTAATTGTGTTGTCTAAATCAACGACGATCTGTTTCATGATACTTCCAGTTTCTTATTCGCGCAGTGCCATCTGTATCTTTTGCGCAAATTGGTGAACCTGTCGAGGCCTAATGCCATGCTTGTTTGCAAAGTGGATGATCCATTCCCCTATCCCCCTAGCGGTGTTGATGCGCTTCAGGGCTTGATAGGCGGTTGGCCTTGAAACCGCGAACAACTCAGCCAGATCAGAGATTGAATATTTGCCGGTGTATGCAAACGATCGAGTTTTTTTGTCGTTTTTCAGATAGTTCGGGCTATTTTCCGTGTAATTTCCCTTTGGGACGAGGTCGGAAAAAGCCAAAATCCGCAAAGCTTTGCCACCTCTGTTGATGGTGGCTTTATAGCGGCTAGCCCGTTGCCG
This sequence comes from Paracoccaceae bacterium, assembly GCA_021647745.1. Classification (GTDB taxonomy): domain Bacteria; phylum Pseudomonadota; class Alphaproteobacteria; order Rhodobacterales; family Rhodobacteraceae; genus UBA3077. The sequence continues at coordinate 69,096 of JAKIUB010000003.1, read as the reverse complement.
GGTTCAGCACTCCGGCACATTCACCGCCAGCCCGCCGAGCGAGGTTTCTTTGTATTTGTGGTTCATGTCCACGCCGGTTTGGCGCATGGTTTCGATGCAGGCGTCAAGGCTGACAATATGTGTGCCGTCTCCCCTCAGTGATAATGATGCCGCTGATACGGCCTTGATGGCGCCTAGCCCGTTGCGCTCTATGCACGGGGCCTGGACCAGCCCTTTTACGGGGTCGCAGGTCATGCCGAGATGGTGTTCCAGTGCAATTTCAGCTGCATTTTCCACCTGTGCCGGGCTGCCACCCAGCACAGCGCAGAGACCGGCTGCCGCCATGGCGCTGGCCGAGCCAACTTCTCCCTGACAGCCGACTTCGGCGCCGGAGATGGAAGCATTGGCCTTGATCAGCCCGCCGATGGCTGCTGCGGTGAGCAAAAATGTATGGATCATCTCGCGCCGCGCAGTTGGCACATGGTCAAGATAATAGCGCAATGTTGCCGGCAAAACCCCGGCAGCGCCATTGGTTGGTGCGGTCACCACCTGCCCGCCGGCGGCATTTTCCTCGTTTACTGCGATGGCATAAACCGAAATCCAGTCGTTGATCGTGTGCGGGGCGGCCATATTGGTACTGCGCTCCGCTTGCAGAGCTTCAAAAATGCCTTTGGCGCGGCGCTTCATATTCAGCCCGCCTGGCAAAATGCCTGCCGTGGCGAGGCCGCGATTTATGCTGTCATCCATCACCCGCCAGATTTTGTCCAGCATGGTAGCCAGCGCCGCCGCGCTTATGTGGTGAAGCTCGTTCTGCCTTTTCATCTCGACAATCGAGAGCCTGGAGGCAGCGGCCATTTTCAGCATTTCATTGGCGGTTCTGAAGGGGTAGGGCGCGCTTGGCGGCTCTGCGGTCAACTCGTTTTTGGCCAGCTCGGATGCGGTCAGCACAAAGCCGCCACCGGTGGAATAGTAGGTTTCCCTTGCATAGAGATTGCCACCGCCGTCATAGGCCGAAAGCACCATGCCATTGGCGTGGCCGGGCAGGGTGGTATCATAGTCAAAGACCAGATCTTCGGATTGCCGATAGCGCAATGCCCCCAGCCCCGGTGCTTTTATGGTGCCGCTTTGCCCGATCTCGGTTTCGATGCGGGCGGCGGCTTCGGGGTTGAAATCTTCGGGGGAAAAACCGGCAAAACCAAGGGTTACCGCACGGTCGGTGGCATGGCCTTTACCGGTAAAGGCCAATGACCCGTGCAGCGCGCAGCCAAGGCGGCTAAGCGTGCCAGCCCCCGGCACCACCTCGCGCCCTTCGCGCAGCAGCGCCAGAAACCGCCCTGCCGCCACCATCGGCCCGACCGTGTGCGACGAGGAAGGCCCCACGCCTATTTTGAACACTTGCGAGATGCTGAGAAACATGGCTTTCCCCTTGGGCTTTTCTGCATTATCGTTATATGGAGCCGGTATGCAGGGGGAAACCCGACGATTGCAAGCTGGAAAGCGCTGAATTTTCACCGAAAGGGGATGAAAATGACCGAGAGCCTGACCGGATCGGACCGGGGAAAATATGCAGCGGCTAAAGCTGCACTGGAGTATATAAAACCCGGCATGAAGGTCGGGCTGGGCACCGGTTCTACTGCGGCATGGTTTGTGCAACAGCTCGGTAATCTGGTTAATAACGAGGGGCTGGAGATTATCGGGGTGCCGACCTCGACCCGCACCCGCGATTTGGCTGCCAGCCTCAATATTCCGCTCACTACGCTGGAGGAGGCCGGCTGGCTTGATATCACCGTGGACGGGGCCGATGAATTTGACGCCAACCTCAACCTGATCAAAGGCGGCGGCGGGGCGCTGTTGCAAGAAAAGATCGTGGCCAGCGCCTCCAACCAGATGCTGGTTATTTCGGATGCCAGCAAGCAGGTGGATGTGCTTGGTGCCTTTCCGCTACCGATCGAGGTGGTGAAATTTGGCTGGCGCAGCACTGAATCAACGGTTGAAGAAGTGCTTGAGGGCGCGGATGTCGCACAGCGCCGCATATCGCTACGCGAAGAAAACGGCGCACCTTATGTGACCGATGAAGGGCATTATATCCTTGATCTCCACCTCAACCGGATCGGCGATCCGAAAGGGCTGGCGGAGGCGCTGAACCGCATTCCCGGCGTGGTGGAGACAGGGCTGTTTGTGGTGATGGCTGATACGGTTCTGGTCGGGTATGATAACGGCGAGGTGCATGTATATGACCGCGACAGGGGCGACCTCGGGCGGCACAAAGTGCATATGCCGGGGAAAAATTCTTTATATGTGCCGGGGGCCTAGATGAAATACGATTATGACCTGTTTGTGATTGGCGGAGGCTCGGGTGGTGTGCGCGCGGGGCGCGTGGCGGCGCAGGGCGGTGCCAAGGTGGCGCTGGCCGAGGAATACCGCATGGGCGGCACCTGTGTTATCCGTGGTTGTGTGCCCAAAAAGCTGATGGTCTATGCCTCGGGTTATAGCGAGGCCATGTCCGATGCGGAGGGTTTTGGCTGGAGTATCGGTGAGCGCCGTTTTGACTGGGGCAAGCTGATCGGAAAAATAGATGACGAGCTTGATCGTCTTGAAGGCTTGTATCGCAAGGGGTTGGATAATGCCGGCGTGGAGGTGTTCAACGCGCGTGCCACCATAAAAGACGGGCACACGGTGCAGCTCTCCACCGGCGAGACCATCACGGCAAAGTGGATACTGGTGGCCACGGGTGGCCGGCCATTTTTGCCCAATGTCAAAGGGATCGAGCATGTGATAACGTCAAACGACGTGTTTCACCTCAAGGCTCTTCCCAAGCGGATACTGGTGGTTGGCGGCGGTTATATCGCCTGTGAATTTGCCGGTATTTTCAATGGGCTTGGTGCAAAGGTGACGCAGTTTTATCGCGGCGCACAGATACTTCGCGGCTTTGACGGCGAGGTGCGTGGCCATGTGGCGGACGAGATGATCCGCAAGGGAATAGACCTGCATCTGGGCACAGATGTGATGGAGATCGCAAAAAAGGAAGACGGCCTGCATGTGACCTGCACCAACGGCTCGGAGTGTGTTGTCGATGCGGTGATGTATGCAACAGGACGGCTGCCCAATACCGAAGGTATGGGGCTGGCAGAAGCAGGGGTCAAGGTTGGACGGCGGAGCGAGATCATGGTGGACCGCTATTCGGCGACCAGCTGTGACAGCATCTATGCGGTGGGCGATGTGACTGACCGGGTGCAACTTACCCCTGTGGCGATCCGTGAGGGTATGGCCTTTGTCGAAACCGTGTTTAACGATAATCCAACCGCGATGGACCATGAATTTATTGCTACGGCTGTATTTACCCAGCCCGAGATCGGTACGGTCGGCTATATCGAGGAAGATGCGCGCGAGGATTTTGATATCGAGGTTTATCGCGCCGCTTTCCGCCCCATGGCCAATATTCTTGCGGGGCGCGACGAGCGCATGCTGATGAAACTGATCGTCGAGAAAAGCTCGCGCAAGGTTCTTGGTTGCCATATTGTCGGCCCGGCAGCGGGCGAGATGATCCAGCTGGCCGGTGTCGCGATCAAGATGGGCGCCACCAAGGAAGACTTTGACCGCACGGTGGCCGTGCATCCGACAGCCGCCGAAGAGCTGGTGACAATGAAAGAGCCGGTGCGCTGAGCCGACATAAAAATGCCCGCCATGGAAGTGGCGGGCACGGAATGACTATAGCACTCGGGGGGTGCTACTCGGTTTCGCCATTGAGCAAAGGCAGGATGCGTTTATTGAGGATCGAGGTTGTGATCGGCCCAGGATAGCGAAACAGGATAATGCCGTTTTCATCAACAACAAAGGTTTCCGGAATGCCGGTCACCCCCCAGTCGATCGAGTTGCGGCCGTTGGAATCGGCACCGATTTTGATAAATGGATCACCCAGCTCTTCAAGAAAGGCCAGAGCCTGCTGGGGCTGGTCTTTATAATTGATGCCTAGAATGGGGATGCCCATTTCTTTGGCCATGCGCTCCAGCAAGGGGGCTTCGGCGCGGCAAGGCCCACACCAGCTGGCCCAGAAATTTACCAGCTTTACGTTACTGGCGCGAAAATCGGCATCTACCGGTGCCGGGTCCGTGCGCAGATCTGTCAGGTTGACGTTTGGCACTTCTCGCCCGATTAGCGCCGAGGGCAGGGCACCGGGGTTTTCGCGCTGAAGGCCAAGATAGAACATCGCGGCCAGTGCGAAGAAGATCGTTGGCGGGATGAAAAGGAAGTAGTTTATTTTTTTCTTGGGCTTAGTCATTTGATTTGGCTTTCCGTTTTTGCTCAAGCTTGGCAAGGGTTTTCTTGCTGTCTTTCGCGCTCTTTAGCGAGGCCAGAACCAGACCGCCGGCCAGTATGATCATTGCGCCATAGGCTGACAACACAGGAACGACATATTTTCCGAGATCGGGGAGCATCAGGCCTCTCTTGCCCTGAGGGCGGTAATGCGACGGTTGCGGATTTCGGTGCGGGTGCGCAGGAGCAGCAGAGTTAAAAACAGCAAGAAAAACCCGGCCAGCGACAACATTAACGGTTGCCAGAATACAGGTGCCATTTGGTTTTCTGCTCCGGGCCGCAGGAGCGGGGCCGATGTGCCCTGATGCAGGCCCTGATTCCAGAAATCCACGGCGTAGCGCGAAACAATGGCAAAAACCGAGCCAATCATGCAAAGGATGGACGTGAGGTCGGCTGCTTTTTCAGGCTCGTCAATGGCGGCCCACAGCGCGATATAGCCTACATAAAATATAAACATAATCAGAAACGAGGTCAGCCTCGGATCCCAGACCCACCACGTGCCCCAGATCGGTTGACCCCACACGGCGCCGGTGATCAGGGCGATCAGGGTCATGATAGCGCCAACAGGAGCGGCGGCCTTGGCAGCCAATGCTGATACATGGTGGCGGCGGATCAGCCAGATCAGCGAAGTGACAAACATCATGAAGTAGATGTTGATCGCCAAAAATGCAGTCGGAACATGCACATAGATTATTTTTATGGTTGCGCCCTGCCGGTAATCATCAGGGGTAAAGAAAAACCCCCAGACCAACGCCGGGATCAGGGTGATGGCCGTCAGTACCGCAAAATACGGTAATAGCCGACCAGATAGGCGCATGAACCGCACCGGATTTGCGAATTCCCAAATAGACATGGGGGTTGTTTACCCCCTGTTTCGGGGGGGCGCAATCGGCATTCGGTCACAGTTTGGTCACTGCAGGGTTTTTTGTGGTTTTCGGGGGCGAACAAGGCCCGCCCCTGTTTTAGCTGGCCTTGGCGCGAGGGCGATAGCGGCGGCGGCGCTGTTGCGGGCGACCGCCTTCGGGGCGTTTTGCAGCGCGGGCTTGCGGCACGTCTTTTTCCTGCAAGGGTGAGCCATCGGCGGCCAGTGCGGGGATTTTGATTTTGATCAGGCGCTCAATGGCACGCAGTAATTTGATCTCTTCGGGCGTGCAAAATGAAACCGCCAGCCCGGAGGCTCCGGCGCGGGCCGTGCGGCCAATGCGGTGGACATAGCTTTCGGGTACATTTGGCAGGTCATAGTTTACCACCAGCTCGATCCCCGGTACATCGATGCCGCGCGCGGCGATATCGGTGGCGATCAGCACAAGGGTTTTACCATTTTTAAAAGACGCAAGGGTGCGCACCCGCTGGTTTTGAGATTTGTTGCCGTGGATGGCCTCGGCGCCAATGCCTTCCGTTACCAGCTTGCGGGCGATTTTATCGGCGCCGCGCTTGGTGCGGGCAAAGACGATGATCTTTTTCCCGGGGTGGGTTTTGGCCAGTTTGGTCATGGCGTTGACCTTGCCTTCGGGGGGCAGGTGCATGACGCTTTGGGTGACATTATCGGCGGTTTTGGCCACGGTCGCCACCGAAACCTCGACCGGATTTTGCAAATGATCCTGTGACAGCGCCTTGATTTCTTTGGGCATGGTGGCCGAAAACAGCAGGGTTTGACGTTTTTTCGGCAGCAGCTTCAAAATCCGTTTGATCGCAGGCATAAAGCCGATATCGAGCATCTGGTCGGCTTCGTCCAGCACCACGGTCTCGACCTGATCGAGCCGTACGGCCTTTTGTGATATCAGATCTTCGAGCCGCCCGGGGGTGGCGACGAGGAAATCAATACCGCCGCGCAGGGCGTTGATCTGCCGCTTGATCGGCACACCGCCGACAACGCAGGTAGATTTCAGCGGCAGACGCCCGCCATAATCGCGCACGGATTTATCTATCTGGGCTGCCAGCTCGCGGGTGGGCGACAGGATCAGCACCCGCACAGGGCGATGCTTGCCGCCTTGGCTGGTTTTGTTGATCCGGTGCAGCAAAGGCAGGGTAAAGGCAGCGGTTTTGCCGGTGCCGGTCTGGGCAAGGCCGACAACATCGCGGCCTTCCATTATCGGGGGTATCGCCTGCGCCTGAATGGGCGTGGCGGTTTCGTAACCAAGTTCTTGCAACGTGGTCAGAATCGGCTTGGATAAGCCGGTTGTATCAAAATTCATTAAATGGAGTCTTTCGGAATGCGCGGCAGGCACGGCTTTTGGCTTGTCAGGTGCGACAGGCTCTAAAAACGTGCAAATTGGCTCGTGAATGAGTTGGCCGCGGGGTTCTAGGGGTATATGGACGCTTTCGCCCCCATATACAAGCCCCCGCGGCAAACCTTGTTTATCGGGGCTGTTTTGTGTCTTTTGCCCAGAAGTGACCGGCGAACAGGCCCAGTGCTGCCCAGCCAATGGCCGAAATGGCCAGCGTCATGCCGACAAACTCGCCCGCCAGCTCGGGTGGCACTACGCCGCCATAGCCGCCGGCCTTTGGCTGGCCGATCAGGTGGGGCAGCGCGAGGAGGCATATTCCGCCACCCCAATAGAGCCAGTTTTTGCCAAATGCGATTGCTGCCAGTCCGGCAATTGTCGCCACCACTGTGCCGATCCACCACATTTGACGCAGCTCGAGCGGGGCGGCCATAGCGCCAGGCAACTCGGGTGGCAGCCCCATGCCGGGGGATAGGCTAAAGGCGGCAAACCCCGCCAACCCCCAGATAATACCGCTGCGGGCTGTGATGACCACGCCGCTGCGCGCCGCCAGCGCCATGCCCGCGATCAAGAGTAACGCGTAGCCGATATAGGTCAGTTCGGTGGAAAGGAAGGTCTGGATATTGCGTGACCAGTCAAAGCCTTCGAGTGTTGGTTCGGCTTCCACAGCCTCACCCGCTGCGCGGGCGGTGTCTGCGGCGCGGGCCTCGGCGCCGTGGGTGTCGTTATGATCCGGCGCGACCATCTGGACCACACCGGCGTAATGCACCTCTTGGCCGCTTTCGTATAGTTCGGCCTCCAGAATAACCGGAACCGCGATGGATATTTGTAGCACGGCCACGATCAGCCCTGCGCCAAAGCCAGCGAACAACGCACTGGTAAGTAGTTTTTTAAGCATTTTTTCGGTTTCCAGTGCGCAGGCACGGCTGCACGCCGAAGGCAAAACGCATCCGGCACAACCGGCCTGCTGATTATAGGTAAAAGCAATTATGCCTTAGTGGCAGGGAAAGCCGATGGCGTGGCGCGTGTCATGCTGGGCATCGTGGATGACTGCCGACTGCGCAAAACCGGCGGCAAACATGATGCCAAGGCCGAACGTGGCGGTAAGAATAATGCTGCGCAGGCTGATTTCGCTGCGGTTGTCGGCTTGTGCGGCGGTGGTCGCAGTGGTGGTCGCAGTGGTGGTGGACATTGTTGTCATGTCAGGTCTCCTTTAGCCGTCTTCCCCGACGGCCGGTTACGGTTCGTGCAATGGCCGGTCTCCTGGCTTGTGGTATCCTGCGCGCCGCCTTCCCGGGCAAAGCCCAGTGGCAATATGGCGCGCAAACCCACCTACAGTCGCGGGGGCGGCTGCTGCATCGGGGCCTCGTTTGGTCTCCCCTGACAGCATTCCCGTTTCATCCCCTGCGCTTTGGCGCATCGGGGAACCGTTGCCCCTTGAGCGATGCATGGTTTTGCCAGCTCTGTCAATAGGAGTGAGTGCTACCGGCGAGAGCAGTGCCCCTGTCCGTGCAGGGGGCGAACAATTTTCATTATCTTGTCTTTCGTTGATCTCGATCAATAGTTCCGGGGCTTCTTGATCTATCAAGGTTGCGCCTGACATCCAGTCAGAAAAGCGGGGGCGCGTATGAACAGGGCAGAAATTAAAGACAAATGTAAGCAATGTTCGATCTACGCTAACGGATACCTTTTTTGCGCCCAGCTTGATGCAGACGAGCTTTGCGCCCTGTCTGACCATTCCAGAACCCTTACCATGAAGCGTGGCGATAGCCTTGAGGGCGAGGCGCTGGGCACCTGGCCGATCGTGGCGATTGATATGGGGGTGCTTAGCATGCAACACTTGTTGCAAGACGGGCGCAAAACCATCGCCGCTCTTTTTATGCGTGGCGATATAATTGACCTGCGCAATATTTCCAACCGTAACCGCGGCGCGCTGATCGCTCTTGGCAAGGTCAAGCTGTGCCGTTTGTCACCAAGGGTTTTCGAGCAGATTATGGGTAAAAACCCGAAGGCGCAAAAGGTGATCTGGGAAAACCTGCGCGATCAGGCCTTTCGGGCAATGGATCACTCGGGCGATATTGCCAAGAAGCAGGCGCTGGAAAAGCTGGCATCGTTTATATTCGAGTGCCGCAATCGTCAGGAAAAAATTCCGGAATGCGATACCATCGATATTCCGGTGCGGCGGATTGATTTGGCCGAATATCTGGGCATGCAGCCTGAAACCGTTAGTCGCTGTTTCAAGGAGCTTGAGCAGCGCGAGATTTTGGTTGCCCCGCGCTTGAACGCGGTGCGGATCACAAACATTCCGATGTTGCGCCGCATTGCCAATGGCGACAGGGATGCGGTGATCAAGGATGCCGGTAAACATGGCTTTAAAGTGCTGAAAATTGCCTGAACCGACAAGGCAAGCCGGGTTTTTCTGGCCTGCCCTGTGTTTTACAGGTTAGCCGGCTAACCTTTTGACCTACCTTGTTTATTGCGTTTTAACGCAAATACCCCGAGATCAGGCCGAATTCAGTCCCGGCACCACGCAGGCCTATCTGCGATAGGTTTCATCAAGCGCATAGCCGGTGGCGCGCACGGTGCGGATGGGGTCGGCCTCTCCGGATTGGTTTAGAGCTTTGCGCAGCCGGCCGATATGCACATCGACCGTGCGGTGCTCTACATATACTTCTTGCCCCCAGACGCGGTCGAGCAGTTGCTCGCGCGAATATACCCGCCCCGGGCGCTGGATAAACACCTCCAGCAATTTGAACTCGGTCGGGCCGAGCGCCACCGGGCGAGCACCGCGCTTGACCCGCATTTGCTCGCGGTCAAGGGTGATATCGCCATAACTGACGATATCACCGGCAATGGCGGGGTTGGTGCGGCGCAGTACTGCGCGAATGCGGGCGATGACCTCGGATACCGAAAACGGCTTGGTGATGTAATCGTCTGCACCGTGATCAAGCCCGCGCAGCTTGTCGGCCTCCTCGACCCGCGCAGTTAGCATGATGATAGGGATAGCGTTGGTTTTCGGGCTTTTGCGCAAGGCGCGGCAAATATCGATGCCGGTCATGTTGGGCAGCATCCAGTCGAGCAGGATGATATCGGGGTTGTTTTCAGCGACGGCGGTCAACGCCTCTCCGCCGTCGCCCTCAATGGACACCTCGAAGCCCTCTTTTTGCAGGTTGTATTCGAGCAGCCCCTGCAAGGCCTCTTCATCCTCGATGATCAATACCCGGATACTCATGCCCTATCTCCCGGGCGGTTGTTTGCCCTGTGTTGCTTTCGCGCAGGCTTACACAGCCGCCATGACATTATTATGACATCCCGTTGTTGTCTTCGGCAGCTTTGAAGTCAAGCGCCACCCCGTTCATACAATAGCGCTGGCCGGTCGGGGGAGGCCCGTCCGGAAATAGATGGCCCAGATGGGCATCGCAGGTCGCACAGGTGATCTCGGTGCGAGTCACCCAGAGCTTTTTATCCTGCTTTTGATTGACTGCTTCAGGGGTGAGCGGCTGAAAAAAGCTTGGCCAGCCGCTGCCGCTTTCATATCTTGCCGTGGCGTCAAACAAAGCCGCTCCGCAGCAGATGCAATGGAAAACCCCTGCTTCTCCGGAAAAGGCATCATGGGAGCCGGCGCGCTCGGTGCCGCCTTTTTGAGTGACCTTGTAGGCGAGGTCCGACAGGTGGAGCTTCAGCTGGGCCGGGGTGCGTTTCATGGGGCCTCTCGGGGGTTGTTTCTGTGGTGGTTTCTGTGGTGGTTTCCAATATCCTGAGGTAAGTAGGTAACGATGTATACATATTCTACGGGGGATACCCTCAAGAATAGTAAAAGGACTGTGATATGGCCCGACGGTTTATTGCCAGATATGCCCGAAGCGAGGCGGATATCCGTGCTGCCCAGGCGCTACGCGGCCAGGTCTTTCGAGGGGGCGCACCCGACGCTGACCGGTTTGACCAGAACTGTGCCCATGTCCTGATCGAGGACCAGCTGGAAGACCGGCTTGTGTGTGCGTTTCGCATCCAGCTTTTCGAGAGTGCTACCGAAATTGGCGGCTCCTATGCGGCGCAGTTTTATGATCTTTTCCGGCTGCGCACCTACCCCGGCAAGCTGGCCGAAATGGGGCGGTTTTGTGTGGAACCCGGCTATAATGACCCCGATATTCTGCGGATCGCCTGGGCGGCTTTGACCCGGTATGTGGATGCAAACAACGTAAAATTACTGTTTGGCTGCTCCAGCTTTGACGGGGCGGAGGCCGGCATGCATCTCGAAGCCTTCGCTCTGCTGAAAGACCGCCACCTTGCACCGCGCGAATACCTGCCCGAGGTCAAGGCTCCAAAGGTCTATTGCTTTTCACGCTCGTCAGGGCCGCCCGATATGTATGCCGCCCAAAAAGCCATGCCGCCCTTGCTGCGCAGCTATCTGCTGATGGGCGGCTGGGTATCTGATCACGCGGTTGTCGACAGGGATCTGGATACGATCCATGTTTTCACCGGCCTGGAGATAGGCGCCATACCGGCGCGCCGCAAAAAACTGTTGCGGGCGGCGGCGATGGTCTGAGATCAGGCGTATTGCTGCACCGTTGTGCCGGCGAGGGCCGCGATATTGAGCAGCCCGCGCGCGGTGATCGAGGGGGTCACGATATGGGCCTTGTTGCCCATGCCCATCAATATCGGCCCGACCTCCAGCCCGCCGGCGGAGATTTTTAGTATATTGCGCACGGCACTTGCGGCGTCCGAATTGGCAAAGATCAATACATTGGCCGCGCCGCTATAAGCCGAGTTGGGAAATATTTTGCGGCGCAATGGTTCGCTGAGGGCAGCATCCGTGTGCATTTCACCTTCATAGATAAAATCCAGCTCCATTTTATCGAGTATCGCGAGGGCGGTGCGCATTCTTATGGCCGATGTGGTATCAAGATTACCAAACTGTGAATGGGAGCAAAGCGCGATCTTCGGGTCCAGCCCGAAACGATGCACATGGCGCGCAGCCCCCAGCACTGTTTCGACAATCTGCTCGGGGGTTGGCTCGGCGTTGACATGGGTATCGGCAATAAAGAGCGGGCCATTTTCCATGATCATCAGCGAGAGCGCGCCGCGCGGGGCCAGCCCGTCTTTGCCCAGCACCTGCTCGACATAGTTGAGATGCCACAGATACTGGCCGAAGGTGCCACAGATCAGGCTGTCGGCATCGCCGCGCGCCACCATGACAGCCGCGATTGCAGTGGTATTGGTGCGCAATATCGCCTTGGCAAGATCAGGGGTAACACCGCGGCGCTGCATGATCTCGTGGTAGGTGCCCCAATAGTCGCGAAAGCGCGGGTCGTTTTGCGGGTTTACCAGCTGATAATGCTGCCCTTCCTTGAGGGGCAGGCCAAATTTTTCAAGCCGCGCCTCTATCACGTCAGGCCGGCCAATCAGGATCGGCATGTCGATGGTTTCTTCGCACATGGCATGGGCCGCGCGCAGCACGCGCTCGCTTTCGCCCTCGGCAAAAACAATCCGGCGTACCGAATTTCGGGCCGCCTCGAACACCGGACGCATGATGAGCGCGGAGCGGAAAACCGAGCTTTCGAGCTTTTGCCGATAGGCATCAAGATCTTTGATCGGGCGTGTGGCAACGCCGCTTTCCATTGCCGCCTTGACCACAGCACCCGAAACAATTGCCAGCAAGCGCGGGTCAAACGGTTTGGGGATCAGGTATTCCGGGCCGAATTTCAGGCTTTCGTCGCGGTAGGCGGCGGCCGCCTCGGCGCTGGAACTGGCCCGCGCCAGCTCGGCAATTCCTTCGACACAGGCGATTTCCATCGCGTCGTTGATGGTGGTGGCCCCGACATCAAGCGCTCCGCGAAAGATAAACGGAAAGCACAATACGTTATTGACCTGATTGGGAAAGTCGGAGCGGCCGGTAGCGATGATCGCATCGGGTGCGACGGCCCGCACCGCGTCGGGCATGATTTCGGGGGTCGGGTTGGCCAGCGCGAATATGATGGGTTTTGCCGTCATATTTCCGACCATTTCAGGGGTCAGCACACCCGGGCCGGAAAGTCCTAAAAACAGATCGGCACCGTGGATCACCTGATCAAGCCGCCGCAGGTCTGTTTTTTGGGCAAAGGCGTTCTTTTGTGGTGAGGTCTCGGCCGTGCGCCCTTCAAAAACCAGCCCGTCAATATCACAAAGCCAGACGTTTTCGCGCTTTACCCCGAGCTTGAGTAGCATATTAAGGCAGGCAATGCCGGCCGCCCCGCCACCGGTGGACACAACCTTTATATCCTCGAACTTTTTATCCGCGACATACAGCGCATTCAGTGCTGCGGCCCCGACCACGATCGCCGTGCCGTGCTGGTCATCATGAAAAACCGGAATATTCATCCGTTCGCGGCAGAGCTTTTCGACGATAAAGCATTCGGGGGCTTTGATATCTTCAAGGTTTATCGCGCCAAATGTCGGCTCCAACGCGGTGATAATATCGGCCAGTTTTTCGGGGTCGCTTTCATTCACCTCGATATCAAAGCAATCAATATTGGCGAATTTTTTAAACAGGACCGCCTTGCCTTCCATGATCGGCTTGCTCGCCAGCGCCCCGATATTACCCAGCCCGAGCGCGGCGGAGCCATTGGTGACCACCCCCACCAGATTGCCGCGCGCGGTAAAACGCGCCGCCGCTGACGGGTCTTCCTTGATCACCAGACAGGCCTCGGCCACGCCGGGCGAATAGGCCAGCGCCAGATCACGCCCGTTAGCCAGGGGCTTGGTTGCCCGTATTTCCAGCTTTCCCGGCTTGGGAAACTCGTGGTAATTCAGCGCGGGGGTGTTTTGCTTCTGGGTCATCAAATGGCCTTTGTATACGACGGGATGCCTTAGTATGAGGCAAACACAGGTTCAGTTAAACCGCTTTTCTCTTCTATCCGCGCCAAAAGCCGACAGTAAACAGAATATAAACCGAAATCAGCTCCAGCCGGCCAAGCAACATCGCCGCGCTCAGCACCCATTTGACCGGGTCCGACAGCCCGCCAAAATTGCCGGAGGGGCCTATTTCAGGCCCCAAACCCGGGCCGACATTGGCTAGCGCAGTGGCCGCACCCGAAACGGCCGTGATAAAATCAAGGCCGAGCAGGGTCAATATCACCGAAAGCACCCCGAGCGTCAGCATGAACATCACAAAAAACGCCATGACCGAAGACATGACATCATCCCCTACAGGCCGCCCTGCATAGCGTGCGGCGAATATCCCGTGGGGGGAGTGGATGCGCTTGATCTGCTGTTTGATCGAAATAAACAGAAGCTGGAACCGGAAGATCTTGATCGAACAGCAGGTGGAGCCAGCGCAGCCGCCAACCAGCCCGAGCATGAAAAACAGCACAACCGGAAATGGTCCCCAAAGCTGGTAATCGACCGAAATATAGCCGGTGCCCGAGAGGATAGAGGTGACATTGAACAGCGCTTCGCGAAAGGATTCTTCGCTGCCCTCGCCGTTATAAAGCATCCGGTAGAAGGTCATCAGCAAAATGAGGGAAAGGGCCGTGACCAGAAAAGCCCGCACCTGACTATCTCGAAATAGCGGCTGGGAAGAGCCGCGCATCATTTGCACATAGCGAATAAAAGGCAGGCTCGCCAGCAGCATAAACATCGATGCCACATATTCCGGCGCGCCCTGAAAGGCCCCGAAAGATGCATCGGTATTGGTAAATCCGCCGGTTGAAATTGTGGTGAGCGATAGCACCAGCGCATCAAAAAATTCCATACCGACCAGTGTATAAGCCAATATGCAGGCTACCGTTAAAACCAGATAGATGATGGATATCGACCCGGCGATCTCTCCGGCGCGCGGCAAAACCTTGCCCAGCGTATCAAACCCCTCGGAGCGAAAAAGCTGCATGCCGCCCACCTTGAGGGTTGGCAAAAAGGCCATGGCAACCACGATGATCCCGACCCCGCCAAACCACTGCATCATACCGCGCCACAGCAATGTACCCATTGGCAGCTCGTCGAGATTCGAGAACACCGTCGAGCCGGTTGTTGTCATGCCCGACATTGCCTCGAAAAACGCATCTGTATAGGTGGCTTGCGGAGCACCGAACCAAAAGGGCAGGGCGGCAAAAACCGGCAAGGCGAGCCAGCTCATTACGGTTAGCAAAAAGGCTTGTTGCAGGTTCAGCCCCGGTGTGCGCGAATTGGCGCTGGCCAAGGCCAGCGAGCCGCCAAACAATATGGTGATGGCCGCCGAAACCGCAAAGGTGCCGCCGCCACCGGTATCCCAGGCGATATCTACAGCCCAGGGGATGAGCATTGTCGCTCCCAAAGCCACCAGAAGTAGCCCGATCACATAGCCCACGGGGCGAAAATCAAACATCCTTACCCCCTATGGATCCGGAAAAATAAAGCAGCCACCCTCGGTGAGAGGCCCGACAACCACCGACATATTCGGCCCGGGGTTCATCACCACAGGCTGAATACCGGTTATTTTTTCCATACACTTTTTGGTGATTTCTTTTGATGAGGAAGCCCCGTCAACATAAATATCAAGCCACGGCAGCCCCTTGTAGCCTATACGGCACGGCCCCTCCTGCGGGGTTGGTCCATCGCCACATGTATCTTCGACAATGGCGTATTTGCGCAGCCGCGGAAGGTAAAATACCGTGCCTGCGGGGAAATCCAGAATATCCTCTCCAGCGGTTATCCGGTGGCCGACAGCGAGAGTGACGGGGTTGGAATATGTCCCCATTCCGCCCGCGAGGCGCTGGCGCACGGGGTGGGATATTTCGACTGTGGCAGTGGGGGTATTATCCCAGTAGCTATAGCCGGTCAGATAGATGCTCATTGCCACGGGTTGGCCGGTTGGCTCGGGCAATGCCGGAAGCTGGGCATGGGCAGCCCCCGCACCCAAAAGCGCAAAACAGAATAAGGCTAGTTTTTGCAAATCTGCTTCTCCGCTGCCGACCAGAACCGAGCATAGGGACTTTTTTAACCGGATTCAACAATTTGCGTCAGGGGGCACCTGTGTCGTTTTGCCAAAGGCAACGCGGATGCTTCGTTTGGTCAGGTTTTTCAGGCCAGCCTTGGCAAACCGGCAAAGAATCCCGCAGCCACGCCCAAGCCGGAGGATTTGAGCGTGTGCGGCAATATCGGTGGCGGCGCGCGCGGTCAGCCCTTGGAGTTGCTGACGATATCCATAAATTCCTGACGCTGTATCGGGTCATCCTTGAATGCACCCAGCATTTTTTTTGTCACCATATTGACCCCGGGTTTGTATACGCCGCGGGTGGACATGCAGTGGTGCTCACCTTCGATCATCACGGCTACGCCTTTGGGTTTGAGCACATCAAACAGGGTGTTGGCGATCTGGGCGGTCATTTTTTCCTGCACTTGCAGGCGCTTGGCATAGGCATCGATCACCCGCGCCAGCTTGGAAATGCCGACAACGCGTCTGGTCGGGATATAGGCGACATGGGCAACCCCGATAATCGGGGCCATGTGGTGCTCGCAATAGCTCTCGAAACGGATATTGCACAGGGCGACGATCTCGTCATAGCCCTCGACCTCGTCAAACGTGCGCTGCAACATTTCGGCAGGGTCTTCGCCGTAGCCGCGAAACCACTGGCCATAGGCTTTAGTCACCCGTTTTGGTGTGTCGAGCAGGCCTTCGCGGGTGGGGTCATCACCCGCCCAGCGCAGCAGAGTGCGCACGGCTTCTTCCGCTTCTTCACGGCTTGGTTTTGTCTCCAGCAGGGCCTTGGCCCCCGCGTTTGTCATACTCGAATGGATCACGTTCATTCTTCACTCCTTACCGTTGCCGGCATTGCCTTTACAATACCTGACAGACGCAGCGCGCCTGTTCCGGATAACAAGGTCTTATCAATTCATTGCTAAAGTATGAACAAGAGTAAAATATTGCAAGTCTAGCCGGAATTCAGGGCGGCTTCTATGTCTCCGAGCAGATCGCCAAAATCTTCCAGCCCGACCGACACCCGCACGAGTCCTTCGGAAATACCCAGATCGGCAAGCTGCTCGGCGGTGAGGCGTGAATGGGTGGTGGTGGCCGGATGGGTAATGATGCTTTTGGCATCGCCAAGATTATTGGAAATCAGCACGATTTCGAGCGCATTGATAAAGCGGAATGCCGCCGCCTTGCCGCCGATTATTTCAAGCGAAAAAACGGTGCCGCCGGCCTCCATCTGGCGATTAACCAGTTCGTGCTGCGGATGGCTTTTGAGACCGGGATAAATCGTGCGGGCTAATTTTTTATGGTTTTCCAAAGCATTAGATAGCTTTAATGCGGTATCTGCCTGTGCGCGCACCCGCAGATCCAGTGTTTCCAGCCCTTTAAGCATCACCCAGGCATTAAACGGGCTGAGCGCTCCGCCGGTATGCTTGAGATAGGTTTCCAGCGGGCCGCGAATAAAATCTTTATCTCCCAGAACCACACCGCCGAGGCAGCGGCCCTGACCGTCGATATGTTTGGTTGCCGAATAGATGATAACATCGGCGCCAAGCGTAAGGGCGCGCTGGAAAATTGGCGTGGCAAATACATTATCGACCACAACCTTGGCCCCAAAATCGTGCGCAATTGCCGCAACCCCGGCTATGTCGATCGCTTCCAGTGTCGGGTTGGAAAGGGTTTCGAAAAAGCAAACTTTGGTATTGGGGCGCATGGCGGCACGCCACTCGTCAAGGTTTGTGCCGTCAACCAGCGTGACCTCGACCCCGTATTGGGGCAGAAGCGTATCGACAATAAAAAGACAGGAGCCAAACAGGGCTTTGGCAGCAACAATATGATCACCGGCCTCAAGCAGCGCAAAAAGCGCGCCATTGACCGCCGCCATGCCCGAAGCCGTGGCAAAAGCCGCCTCGGCGCCCTCGATCATTGCGATCCGGTCTTCAAACATCGCAACCGTGGGGTTGCCGTAGCGGGCATAGATGAACTCGTCATCGCCCAGCTCGTCAAAGCGGGCTTGCGCAGCCTCGGCGCTGGGGTAGACAAAACCCTGCGTCAGGTAGATTGCCTCGCTCAGCTCGCCATACTGGCTGCGCCGCGTACCTGCATGCACCAGCTGGGTGCGGGTGTGTAGATTTTTCATATTTTACCCGGAAACTCCGGCCTCCATAAAAACCTGATCGGGCTTTCGGGCCACGACCTCTTTAGCGGCATATTTAGAGTGGCCCGCAATCCGGTTCGACAAAGCACCACTTGCGCGTTGATTAACCGGTTCTATGATACAGGTCAATTCCCCCGTTGTGAAAACGGGCTATTACCCGTCTGAATTGCTCAGGTTAAAAGGAATGCTGTGATGACTAAACCGATTGATCTTTATTTCTGGCCCACGCCCAATGGCTGGAAGATCCCTATCGCGCTTGAGGAAATGGGGCTGGAGTATAACATGATACCGGTTGATATCGGTAAGGGAGACCAGTTTACGGATTGGTTCAAGGCGGTCTCTCCCAATAGTAAAATGCCCGCGATTGTTGACCATGACGGGCCGGATGGCGCGCCGGTTTCGATTTTTGAAAGCGGGGCGATTTTGCAGTATCTGGCACGCAAAACCGGCAAGTTTTACGGGCGCTCCGAGCGCGAGCGCATTGAAATCGACCAGTGGCTGTTTTGGCAGGTGGGCGGGGTTGGCCCGATGGCAGGGCAGGCGCACCACTTTTTGGTATACGCTCCCGAAATGGAGCCGCCCCATGATATCCCTTATGCCAAGGACCGCTATCGCAGCGAGGTGGCACGGCTCTATAAGGTGCTTGATACCCAGCTTGCGGGCAAGGATTATGTGGCCGGGGAATATTCCATTGCCGATATGGCGATCTGGGGCTGGGTTTCGCTCTGGCAGCGGCAAGAGCAGGATATCGACAACATGCCCAACGTGAAAGCCTGGCTTGTGCGCATAAAGGCCCGCCCGGCCGTACAGGCAGGGCGGGCACTCCTTGCCAAAAGCCGGCCGGCTGACGAAAAAGAGGTAATTCGGAAATCGGCCATGTTCAAAAAACCGCAATAGGGCGGTCTCGCAGTTGTGATTGGTCCGCAGCACCGGACTGGTTTATGGCTCTCTGGAAGTTGCGCAGAGCCGCGCGGCAAACCGGAGGTATTATGAAAAAACTCATTTTGGCAACAGCGCTGACGCTTTCGGCCACGGCAGGGTTTGCAGATTCCCACGGCAATAAATATGTGATGAGTGCCCCGCTCAACGGGCAGGTTTTTATCATGGCTCAAGATCACATGAGCCTTTATACATTTGCCAATGACGAGGCTGGCGTATCAAACTGCTACGGGGAATGCGCCACCAACTGGCCGCCTGCGATTTTGCCTGCCGATACCGACATGCCCGAAAGCTACACCCTGATTGAGCGTAGTGACGGCCAAATGCAAATCGCCTATAAGGGCCAGCCGCTTTACCTCTTTATCGGTGATAGTGCGGTTGGTGATATTAATGGCGACGGGCGCGGGGGTGTTTGGGCCTTGGCGCGGCCAGAATAGCCCCCAAGCCGGCGCTAAATTTCGAGTTTCAGCACCATTTGCACCGCCTCGGCGGCTTCGGCGCCTTTTTGCAGAAAATGCGCCTTGAAATAGCGCTGGTGTTCGTCATGGGCATGAAAATGATGCGGGGTAAGCGAGACGCTAAACATCGGCACATCGGTTTCAAGCTGGGCCTGCATAATGCCGTTAACCACCGCCGCCGCCACGAAATCGTGCCGATAAATACCGCCATCCACCACCAGCGCGGCAATGACCACCGCATCATGGCTAACCGCCAGCCGCTTGGCCAAAAGCGGGGCTTCAAAGGCCCCCGGCACATCGTAAGCGCTTACCTCGCAGGCAAAGCCATCGGCCTGCATTTGCTGGTTAAACCCAACCAGCGCCTGGTCCACAATATCCGCATGCCAGCGGGCCTTAATAAAGGCAATTTTATGGGTTTGTGTCATAGGTCACTCCTTTTTATCCAGACACCAACCCAGAGCAAAAAGAGCACCAAAAGGCACCCATTCTCTTCCATCCGGACTTTAACCGTCGGCTCTGGAATTTCACCAAATCTGCTTGACCACCCGTAAGGGGTGCGCTCGCGGGCTATCACCGCCGGTGGGGAATTTCGCCCCGCCCTGAGAATGCCGGATGATACCGGCATGGGTTATGTGGTGGCTCAGCACAAAAATGACAAGCCCGCAGGCTTTACAAATGCCCGCGCTAGCCTCACTCTGATACAGAGCCATATATCGGACATCCCGTGATCCCGGAAATTATCACCACGCTTTTTGCCATTTTCATCATCAATATTCTTGGCTGGCTCACTCCCGGCCCGAATATGCTGGTGATTATTAGCGCGGCCACCAACCAAGGCCGGCGTAGCGGCTTTGCCACGGCGCTCGGCGTGTCTTTTGGCGGCTTTATCTGGGTGGTTTTGGCGGTGTCCGGTGTGACGGTTGTTTTCGAGCTGTTTCCCAATATGGTGTTTGCCCTGCGCATACTCGGGGCTGGTTATCTGCTTTGGCTTGGCTATAAATCTTTCCAGGCTGCGCGAGTAGCGGACGAGATTTTGCCCGCCCAAACAAGCCCTGTCAGCAATCGGGCTGCCTTTCGGCTTGGGCTTCTGGTGACGATGACCAACCCCAAAGCCGCCATATTTTTTAGCTCTATCCTGACCGCTTTTGTGCCGGTCAATGCGCCGCTTTGGATGCTGATGGTGATTGTCATTTTCAGCGTTGTTCATATTGTCCTTTTGCATTTCATCACGGCCAGCCTGTTTTCCACCATCCGTGTGCGCAAATGGTTTCAAAACACCCGGCGCGGCATGCAGCGGCTGTTTGGCACGGTTTATATCGCTCTCGGGCTTGGGGTGGCGTTTGACGCCTATAAAAGGCTCTAGCTCCCAAGGGCCAATATGCGCTAAACCCTCCCAAAAGGAGCCACCCCATGCAAACCCTGACCCTCACCCGCCCGGACGATTGGCACCTGCACCTGCGCGACGGAGATATGCTGGCAGGGGTGCTGCCCGAGAGCGCCCGCGACTTTGCCCGCGCCATCATCATGCCCAACCTCGTGCCGCCGGTAGTGACGGGAGAGCAGGCGGCGGCTTATCGCAATCGCATCGTGGACGCCCTGCCCGAGGGGGCGGATTTTAGCCCTTTGATGACCCTTTATCTAACCGAAACGACCGACCCCGAAGATGTGGCGCAGGCCGCCAACTCTGGGCTGATCACAGCGGTGAAGCTTTATCCGGCGGGGGCAACCACCAATTCTGATTCTGGTGTGGGGGATATGGAAAAGGTAATGCCGGTGCTGGAGCGCATGGCCGAAATTGGCCTGCCGCTTTGTGTGCACGGCGAGGTGACGGACCCAGAGGTTGATATCTTTGACCGCGAGGCGGTGTTTGTCGAGCGGGTTCTGGCACCTTTACGCACCCGCCTGCCCGAACTGAAGATCATCATGGAGCATGTGACCACGCGCGACGGGGTGGATTATGTAAGCAGCGCTGATAATACCGCGGCTACCCTCACGACCCACCACCTGATCATCAATCGCAATCATATGTTGGTCGGAGGGATCAAGCCGCACTACTACTGCCTGCCCATCGCCAAGCGCGAGGCCCACCGGCTGGCGCTGGTAGAGGCCGCCACCTCCGGCAACCCCAAGTTTTTTCTTGGCACAGACAGCGCTCCCCACACCGACCCCGACAAGGAAAGCGCTTGTGGCTGCGCCGGGGTTTTCAGCGCCACTAATACCATGGCCTGCCTTGCCCATGTGTTCGAGGATGCAGGTGCCTTGAACAAGCTGGAAGCCTTCACCAGCCTCAATGGTCCCGCCTTTTATGGCCTGCGACCGAATGCGGATAAGATCACCCTTACCAAGCAGGAAGCCCCCGTAGATTTTCCCGCCAAAATCGAAACGGCGGCTGGCCCCGTCACGGTGTTTTTCCCCGGCTTTCCGCTATATTGGCGTGTGGAGTGATTATTCCAGACTTTATTTTTGCAAACCAAGGCTTGATTAGGGCGGATACTACTCAAACGTCTTATGCCGGCTTTTGTTGTGGTTGTGGGCTTTCGCCAGCCTGAAGCACGCGAGCCCGGCTGCCTGAAAGTCTCGGGGGTTGCCGGAGGCAGACCGATGCTTTTGTGAGGGTTGTCAGACCTCCCAGCCGGCCTTGAGCTTTTCAATGGCGGCGATGCGCAGCTTGGTGTCGGGATGGCTCATCAGCCAGGCGGGGGTGCCGCCCTGTTTGGCACTCCAGATCTGCAGCTTTCGAAACATCCCGATCTGGGCCGAAAGCCCGATGCCGGATTTGAGCAGTAGTGCCGCGCCGTAAGCATCGGCCTCGTATTCATCCTTGCGCGATAGCGAGGCGGCGAGCAGGGTAATGAGAAAATTGGCCAAATAGCCGCCAACAATCGGCAGATAGCGGCCAAATACCCCCATCAGCATGGCACGCATTACATTTTGCCCGGTAAAATCTATCAGCCTTCTGGAGGAGTGCCCCAGCGCGATATGCCCCATTTCATGGGCAATAACAGAGGCCAGCTCGGCAGCGCTGATTTCGCCGGAGCGGTATTTGTCCAGCAGGCCACGGGTGATGAATATCTTCCCGTCAGGGGAGGCTAGCCCGTTTATGGGTGCAATTTCATATACATAAACCCGAACGGCGGGAATATCGAGCGCCCGCGCCATTTGGCGCAAAAGCCCGAGCAGCTTTTTGTCTTTTAGCTCGCTGGAATTGGCAGCAAGATCGCGGCGGGTTTTCCGGGCGGAAAAAAGATAGGTCAACCAACCGATCAATACCGCCAGCAATATGGGAGAATAGCGTAGCATGGGCCGAATATAGGCACTATTGCGCCGGTTTCCCAGCCCCTCTGGCCAGTTTTATCAGGCGTTTGCCCATAAAATACATCCCCAGCGCGCCAATGATCACCCAGCTGGCCGAGGCGATCATATCCACCAGCGCCAGTGCCGAGGCTGAAAAGACCATGCCGATGGCCACATATAGCCCGACCCAGACGGCCTCTCCGAGCATATCCCAGAGTACAAAACGCTGCCAGCTAAAGCGGCCGATTCCTGCCACATAGTTGAGCGTCGGACCGATCGGGGCCACCAGCCAGCGGCTGAAAAACACACCAAGCCCGCCCCATTTGGCCATAAAGCCCTCGGCCTTGCCGATTTGGGCACCAAGCCCGGCGTTACGCAGCTTGCCTTGCAGCCACGCGCCGCCCTTGAAGCCGATAATATAGCCGCTGATATCACCGGCGACCGCCGCAAAATATGCGGTCAGGATCACTGCCACCGGTGCCATATCACCACCGGCAGCAAAGGCACCGCTAAGCACCAGCAGCACCGTGCCGGGCAGGGGTGCGCCAAGCGCTGCCAAAAAGACAGTGCCTCCGAGGATAACCAGCCCATAGTCAGAGACAAGTTCAAGCAGCAGCTCTGTCATTTTTCGCGCTCGGCCTTGATCGCTTCCAGCAGGCGGATGCGCATGTCGTCATAAGATATATCGGCAGCGGCGGCGGTATCCTTGATGGATTGGTGCGGGCGGCCTTCACCTTCGGGCAGGCCGGTCTGCTCCAGTAGCCAGTTGCGGTCCACCTCGTAGGAGTGCGCGATATAGCCGATCGGCATCCATGGCTCGATACTGGCGTTACGGTTGTTGGACCAATAGACCATCGAAACGGTGAACTTGACCAGAAACAGGGTGGTGACCAGCGCCGCGACCCCGAACCCGATCAGCAACAGCCGGTGGTTCTGCCAAAGATATCTGACGGTTTTCATGCGGATCTCCTGTTCGGGGCAAGTATCTAGGCGCTAACTTGACCGGATGCAAGCCACCGCCTAGCGCCCCAGTGCCTTTATGCCGCGCTCGATCCCTTCCAGCGTCATCGGCACCATGCGGTCTTTGAAAATTTCGCGGATCATGCCGATAGAATGGGTGTATTGCCACTCGCCTTCAGCCACGGGGTTTATCCAGATATGGTCCGGCCATTGATCAATGGCGCGGCTTAGCCATGTGGCGCCGGCTTCCTTGTTATAATGCTCGTTTGCGCCGCCGATATAGGCGACCTCGTAGGGCGACATCGAGGCGTCGCCGACGAAAATACATTTGTAATCAGAGCCGTAAGTATGCAGCACATCCCATGTCGGCATTTGCTCGTTCCAGCGGCGGGCGTTGTCTTTCCAGATGCCCTCGTAAAGGCAGTTATGAAAGTAGAAATACTCCATATGCTTGAACTCGGCCTTGGCGGCTGAAAACAGCTCCTCGACCATGGTGATATGATCATCCATCGAGCCGCCCACATCTAAAAACAGCAAAACCTTGACCGCATTGCGGCGCTCGGGGCGGGTTTGCACATCCAGATAACCATGCTCGGCGGTGGCTTTTATGGTGCCGTCCAGATCCAGCTCGTCATCCGCACCTTGGCGCGCCCAGCTGCGCAGGCGTTTTAGCGCCATTTTGATGTTTCGGGTGCCAAGCTCGACACTGTCGTCAAGGTTTTTAAATTCGCGTTTATCCCACACCTTGACGGCGCGGCGGTGGCGGCTCTCATGCTGGCCAATGCGGATACCCTCGGGGTTATAGCCATAGGCGCCAAAGGGCGAGGTGCCGCCGGTGCCGATCCATTTACTGCCCCCCTGATGCCGCTTTTCCTGCTCTTTGAGGCGCTGCTTCAGGGTCTCCATCAGGGCCTCGAAACCGCCAAGGCTCTCGATCTTGGCCATTTCTTCGGCGCTCATGGTTTTTTCGGCCATTTTGCGCAGCCATTCCTCGGGGATGTCTACCTTGTCCATTATTTCGGCAAGGCTGGCAGCCTCTACCCCTTCGAATGTTTGGGAAAAAACCACATCAAAGCGGTCCAGAAAACGTTCGTCCTTCACCATGGTCAGCCGCGCAAGATAATAAAACCCCTCGACATCATAGATCACCGCCTGCGCCTTCAGCGCCTCCAGAAAGCTGAGGAACTCGCGCAGTGAAACCGGAATATCAGCTGCCCTCAGGTTTTCAAAAAAGCGCAGAAACATCGATTATATCAATACAAAGCCAAGGATCAGAATGCTGAACATCAGCAGCACCATGGCGATCATGCCAAAGATAACACCATACTGGATTTTGTCGGCGGTGTTGCCACCCTTTTTAGTGGCCGTGAACCAGCCAAGGGCAAAGCCAAGTATGAAAGCGAGAAGGTAGAGCATAAAACTTCCTAGTTGTTATCGGGCAAAAGCCCCTGAATCTGGGCTTCTGCCTTGGCGATTTGCGCCATGTTATTGCCGTAGGCATAGCGCGCTTGCGCCAAGCTGTCGAGGCGGGCTTTCTCGGCGGCCGCATTCTGGCCCAGCCGCGTAAAGGCCAGCGCCCGCAGGCTTTGCAAGCCGGCCTGCATTATCGGATCGCGGTAGCGCTGTGCCGTAGCGAGTGCCGGGGTGGTGAGGGTCAGAACCTCGTTGAAACGCCCGGCTTCCACCGCGATGGCTGCCATGTGCATCGCCGCCAGCGCGGTGCGCAGGTTTTGCGGCCCGAGCAGGCGCTGGGCCAGCGCGTAGGCTTCAGCAAAAGCCGGTGCCGCAAGATCCGGACGGGCGCGCATCACCAGCCGGCCGTAGGTTTGCAAGGCGTGCACCAACCGGTGGTCGCCGTAGCTTCTGGCCATCTCGATTGCCCGCGTTGCCGCGCTTATCCGCGCCGCGCGCGGGCGGGTCCGGTTTTGTGCGGATTCGATCTGTTCTTTCCAGCGCAGATTTTCGCGCCTTGCCTGCGCTCCTTGCACCGCAGCTTCCCCCACCGGATTAAACCGCGCCAAAAGTGCTGGCAGTCGTGTTCGCACGTTCGCCTTACCCATACCATTGGCCAGATCCGGGCTATAGAGCAGCCGCAAGATCAGCAGATCATAACCGGTGAGGGTATTGAATACATTATCGTCGTTAAAAACCGTATCGGAAACACTATAAAGATCATTAACCGGCCCAAGCGCCTGCGCAATCTCCTCGTTTAGGCAGGCGCGCACAATATAGGGGGGCGCATCATCGGGGATAAAAATTGCCGCGCGGGTCAGGCGCATCTGCCGTGACCAACGCGGAAAGCGCCCGCGCTGAAAATTCGCAAAACCGGACACACCAGGCACCACCACACAAGCAGCACTCGGGTAATAACGCTTGAGCACCGCAGCCGGCACCTGCTCGATACGGATCTGTGCGGTGCCGGTTGTAAGGGCGATATCCACTCCGGCGCGCCTGATCTGGGTGAGCACTTGGTTCAGGTCTTCCCGATAAGCGGCCAGCGCCGGATCCAGCGCCACGCGCACGGGGGCCTCGTATTTGAGCAGCCGGGGTATGCGCACCCCGCCCTCGGTCTCAAATACCAGCGCAAGGAATTCCTCCGCGATTACCGCGTTGGAGCGCATTACCCCGCCGCCCGCAGGCGGCGCCACACTGCCGGTTTCGCCCACGCAACCCGCCAGTAAAATCGCCGCTGCGCCCATGGCTAAAAAATTACGAACCATCCTGCTCTCCACCTGTTTTTTTTGAAGTATAGAAGTGTGGCAAGCAAATGCAAAGCTTCGGTGTTTTGTTGCGGGGTGGCGGGCTGAAGCCCGCCCTACATTTGCCTAGCGTTGATATTTTATGAAGGGGGTTTTCATCGCCACACGGTCATATAGCTTGCGGGCGGTCTCGTTGAAATCCTGCGTTAGCCAATAAACCGATGCGCTGCCCGCCGCATCCGCTGCTTCGTAAACCGCCTCGATCAAGGCTCGTCCGGCACCGGTGCCTCGGGCCGCTTCGCTCACATACAGGTCTTGCAAATAGATCACCGGCTCCACCTTCCAGCCGTGGCGGTGGAAGAGGTAATGCGCCAGACCGATCAGTTCGCCATCCCGCTCGGCCACCAGCCCGTGAAACTCGCGCTCATTTCCCGAGCGCATCCGGTTGAAGGCGATGTCATACATCTCGGGTGGCAGCTCGGTTTCGTAGTAATCGAGATAGCCCTTCCAAAGCGCACCCCACGCTTCGCGGTCGCCTTCAAGAAGGGGGCGGATATTGATCGCTAGCTGAATGGAGGGTTCATCCATGAGCGCCGCTTTCCTCGTTAGAGCTGTCGTCATTTTGGCAGCGCATAAGCCCGATCAGAACCGAGCCGACAACCGCAGCCGTTAGAATATGCCACATCCAGTGCACCCCCAAGGGAAAACGGCTGCAAACCAATAAATCAGCGGTGCGCGCCGCAAGTGCAACAACATAAAAACCCGCCGCTATGATCAAATACCGGCCAACTTGCTTGCCCTTAGAGGAAAGCCAAATGCCACATCCGACCAATAATATAACTGTCGGGATATGCGTAATTCCGCCGCCAAGTGCGCCGCGTGGTGCAATCATTACCCATCCTTGCCGCGCCAGAAAAAAGACCGCTATCGCCAAAAATGCACCCAGAATTGGCAGTTCAAATTCCCGCCGAGCCAGATAGAAAAAAGCCGCCAAGCCGAATAGCTGGATGGGGATCAGGTCAAACTGCAAGGTAAGCATGCCGGGGGCAGAGTGGAAGGTAAAGCTGCCAATCCCGATCAGCGCCGCTAAGATAACAAGGGCCAGTTGAAATCCATCTTGGTTGGCATTGGATCGCCATATTGCAAAGCCCAAGCCAGCCGCCGCGACAAAGGCAATGTTGGACAGAGAATTCTGAAGCTCTCCCGCAAAACCATCGCTAAAGCGCCCACAATACTGACCGGTTATATTGATGGTATCAATCAAGCTTTGGCTCCCTTGTGATTCAGAGGTAACGCCTTAAAGCAATCATCTTTGCCCTCTTGCCATAAAGGCGAGGCGCTCAAACAGGTGCACGTCTTGTTCGTTTTTCAGCAAGGCCCCATGCAGCTTGGGCAGGGCGTCTTTGGCATTGCCGCGCAGGTCTTCTGGCGAGAGGTCTTCGGCGAGCAGCAGTTTTAGCCAGTCGAGCACCTCTGATGTGCTTGGCTTTTTCTTCAGCCCCGGGGTTTCGCGCAGGGTGTAAAACTGGGTCAGTGCCGCCTCGACCAGCTCTTGTTTGATGTTTGGAAAATGCACCTCCACGATTTTGGCCATGGTTTCGGCATCAGGAAAGCGGATATAGTGGAAAAAGCAGCGGCGAAGGAACGCATCCGGCAGTTCTTTTTCGTTATTGGAGGTGATGATCACCACCGGGCGTTGGCGGGCCTTGACCAGCTCGCCGGTTTCGTAAACATGAAACTCCATCCGGTCGAGTTCCTGCAACAGATCGTTGGGAAACTCGATATCTGCCTTGTCGATTTCGTCAATCAACAGCAGTACGCGGTTTTTGGCCCGAAACGCCTGCCAGAGCTTGCCGGGCTTGATATAGTTTTTCACCTCGTTGACCTTGGGGTCACCGAGCTGGCTGTCGCGCAGACGGCTGACGGCGTCATATTCATATAGCCCTTGCTGGGCCTTGGTAGTTGATTTGATGTTCCATTCGATCATCGGCAGGTCAAGCGCGGCAGCAACCTGTCGGGCCAGCTCGGTCTTGCCGGTGCCCGGCTCGCCCTTGACCAGCAGCGGGCGCTCCAGCGCGATGGCGGCATTGACCGCCACACTGAGATCGTCGGTTGCCACATAGGTATCAGTGCCTTGAAATCGCATTTTCAGCCTCTCGCCCTTGACCGGAATCGGGGTTTTCCCGCTTTGGGCGAATATTTCACACAAACTTACACAACAAGCTAGTGACAATCCTGTAATTTACCGTTATCCCACGCGCAGGAGCCGCAATTTTGGCACAATATTGACGCTGGGAGTTTCCCGTGAAAGCAGAAACCATTCTTGATACGGATTATAAACCGGCAGATAATGAACCGTTCATGAGCGATCGGCAGCTGGAGTATTTCCGCCAGAAGCTGCTGTCATGGAAGGCCGGTATCCTCAAGGGCAATCGCGATACCATCGAGCAAATGCAGGAAGGCACCCGCAATATTCCCGATGTTGCCGACCGCGCTTCCGAAGAAACCGACCGCGCGCTCGAGCTGCGCACACGGGATCGCGAGCGCAAGGTGGTTTCCAAAATAGACGCGGCCCTGCGGCGCATTGAAGACGGTTCATTTGGCTATTGTGATGAAACCGGCATGCCGATCTCGCTCAAACGCCTTGATGCCCGCCCGATTGCCACCTTGAGCCTAGAGGCCCAGGAGCGCCACGAGCGCAAGGAAAAGGTCCACCGCGACCGTTAACGCACCGCGCCTGCGACATTTTGGCACACCCGCAATTCTGTGTTTGAACCTCAAGCGACTTGAGGTTCTATATCTGTTACACGAGTGTTACGAAGCTGTCTGCACCGCTTTTTTGAGCGGGGTGGCTGGCTTGATAATGCCCGTTCGGACAAACAGGAGAACACAATGCGCAATACTCTTTTTACCACTACAGCCCTGCTTTTTGCCTTCGGGGGGGCGGCTTATGCCCAGACGATGAATGTCGCCAAAAATATCAGCTGTGGCTGCTGCGGTGCATGGATCGAGCAAATGCAGGCGGCAGGGTTTGATACCAGCGCCACAAATCTCTCCCACGAAGCGCTGTCCGAGTTGAAAGCCAGCGTCGGGGTTTCGATTGAAATGACCTCTTGTCATACCGCCATCGTCGAGGGTTATGTGGTCGAGGGCCATGTGCCGGTGGCCGATATTCGCCGCTTGCTGGCCGAGCGTCCGGAGGCTATCGGGATTGCCACTCCGGGCATGCCGACCGGTTCGCCGGGCATGGAGTATAACGGTATCGAAGATGCCTATAGCGTATATTTGCTGTTGCCGGATGAGAAATACGAAACCTACGCATCCTATCCCGGCAACCGTTAGCATCTAGTCTTTGGGTTTGGCAATTTCGTAGGCCGCAAGCGTTTCGGCGCTGGCGGCGCTTTGGTTTTGGGCGCGCCAATCTTCGTAGGGCATGCCGTAAAAGGCAGCGCGACCTTCGGATTTGCTCATCGTCACGCCTAGATCATTGGCGCCTTCCTGATACCAGCGCGCCAGACAATTGCGGCAAAAGCCTGTCAGGTTCATCATGTCGATATTTTGCACATCGGGGCGCGCTGCCAGATGGTCGCGCAAGGTGCGAAAGGCGGCGGCTTCGGCTTTGAGTTTTGTTAGGTCGTCCATGGGTTCCTCACAGTTTGGCAATGATGTTTTGTAGCGGGCGAGCCAGAATAGCGGCCCATTTTTGCTCGCCCTCGGGCGTGTCTATCAGATCGTGGCGTAGTTCTATCAGCACATGCGGGTAGCTTTTGCGCGTGGCATGAAAATACATGGTATCGCCATGAAGCTCGCCTGAATAGGGTTCGTTATCCCCGACAGTGATATCGGGGTTTTCAGCCAGCTTTTCTATCAGGGGCAGGGCCATGCGGCCATCTTTTCCCCACAACACCCCGATATGCCATGGCCGTTTTGGCCGACCATTGAGCTGCGGTGTATAGGAATGGATGGAAATGATAACAGGCACTTCGCCCCGGGTGATGGTTTTGGCCAGAGCGGCCTTGATGGCGGCGTGGTAGGGGCGGTGATAGCTTTCGATCCGCCGTTGTTTTTCTTTGGCATCGGCGTGGCGGTTGCCTTTGATAATGGTGTGGTCATAGATTTTCATCAAAATCGTCGGGTCGTCTTCGCCGCGATTCGGGTCAATCACAAGGCGCGAGAACCGGCTGGCCAGCATCGGGGCTTTCAGCGCTTTGGCCAGCGCCAGCGCCGTGCCGCGCGCGCCGATATCATAGGCAATATGGCGGTTCATATCGGCCTTCGAAATACCGAGATCGCCGCCATTCACATCCGCCGGAACGTGGTTGCTGGCATGGTCACACAGGATCAGCACACGAGAACTCGCGCCGTTGTTCAGGGCCTCATAGGCGCTTTGCTCGTTCATTTTCTGCCCGATTCTCGAAACTGTCACCACTTTGATATACCCATCCGGAATCATGGGCCAGAGAATGCGGACAAAAAGCAAGGAAATTGCGCTAAATCTTGCGGACAACCGCGTCCGCCTGCGCTATAAGCCCCGAAGGCCCGCCAATTTGGCATGAAAGAAAATAATAGTATGACCACAGGTATTCGCCGCCAGAGGAATGTGAAAATAGTAGCCACCCTTGGCCCCGCTTCAGACACCAAAGAAATGATCCGCGAGCTGTTTCTGGCGGGGGCTGATGTGTTTCGGCTCAATATGAGCCATGGCAGCCATGCCGAAATCACCCTGCGCCACGCGATTATCCGCGAGTTGGAGGCCGAGCTGGGCCGCCCGATCGGGATATTGGCTGATTTGCAGGGGCCAAAGCTGCGCTGCGGCGTGTTTGCCAATGGTAGCGAGATGCTGGCCGTGGGTGCGCCCTTTCGCTTTGATCTGGATAAAACCCCGGGCGATGCCCACCGTGTAAATCTACCCCATACCGAAATATTCAAGGCGCTCAAGCCCGGCTCCACTTTGCTGGTCAATGACGGAAAAATTGCCCTGAAAGTTACCGCCTGCGGTGATGGTTATGCCGATACCGAAGTGGTTGTCGGGGGCGAAATCTCCAACCGGAAAGGTGTCAATGTGCCTGATGTGGTGCTGCCGCTGGCGGCGCTCTCCGAAAAAGACCGCGCTGACCTCGAATTTGTCTGCGCGCTTGGTGTTGACTGGCTGGCGCTCAGCTTTGTGCAGCGCGCCTCCGATGTGCTGGAGGCCCGTGCGCTGGCCAAAGGGCGCGCACATATTATTTCCAAAATAGAAAAACCGGCGGCGGTTGATGCTTTTGAAGAAATTCTGGCAGTGACCGACGGGGTGATGGTGGCGCGCGGTGATCTTGGGGTCGAGCTGCCGGTGCAGGCGGTGCCGCCCATTCAAAAACGGCTGATTATGGCCTGCCGGCGGGTTGGCAAACCGGTGATTGTAGCCACGCAGATGATGGAAAGCATGATCTCCTCGCCGGTGCCGACCCGCGCCGAGGTATCGGACGTGGCGCAGGCGATCTATGAAGGGGCTGACGCGGTGATGCTCTCTGCCGAAAGCGCAGCCGGAGATTACCCTGTCGAGGCGGTGACGACGATGAGCAATGTCGCTGTCGAAGTCGAAAAAGACGAAATGTATCGCGACGGATTGCTTGCCTCGCACACGCCAAGCCGCACGGGGGTTGCCGATGCGATCAGCGCCGCCGCGCGCGAGGTTGCCGAAACCACCGATATCAAGGTCATCGCCAGCTTTACCCAATCGGGCACCACGGCGATGCTGGCGGCGCGCGAGCGCCCACGGGTGCCGATCATCGCGATCACCCCGGTGCCGGCCACGGCGCGGCGGTTGGCGCTGGTGTGGGGCTTGCATTGTGTGGTTTCGGGCGAGGTTACGCGCTTCAAGGAGGCGGTTGTCAATGCGGTCAAGGCCGCAAAAAATGCCGGTTTCGCCAAGGAAAACGACATGATCGTTGTGACCGCGGGCGTGCCCTTCAATACCCCGGGTACCACCAATATTCTGCGTGTTGCGCCGGTAAACGAAAAGCTGATTTACGGTAGCGAGCTGGACTGATCGGCGATATCCTGCCGAAAGCAGTGCGCGGTATTCTTGCCGGTGCGTCTGGCTTCGGAAATTGATATGGTCGCCGCAATATAGGCGAGGCGACCATGTCGGATTATGAAACTGCTTTATTATGGGCTGTTGTCCTGTTGCTTGTAAGTGTAATCACGGGCTTTGCGGCTGTGACCAACCGTCGGCCTATTGCCTTCGCCGCCGTTTTGTTTGTGATTGGCGGAGTGACCTTGTATTATGCCTACACGCTGGATTTGAATGCTGATATCGCCGAGGATATACCGCGGGCCGTTTACAAGCTCTATGCCCAGATATTGGGCTGACGAATCCGCTTGCCAACGGGTGATTTTGCGCTTATTAGAAGCGCTCCACCGGCATGGCCGGCCTCTCAGGGCTGCCGAGTTGTGCCATATACCAACTTCCTTTCAAGGAGACGGAAATGCCCAAGATGAAGACAAAGTCGAGCGCGAAAAAGCGCTTTAAAGTGACGGCTTCTGGCCGCGTAAAGGCCACGCAGGCCGGCAAACAGCACGGTATGATCAAGCGGTCAAACAAGTTCTTGCGCAATGCTCGCGGCACCACGCTGCTGTGCAAAGCTGACGAGAATATCGTTAAAAAATACATGCCATACGCGCGATAGGAGCCTGAAATATGTCTAGAGTAAAAGGGGGCGTCGCCGCCCACGCCCGCCATCGCAAGGTCATCAAAGCCGCTAAAGGCTATTATGGCGCGCGCTCGCGCAACTTCCGTACAGCCACGCAAGCTGTTGATAAGGCAATGCAATACGCCACGCGGGACCGTAAAGCCCGCAAGCGCAATTTCCGCGCATTGTGGATCCAGCGGATCAATGCTGCCGTGCGTTTGAATGATGAAAGCCTGAACTATTCCAAGTTTATCAATGGTCTCACTCTGGCCGGTATCGAGGTAGACCGCAAAGTGCTGGCCGACCTCGCCGTGCACGAGCCTGAAGCGTTCACTGTGATTGTTGATCAGGCGAAAGCCGCACTGGTTTAAACAAAATACCCTGATTTTACGGCCCGTCAGGAAACTGCGGGCCGTTTTTTTGTGCGGTGAATTCGGGCGCCGGCTTAACGGGAATGCTCTGACTTCGGGGTTAAGCCCGGCGGCGCGCTTCAAGGTTTTTTAGGCGAAGATAAAGTCGTCGGCGGTAAAATCGGCTGAAGTAAACAGCTTTGATTTATCATTCAATACGAGATACTCGAAGCCGAAATCGATGGTTTCGAGCCTGATCACCACTCGGCCCGCCGCGACATCGGTAAACACCAAATCACCATAGGCGGCACCAAAGGCCGACAGATCAATCGCGTCTTTACCGACCTCGAAGCGCCGCACCGCGTCGCGCATTCCGTCAGGGCTAAAGACAAACACATCGGGCCTGCCGGTGCCAAACAGCCGGTCAGCGCCGCTGGTATCGGACTGCACCACTACATTTGGTGGTGCCGCCCCAACCGCAAATATAAAATCATCAACCGTGAACGAGGTCGGAGTGATCGCCGGATCACCGATGTTTGGCGGCACCACGTCTATCTGGTTTTTCTCGCCGCGAATTTCGATCACAAACGAATAGGCGCTGATCTGAAAGATAAACAGCTCTTCGAATGTCACATCGAAATCGCTAAAATCGACCACATCGATACCGTCCTCAAAATCCAACACCGTATCGCGCCGACCGTCTTTTTGCAGAACAAAGGTATCTGCGCCCGGCCCGCCGGTCAGCAGGTCTCGGTTGCCGATATCATACAGAATATCATCGCCGGAGGTGCCGTTAATAATCATCAAATACCCTTCGAATTTACTTAAAATAATCGTTAACGCGCAAGGGTTAACCGCTGGTTAATATTGGCCCGAGGCTTGCAATTTATGCGCCTTGTGATAGGCCAAGCAAAACGCATTACGGGGCCGATCATGGACAATATCACTGAGCTTAAAACCAAAATCCTGTCGCAGGTAGCCGATGCGGCTGATCTGGATGCGCTGGAAGCCACCCGCGTGGCGGCGGTGGGTAAAAAGGGCGAGGTTAGCCTGATGATGCGCGGGCTTGGAAAGATGTCTCCCGAGGAGAAAAAGGTGGCGGGGCCGGCACTGAATGCGCTGAAAAACGAGATTAATTCGGCACTGGCGGCGCGCAAGGCAGGGCTGGAAGATGATGCGCTGAACCAGCGTCTGCGCACCGAATGGCTGGACGTAACCGCACCCGCACGACCCGCGGGGCAGGGCAGCGTTCATCCTGTTTCGCAGGTAACAGAGGAGATCATCGCGATCTTTGCCGACCTTGGGTATGGCGTTGCCGAAGGGCCGCAGATCGAAAATGATTACTATAATTTCGATGCGCTGAATATCCCTCCCGAGCACCCCGCGCGCCAAGAATTCGATACGTTTTACATGCACCGCGATGAGGGCGACAACCGCCCGCCGCATGTGCTTCGCACCCACACCAGCCCCGTGCAGATCCGCCATATGGAAAAGCACGGCGTTCCGTGCCGGATCATCGCGCCGGGCAGGGTTTATCGCTCGGATTATGACAACACCCACACCCCGATGTTCCATCAGGTCGAGGGGCTGGCGATTGATAAAGACATTTCCATGGCCAACCTGAAATGGACGCTGGAGGAATTTTGCCGCGCGTTTTTCGAGGTCGATAACGTAGAGCTGAAATTCCGCGCCAGCCACTTTCCGTTTACCGAGCCGAGTGCGGAGGTGGATATTCGATGCTCATGGAAAGATGGGCAGCTGAAAATCGGCGAGGGCGATGACTGGATGGAGATTTTGGGTTCCGGTATGGTGCATCCCAAAGTGCTTGAGGCGGCGGGGGTGGATGCCAGCAAATATCAGGGCTTCGCCTTTGGTATGGGGATTGACCGGCTGGCGATGCTGAAATACGGGATTCCGGATTTGCGGGCATTTTTTGATAGTGATTTGCGCTGGCTACGGCATTACGGGTTTTCGAGCTTGGATATGCCGAATATGCGCGGGGGGATTTAGGGGTGAAAATATTGTTTAGAAAAATTTTAATTTGGCCAAATATTCTCGCGGTTTCCGTCATGTCATTTACTTCTTTTGCAAATTCACAGGAAGTCGAAATTGCGACGCTTGGTGAATTCATAGAGTCGGTTGACCGTACGCCTGTTTCCTTCAAAGGATTTATTAAATTTGATCCAAGTGAAGATAGGTTTGTTTTTTATAATGAAAACTGGGACTATTTCGGGGTGTCAATGGATGCTGGCCGCACTGCCCGTGAACAAATTGAGCAAAATTGTGCGGAAAGTGGTTTTTTGATTTCGCGCACTGAGCTTTGCCAAATATCGGCGAGTGGCACTGTTGAAATTCGGGGCGGCCAAGTGTTTTTAAGTATTGAGAAAGTTGATTCCTTAACGCCGTAATGTAGCTGCGACAAAACAGCATCTGACCTTGGGTGGGCGTGGAGCTTCCTCCCGTGGGAGGGTCGTGCGCAGTCCAGCCCTAGGGCCGAACAGGGATCGGGGCTAGCGCGTTGCCAAAATCATAGGGCGGGATTTATCCTCCTACCGCCTCAAAGCCCGTCCATACACAGCTTCACGGTTGCGCTTGCCAATCGCGATCACCAAAATCACGAGGCGGTCATCGACGACCTCGTAAACCAGCCGATAGCCGGATTTACGGAGCTTGATCTTGTAGCGGTCCGTATGGCCTGAAAGCCTAGAGGCCTTCACTCGGGGCGCATCTAGCCGCGCTTTCAGCTTTTTCTTGAGCTGCTCCCGCACCGTGGCCCCTATTTTGCGCCATTCCTTCTGCGCGCTCGGCAAAAATTCGAGATTATAGCTCATCTATCGAAACCGGAATGCCGACCTCGCCCGCCCGCGCATCCGCGATCTCGTTCAGCTTCATATCCTCAAGCAGTTCCATCATCGCCTCGTATTCCGCCGCAGGCACACAGTAAAATACCGGCTGGTTGCGGTTGAGAATGGCGACAGGGCCACCGGCGGCTTTCACCGTGCCCATCGGGTTTTTCTTCAGGTCGGTGATGCTGGCGGCTTTGTCGCTAAATATTGTGTGTATCATTAAGAGTGCTCCTTAGGGTGTTTATATGGCACGATCAAGAGTGCTTTTCAAGGGCGTGCTGCGCAAATCCCCCCCTTTTCATTTGCGCGGGTTTCCCATAGTTTGCGGGCAAAGCAATTTTTAGGCGCGAGACCCATGAAATTCACACTAAGCTGGCTCAAAACCCATCTCGATACCGAGGCCACCCTTGACGAGATCACCTATGCCCTCACCGATCTCGGCCTTGAGGTCGAGGGGGTCGAAAATCCTGCCGATACCCTTGGTGCTTTCCGCCTTTGCCGTGTGATCGAGGCCGTGCAGCACCCCAACGCCGACAGGCTGCAACTGTGCCGCGTCGAGACCTACCCCAACGGCCCTGATGGCCGCACCGAGGAGGTGCAGGTGGTGTGTGGTGCCCCCAATGCGCGCACGGGGCTGGTGGGCGTATTTGCCCCGGTTGGCGCCTATGTGCCCGGCATTGATCTGACGTTGAAAGCCGGCAAAATTCGCGATGTCGAGAGCCTCGGTATGCTGTGTTCCGAGCGCGAGTTGATGATCTCGGACGAGCATGACGGTATTATTGATCTGCCCGCCGATGCCCCGCTGGGCGCGCGCTTTATTGATTATCTTGATCGCAACGATCCGGTGATTGATATCGCCATCACGCCAAACCGCCCCGATGCGCTGGGCGTGCGCGGCATCGCCCGTGATCTGGCAGCGCGGGGGCTGGGCAAGCTCAAGCCTGCGCCTGTGGCCAAAATCGAAGGTAACTTTCCTTGTCCCATTGCCGTGAGCATCGACCAAGATGCGCTGAAAGACGCGCCGGTATTCACCGGAAGGTTGATTAAGGGCGTGAAAAACACCCCTTCGCCGCAATGGTTGCAAGACCGCCTGCGCGCCATCGGGCTGCGGCCGATTTCGACGCTGGTCGATATTACCAACTTTTTCACCTATGACCTGAACCGCCCGCTGCATGTATTTGATGCGGATAAGGTTTCGGGTGGTCTGCGGGTGCAATATGCGGCGGGTGGCGAGGCCATGATGGCGCTGGATGATAATGAATATACGCTCAACGCCGGCATGATGGTGATCTCCGATGATAACGGGCCGCAAAGCATTGCCGGTATCATGGGGGGTGCGGCCAGCGGCTGCTCTTCAGACACGGTAAATGTGTTTGTCGAGAGCGCTTACTGGGACCCGATTGCCATTGCCATGACGGGGCGCAAGCTGAAGATAAACTCCGACGCCCGCTACCGTTTTGAGCGCGGCATTGATCCGGCTTTTACGCCCGAGGGGCTGGACCTTGCCACCGCGATGATCCTTGAACTTTGCGGCGGCGAGCCTTCCGAAATGGTGATGGCCGGCGAAGTGCCGGACACCTCGCGCGCCTATAAGCTCAACCCTTCCCGCGTGGTATCTCTGGTGGGCATGGAAATTTCCGAGAGCGAGCAAATTCGCATCCTGACGGATCTTGGCTTTGAGGTGAAAGACCTGATGGTCCATGTGCCTAGCTGGCGGCCCGATGTGCATGGCGAGGCGGATCTGGTGGAGGAAATCGCCCGTGTGGCCAGCCTGACCAAGCTGGTGGGCAAGCCGCTTTCGCGCCCGGGTGTTGGCGTGATGAAACCCGTGCTGACCCCTTCACAAAAACGGCTGATGACTCTGCGCCGCGCTTTGGCGCTGGGGCTGAATGAATGTGTGACCTATAGCTTTATTGACCAGAAATCGGCGGCGCTGTTTGGTGGTGGCTCGGATGCGGTGAGGCTGTCCAACCCGATATCTTCCGAGATGAGCCATATGCGGCCCGATATTTTGCCCAGCCTGTTGCAGGCGGCAGCGCGCAATCAGGCACGGGGCGAGGCGGATATGGCGCTGTTTGAAATAGGGCAGGGTTTTAATGGGCCAGAGCCGGAGGACCAGCGCACCATCGCTTGCGGCATCCGCGTGGGCAGCACCGCGCCGCGCAACGCCTTTGGCACGCGGCGCAACGTGGATATTTATGATGCCAAGGGCGATGCCGAGGCGGCACTGGCCGCGATTGGTGCGCCGGTGGGCAATTTGATGGTGCTGCGAAATGCGCCGGAATGGTTCCACCCCGGGCGCTCGGCGGTTTTGTCGCTGGGGCCGAAAAATCCGCTGGCGATTTTTGGTGAGCTGCACCCCAAGGTGCTGAAGCAAATGGGGGTGAAGGGCGCGGTTGTCGGCTTTACCATCTTCCCCGAAAACGTGCCGCTGAAAAAGGCGAAATCCAAAACCCGCCCCGCGCTGGGTGGCTCTGATTTGCAGGCCGTCGAACGTGATTTTGCCTTTGTGGTTGATGCTACGCTTGAGGTTGAAAAGCTGGTCAAGGCAGCCAAGGGTGGCGATAAAAAGCTGATCGAGGCGGTGAATGTATTTGATATATTTAGCGGGGCGAAGGCCGAGGCGCAAATGGGTGCGGGCAAGAAGTCGGTGGCGATTACGGTGCGGATCCAGCCCAAGGCAGCCACGCTGACCGATAAGGAAATCGAGGCCATTTCGGCCAAAATCGTGGCCTCTGTGGCCAAGCAAACCGGCGGGGAGCTAAGATCATGAAGGTATATTTAAGCGGTGAAATCCATAGCAACTGGCGCACTGAAATCGAGACCGCCGCAGCGGAGCTGGATGTGGAATTCAGCGCGCCGGTGACGGATCATGCCACGTCCGACGATGCGGGGGTGATCATCATGGGAGCGGAAGAAAACAAGTTTTGGCACGACCATAAAGGTGCCAAGCTCAATGCCATCCGCACCCGCAACGCCATCGAGGCCGCCGATATCGTGGTGGTGCGCTTTGGCGAAAAATACAAGCAGTGGAACGCCGCGTTTGATGCGGGGTTTGCTGCTGCCAAGGGCAAGGCGCTGATCGTGATGCACGGGGGCGACCACCAGCACGCGCTCAAAGAGGTGGATGCTGCCGCATTGGCCGTGGTGGAAACGCCGCAGCAGGTGGTGGATATTTTGCGCTACACCCTGACCGGCGAAGCCCCGTAAGCTCAACCCTTGGTGTTGATATTCCTCCCAGATGTGGTATGCTTAACCCAAGCAATCACAAGGGAGATATTATGCTTAAAGAATTCAAGGAATTCATTGCCAAGGGTAATGTGATGGATATGGCGGTGGGGATCATCATCGGCGCGGCTTTTACCGCGATCGTGTCCTCATTGGTGGCAGATCTGATTAACCCGATCATTAGCCTGTTTATGGGGGGTATCGATTTTGCCAGCATGATGTTTATGCTTAGTGATGACCCGGAAGCGGGGGCGTTCAAATATGGCTCGTTCATCATGGCGATCATCAATTTTGTGATCGTGGCTTTTGTGGTGTTCATGCTGGTTAAGGCCGTGAACAAGGCGAAAGCGACGGCGGAAGAGCCTGAAGAAGAGGCAGCACCCGAAGAACCCAAAGGGCCAACACAAGAAGAGCTGTTGGCCGAAATCAGGGATTTGCTGAAAAAAACCTGATCGGTAATTGGCGCAGCGCAGGGCTTTCAAGCCTGCGCTGCTTTTTAGCTGTGGTGTCTATATTGGCAAAAGCTGTGCCGAAACAAAAAGGCAGCAGCGGGCCCAGACCCTGTATGTATATGTAAATATATATCTGACCGCAGAGCAAGAAGCGGAGTAAAGACGATATGAATAGGCGTATTAGTTGCATTTCTGCCACATTTTGAGCGGAAAACCTCGTATAGCCTATGCTATCTCCGATAAGGCTTGTCCCGCTTAATTTGGTTGTTTAGTAAAAAATTAATATTTCAGATCACCCATCTACCCTAAGGAGACATACAATGAAAAATATTCTACTTTCCACGTCAATCCTGCTTGGTGCCGCTTCGGTTGCTGTTGCGGGTACCGTTACTCCGGTTGTCGTGCCCGCACCTTCTATTGTTGCACCGCCGGCTGTTACGGCTGCTGCTACTGATTGGTCCGGCTTTTATGCCGGTGCCCAACTCGCCTACGGTGGTGGTGTATTGGGAATGGAACAAGGCACAGGCTCCCTTATTGAGGATGGCTTTGGTCTTGACCCCTTCTATGGTGGTTTTGCCGGTTATAATAAACAATGGGGACGTTTTGTTGTTGGTGGCGAGCTAGCCTATGCTTTTGGCACTTATGACAACTTCAACATTTTGGATCAAGCTGGTAGCACCACCCTGAAAAACCTGGGTGATGCGAAGCTACGCCTTGGTTTCGCAGTTGGCCGCGCGCTGCCATATGCTGCTCTCGGTTATTCCTGGTCCAAGCTTGAAGCGACAACCCCAGTCCCCGAGTCAATAGATATGAGGGGCGTAAACCTGGGCCTAGGTCTGGACTTCCTTGTCACTGAAAGAATATTCGTCGGTGCTGAACTGATGAGCCGTGGATTGGTTGGCACCGATGCTGCCGGTGATTCTGTTGTTGCAGCTTCCCGGACAGTCAACCTTCGCGTCGGGATGAAGTTCTAGACGAACCAAAAACAAAGCCGGGCCAAAAACAAAGCCGGGCATTGATACTTGGCAATAAAGGCCACCGGAGGAAACTCCGGTGGCCTTTTGCATTTTTTACCCTGACAGCCATTTATGGCGCAAGGCATTGCTAAAATTTATGTAGCAAGCGCCTGTTGTGGCGAAATCACATCCATCCCTAATGCTACGCCCACAGCCGCATAGGTCAGCCGGCCCATATGGGTGTTAAGCCCGCGCAGCAGATGCTCGTCCTCCGCGCAGGCTTTCTTCCAGCCCTTGTCGGCCAGTGCGAGCATAAAGGGCATGGTGGCATTGCCCAGAGCCAAGGTTGCGGTGCGGGCCACGGCACCCGGCATATTGGCAACGCAATAGTGCATGATACCATCTACCTCAAAGACCGGATCATCATGGGTGGTCGCGCGGGAGGTTTCAAAACAGCCCCCTTGGTCAATCGCCACATCCACCAGCGCGGCACCGGGCCGCATGGTGGCGAGCATCTCGCGGCTCACCAGCTTGGGCGCCGCCGCGCCGGGAATAAGCACCGCGCCAATTACCATATCGGATTCCGCCACCAGCTCGGCGATATTGCCTTTGGCCGCATAACGGGTGTTGAACACATGGCTAAACACATCATCCAGATAGCGCATGCGCGGCAAAGACATATCCAGCACCGTTACATCGGCGCCCATACCGGCGGCAATACGTGCGGCATGGGTGCCAACGACCCCGCCGCCGATCACCGCCACCTTGGCTGGCTCGACCCCCGGCACACCGCCCATCAGCACCCCGCGCCCGCCATTGGCTTTTTGCAAGGTCCACGCGCCCATTTGCGGAGCAAGGCGACCGGCCACCTCCGACATCGGCGCGAGCAGCGGCAGGCCACCCGTGCGGTCGGTCACGGTTTCGTAGGCAATGGCGGTCACGCCGCTTTTCAACAGGTCATCTGTCTGGGCGCGATCGGCGGCAAGATGCAGATAAGTAAACAGAATTTGCCCCTCGCGCAGCTGTGCCCGCTCCACGGCCTGTGGCTCTTTAACCTTCACCACCATGTCCGCCGTGGCAAAGACCTCTTCGGCGGTATCGACAATAGCCGCGCCCGCCGCCAGATAATCCGCATCGGAAAACCCCGCGCCTATACCACCGTTTTTCTCGATGATAATCTTATGGCCATGATGCACGGCCTCTTGCGCGGCGGCGGGGGTTATCCCTATCCGGTATTCCTGGTTTTTGATTTCCTTGGGGCAGCCGATCAACATGAGAATCTCCTTTGGGCCATGATCGAATATTACCTCTTTTTGATCTTCTCGATTCCGAATTGCTTTGCGAATATGCATTGTCATGGGGGCTATTTTTAGTATATCCTGCGGAAAATCAATCAAATATCGGGAGATTATTGCAGTGGTGAGAATGGATGCGCTGGATATCAAGCTTCTTGATGCCTTGCAAAAAGACGGACGGATGTCCAACGCCGATCTTGCGGCAAATGTTGCTCTTTCGCCTTCCGCCTGTCACCGTCGAGTGCAGCGGCTGGAGCGTGACGGGGTGATCCGAAACTATGTCGCGCTTCTCAATCCCCGCGCGGTGGATTGCCGGGCCACGGTTTTTGTTGAAATCACCCTGCAAGGGCAGGCGGACGCTATACTTGAGGCTTTCGAGCGGCAGGTCGCGCTGATCCCCGATGTGCTGGAGTGCCACCTGATGGCTGGCGTGGCGGATTATCTGCTGAAAGTCGTGGCCAAGGATACCGATGATTTTGCCCGCATTCACAAACAATATCTGGCACGTCTGCCCGGTGTGGCCCAGATGCAAAGCAACTTTGCCCTGCGCACGGTGTTCAAAACCACAGCGCTACCGATTTGAGCAAAATAGCGGGGGGGGATTTGGCTGGGGAACCAGGATTCGAACCTGGACTAACAGAGTCAGAGTCTGTGGGTCTACCGTTAACCTATTCCCCAACGGTCTGTGCCATTTATGCGCCTAACTCTGCGAGGTCAAGGCCGCCCGGACACACTTGTCAAAAT
This sequence comes from Paracoccaceae bacterium, assembly GCA_021647745.1. Taxonomy (GTDB): domain Bacteria; phylum Pseudomonadota; class Alphaproteobacteria; order Rhodobacterales; family Rhodobacteraceae; genus UBA3077. The sequence goes on along the minus strand of JAKIUB010000003.1, from coordinate 26,605 downwards.
TTTGTGACAGGGGCGAAAACCGGCAAAAAAGCTGCTATACTCCACCAAATTTCAGGAGAAACCAATGCGGATAGTTCCTTTCATTGCGGCATTGGCCCTGCTGCCCCAGATCGCGCCGGCGCAAACAGCCCCGCACGAGATTGTATCAGCGCGCTATGCCGGCCCGACCCGCGCCTATGATCACGGCATACTGGGCGATAAAACCGAATACACCAAGCTGATCTTGCGGGTATCCCCCGGGCGGCAGCGGGTGGTGATAGATGTTGGTGTGGGGCATGTGTTCGAGGATATTGCCCCACGGCTGGCTGATCTTGACGGAGATGGCCGCCCCGAGGTGATCACGGTGCGCACCAATATGGAGCGGGGTGCCTCATTGGCGATATACGGGCCGGACGGGCTGATAACCCAGACCCCGCCAATTGGTCAGCGCTATCGCTGGCTTGCCCCTGTCGGGGTTGGTGATTTTGACGGCGATGGCAGGGTAGAGATCGCCTATATCGAGACTCCGCATTTGGGCAAGACATTGAAAATATACAATTACCTGAGCCGGACACTGGTGTTGACCGCCTCGGTTGGCGGGTTGAGCAACCACCGCATCGGAGAGGGTTTTATATCTGGCGGGGTGCGCAATTGTGGTCAGGGAGACGAGATCATTACCGCAGATGCCGGTTGGCAAAGGATCATGCGCACCAGAGTTGCCAACGGCGTGCTGACCAGCCAGGCCATCGGGGCCACTTCGGGGTCTGCGGCCTTTGAGCGCGCGCTGGCCTGTCGCTAGCTAAAGCGCGCGCCAGCCGATATCGGTGCGGGCAAAGCCGCCGGGCCAGTTTAGATGCTTTAGGCGAGCATAGGCACGATCGCGGGCATCTTGCAGGGTTTCGCCACGGGCCGTAATTGCCAGCACCCGCCCGCCATCGGAGATAATATCCTCCCCCGCCCGCGCGGTGCCGGCATGAAAGACCTTGACCTGCGGGCTGCGCATTTTCAGCCCATCGATCACCTCGCCTTTTTCGTAGGTCGCGGGATAGCCCTTGGCGGCCATGATAATGCTCAGCGCGTGGTCATCTGCCCAGTTGACCTGCGCCTGATCAAGCGTGCCCTCCGCCGAAGCCAGCAGTAAATCAAGGATCTGCCCACCCAGCCGCATGGCTATCGCCTGTATTTCAGGGTCGCCAAAGCGGACATTGTATTCCACCAGCCGGGGCTGCCCGCCCTTGATCATCAAACCGGCAAACAGCACGCCCTGAAAAGGGGTGCCGCGCCGGGCCATCTCGGCAAGGGTCGGGTTGATGATCTTGTCCATCGCCCTTTTGATCACCTGTTTTGTCATTATAGGCGCGGGCGAATAAGCACCCATGCCGCCGGTATTGGGGCCTTGGTCACCATCATGGGCGCGTTTGTGGTCTTGGGCTGTGCCTATGGGCAGGGCAGATTTTCCGTCCGAGAGCACAAAAAAACTGGCCTCCTCGCCCTCCATGAACTCTTCGATCAGCACTGCCGCGCCGTGGCTGGAAAAAATACTGTCAAGCGCGGCCAGCGCTTCGGCCTCATCGGTGGCAACGGTCACCCCTTTGCCGGCAGCTAGCCCGTCTGCTTTGATCACAATCGGTGCGCCCTGGTTTTGCACATGGTCGCGGGCGGCGGGCAAGTCGGTGAAAAAAGCGGATTTTGCGGTCGGGATATCGCAGATGACGCAGATTTCCTTGGTGAAACTTTTTGAAGCCTCCAGCTCTGCGGCCTTGGCCCCCGGGCCAAAGCAGAGGATACCGGCGCTGCGCAGCGCATCGGCAACCCCGACTACCAGCGGCGCTTCGGGACCGATGATCACAAAGTCTACCGCGTTTTCCAGCGCAAAAGCACTGACAGCAGCCCCGTCCTCGATTTCCAGCGCTACGCATTCGGCGATTTCGGCGATACCGGCATTGCCCGGCGCGGCGATCAGCTCGCTGCATTTCGGGTTTTGGTTGATCGCCCATGCCAGTGCGTGTTCGCGCCCGCCGCCGCCAAGGATCAAAATTTTCACAATTCGCTCCGATGCGCTTGGGTTTTTCCTGCTGCCGTTTTAGGATGGGGCGAATAGGGTTACAAGTGGGCAAATATGTCGGATATGTTTGATGATGATGAGGGAAATGCACCGGCGCTTTCGGTGTCGCAACTTTCGGGGGCGGTCAAGCGCGTGGTCGAGGGCGAGTTTGGCCGTGTGCGGGTGCGCGGCGAGGTCGGTCGGGTATCGCGGCCCGCTTCGGGGCATCTATATCTTGACCTGAAAGATGACCGCGCTGTGCTGGCTTCGGTGATCTGGAAGGGGGTGGTGAGCAAGCTTGCCCATCCGCCCGAGGCGGGGATGGAAGTGATCGCCACTGGTCGCCTCACTACATTTCCCGGCCAGAGCCGCTATCAGCTGGTGATCGAGCATATTGCGCCTGCGGGTATTGGCGCGCTGATGGCGATGCTGGAAAAACGCAAAGCCGCGCTGGCTGCCGAGGGGCTTTTTGACGCGGGGCGCAAGCAGCCGCTGCCCTATCTGCCAGAGGTGATCGGGGTGGTGACCTCGCCCTCGGGGGCGGTGATCCGTGATATCTTGCATAGGCTGCGGGCGCGGTTTCCGCGCAAGGTTCTGATCTGGCCGGCCGTGGTGCAGGGCGAAAAATGTGCCACCGAGGTAGCGGCGGCGATCAGGGGGTTTAATGCGCTTACCCCGGGCGGCGCTTTGCCACGGCCCGATGTGCTGATTGTGGCGCGCGGCGGTGGCTCGCTGGAGGATCTCTGGGGCTTTAACGAGGAGGTCGTGGTGCGGGCGGTGGCCGAAAGTACCATTCCGGTGATCACGGCGATTGGCCATGAAACCGATACTACGCTGGTTGATTATGCGGCTGATCAACGCGCCCCCACTCCCTCGGCGGCAGCCGAAATGGTGGTGCCGGTGCGGGCTGATCTTTTGGCGGCGCTTGCAGCTTACGAGGCAAGGCGGGTTACGGCCATGGCGCGGCGCTTGCAATCCGGCGGCCAGCGCCTGCGTGACCTTGGCCGCGCTTTGCCGCGCCCCGAAACCATCCTTGGCGAGCGCAGTCAGCGGCTTGACGGGCTGGTGCTGCGCCTGCCCGCAGCACTGCTTGGATATGTGCGCAAAAAGCACCTGCAATTGTCGCGTCTGGCGCTGCATCCGGTGATGCTGGCGCGCGATGTGCAAAACAAGCGGGCGCGGCTGGAGCGGCTGGGGCCGCGTTTGCCCCGCGCCTTGTCGGGGCTGGCAAAACAAAAGCGCCTGTTGCTCGCGCGTGTCAGGCCAAGGCCGGCGCTGCTGCAACGCGAGATCGGCCACCTTGGCCAAAGACGTCAGGCGGTCTCTCTGCGCTTTGCCGCGGTGGCGGCACAACAGGCCGGTGCATGGCGCCAACGGCTTGACGGGCTGGTGCGGATGCATCGCGGGCTGGGCTATAAAAACACCCTCGCGCGCGGCTATGCGGTGGTGCGCGGTGACGGGAAGGTGGTGACCGGCCGGATCGCGGCCCAAAAGGCAGACGCGCTCGAGATAGAATTTTCTGACGGCAAACTTGCCATTGGCAAAGCCTCCACTGGAAAAAACCCGAAAAGAAAGCCCCGAAAGGGGGCTGATGAAAACGGGGGCGGGGCGCAAGGGCCGGGCGGGCAGGGGTCGTTTTTCTAAACCCCGAATCTAGGCCCCGTGCACAGGATAGGCTTGCGGTCCTGCCCGGAAAGCTTCAATACCAGTGGCGGCACGCCGGGGGTTGCGCTCGGATTTTCTGTAGTGCTGGTGACCGTTAGCCCGTCAGCGCTGGTGGTGATCTCCCAACAATGGGGGCTATCTTCATTATCATAGAGAAAGCAGATATCGCGATCGAGCTGATACCACTTTCCGTTGACACAGCTGCCATCTTCGGCGCGCCAGACCGAGCGGCGGTCCGGCAAAAACTGTTCGGCACCGTAAAACCGGCCATTTTCAGAAAAATACATCGTTGTCCCTTGGGAAAGGGTGTCAAAATCTTCGGCGTTGAGTATCACTTGAGCCTGTGTGGCACCGGCCCAGAAGGCCATAAGGAAGACGAGTTTTTTCACAAAGGGTTTCACAGAGGGTTTTACTGAGTTTTTCGCAAAATTTTCCGCAAAATTTTTCATGGGCATGGTTGTGCCTCCAGTGTGCTCGGCATTTAGGGGTTGCAAGTCATCGGCTCGTTACTGATTTCCACCACTGTCCGTATATAGCCGGTTTCAACGCCGTTTTCGACCGCAACGGCATAGATTCTGCCATCGAGCATCTTGTAGCGAGAGCAGCTGGGTGGCGCGCCCTCCCAGTTAAAGCAATAGGTGGTTTGTTCCATAAACCATTTGCCGGAAATGCAGCGGCCACCGCTCAGCCGAAGAATGAGCTTGTTGCTGTTTTTGCGATAGGCCTCGCGGCCGAGCACCACACCCTCCACACCATAAACCACGCTTCTTCCGACGGTCATGGCACGCCACTCCGCGACCGGAATATCAGGCACAGCCGCCAGCCTCTCTTGCAGGCTCTGGGCATGTGCCGCGAGCGGGGCCAGCAGCAAAAAGTGGCGGTTATTTTGCCAAGCAGGCTCATCCCGTTATATCCGGGACAGGCATGATCGTAACAAGCCCGAGCTCGCAGTAAAGTGGGGTTTGGCTGATGTCTGAAATCACCTCGATATTGCCACGCCGCTGACCGTCTACTACCAGCTCGGAAATATACTCGCCCTGAAAATCAACCCAGACCGAGCAGACCGAGCCACTGCGGGTCCAGTCAAAGCAGATCATCTCTTCCTCGGCCCGCCATGTGCCGACATCGCAATTGATCTGGCCGTCGGCGCTGGGGGTTGTCCATTCTATCACCACGCGGTTGGTGTCGGGGCGGTAATATTCGCGGTAAATATCGTCCCCCCGATTATTGTAGGTGATGGTGTTTCCCTCGGCCATGGCGCGAAAATCGGCAGCGGTCATGGGGGTGCCTGTGCGCATTTTTTTGGCGAGGGTTTCGGCGCTGTCTTGCGCTATAGCCGGGCTGGCGAGAAGGCCGAGGGCAAGAATAAATCGGATCATAAGAATCAAACTCCTATTGTATGGGCCATTTCAGCAAGTTCTTGGGGGTTTTGGCAAGCATTGGCTTTAAAAGAGATGGAATATTAGTGGGAAAGGGCGTATTTCCGCTTGGGGCCGGAGAGGAAGAACTCTATGCTTGGCCTGATTTCTCGGAGGCTGGGTATGGATAATATTGACGCAAAGAGCGGCAGGCAAAAAACAGGCAAGGGCAAGGGGCGGGCGCATCCAAAAGGGCGGGCGCTGGAGGATGCTGCGCTGGCAGAAATAAAAAACCTGCTTGAAAATCAGCCCGTTAAGCGGGATTTACTGATTGAATATCTGCATTTGATACAGGATGAATATGGCGGGTTGAGTGCGCCCCATATCAGGGCGTTGGCCGAAATCACCGGGTTGGCGCAGGCCGAAATTTTCGAGGTCGCCAGCTTTTATGCGCATTTTGACCTGTTGCGTCAGGGCGAAACCCCGCCGCCCCTGACCTTGCGGGTGTGCGGGTCACTTTCTTGTGAGATGGAGGGGGCGGACGGGTTATTCACAGAACTGGAGATCCGCCACCCTGATCTGCGGGTGCACCGCGCGCCTTGCATGGGGCGCTGCGCCGAGGCACCGGTGGTGGCGGTCGGGCATCATCATGTGGTTTCGGCCACGGTGGTGCGGGTAAAAGACGCGATCGAAAATCGCGCGTTACCGCTGATGCTCCCTGATTACGAGGGTTATGAAACCTATCGCGATGATGGTGGCTACCGCGTGTTGGAAACCTTGCGTGGCGGCGAGAAAACCTCCGGCGAGGTTGAGGAAATGATCAACCGGTCGGGGCTGCGCGGCATGGGGGGGGCAGGCTTTCCGGCAGGAAAAAAGTGGAGCTTTGTGCGGGCCGAGGCCGGGCCACGGTTGATGGCTGTCAATGCCGACGAGGGCGAGCCGGGCACATTTAAAGACCGCTACACACTGGAGCGCGACCCCCACGCCATGCTTGAGGGCATGCTGATTGCCGCTTGGGCGGTGGAGGCGGAAAGGGTTTATATCTATTTGCGCGATGAATACCCCGAGATCAGGGAAATATTGCTGGCCGAGCTGGCCGAGCTGGAAAGGGCAGGGCTGCTCGAAGCTGGTTTTGTCGAGCTGCGGCGCGGGGCGGGGGCGTATATTTGTGGCGAGGAAAGCGCGATGATCGAAAGCATCGAAGGCAAGCGCGGGCTACCTCGCCTGCGCCCGCCCTATGTGGCACAGGCGGGGATATTCGGGCAGCCAACATTGGTGCATAATGTGGAAACCCTGCACTGGGTCAGCAAAATATGCCGTGGCGGGCCGGAAATATTTTCAAGTCATAAGAAAAACGGCAGGGTCGGGCTGCGGAACTATTCGGTTTCCGGCCGGGTGCGGTTTCCGGGGGTGCAGCTTTTGCCGGCAGGGTCGACGATTGTCGATATTATCGACGCGTGTGGCGGTATGGCGGACGGGCATGAATTTGTAGCCTATCAGCCCGGTGGCCCTTCTTCGGGGATATTGCCGGCGCGGCTTGACGAGGTGCCGCTCGATTTTGATACTTTGCAGGAGTATGGCAGTTTTATCGGCTCGGCGGCGGTGGTGGTGCTGTCGGACAAGGATGATCTGCGGGCGGCGGCGCTTAACATGCTACGGTTTTTTGCCGATGAAAGCTGCGGGCAATGTACCCCGTGCCGGGTGGGTTGTGAAAAAGCCGTGAAGCTGATGGAGCGCGACTGGGATAAAGGCTTGCTGGAGGAGCTGTGCGAGGCGATGGTGGAGACTTCTATTTGTGGCTTGGGGCAGGCGGCGCCGAATCCGATATTAACGATGTTGCGGTATTTTCCCGATAGGGTATAGGGGCTTTGCCGGAGGAAATATTGGGGCTTTGCCCCCTTGGCTGCGCCAATTCTCCCAGAGTATTTGAGCAGAAAAGAAGTTGTGTGCTTTTCATGGCGACGCGGGCATATTAAGGATAGGCGGATAGGAGTTCTTATGTCTTTTTTCTCTAAACTTAAGAAGCGGCTGACGAAATCTTCGGCGAAAATCGAGGATGGGGTGCAGGCACTGGTGGAACCCGAAGCGCCAAAGCCGGGGCTGATTGCGCGGGTGCTTGGCGCTGACGGACCTAAGCGGGTGCTGGATGACGCGATGCTCGAAAGCCTCGAAGAGCTGCTGATTTCGGCGGATATGGGCGTGGAAACAGCGCTGAAGGTATCGGCCAATATGGCTGAGGGACGCTTTGGCAAGAAGCTCGGGGCAGCCGAGATCAAGCGGCTATTGGCGGCGGAATGCGCGGCGATACTCGAGCCGGTGGCGCGGCCGCTGCCGATCTATAAAAAACGCCCGCAGGTGGTGCTGGTGGTCGGGGTTAACGGCTCTGGAAAAACCACCACAATTGGCAAGCTGGCCAGCCAGCTCAAGGGCGCGGGCAAGTCGGTGGTGATCGCGGCGGGGGATACTTTTCGGGCCGCGGCGGTGGAGCAATTGCAGGTGTGGGGCGAGCGCGCGGGGGTGCCGGTGTTGACCGCGCCTGAAGGCTCTGACCCGGCGTCATTGGCCTTTGAGGCCATGGGCAAGGCCGAGGAGAGCGGGGCGGACATGCTGCTGATCGACACTGCGGGGCGGCTGCAAAATCGGGCTGACCTGATGGAAGAGCTGGCTAAAATCGTGCGGGTTATTCGCAAAAAAGACCCTGAAGCGCCGCATAATACCTTGTTGGTGCTGGATGCCACGACCGGCCAGAATGCGCTTAACCAAGTGGAGGTATTTACTAAAATAGCCGATGTCAGCGGGCTGGTGATGACCAAGCTTGACGGCACCGCCAAGGGCGGGGTGCTGGTGGCTCTGGCGGATAGGTTCGGCTTGCCGATCCATGCGATCGGAGTGGGGGAAGCTATAGATGACCTTTCGCCGTTTGACCCGGTCGAGTTTGCCAATGCGCTTGCGGGGGTTGAGTGAGCGCATGGCTGGTCGGGCTGGAGGGCACCGAGGCCGGTAGCTGGCTTGCGGTCGGGTTGGCGCTGTTGGCGGCACTTTCACATGCCATATTTGGGGCGTTGCAAAAGGGCCGGTTTGACCCGTGGTTGATGCGCGGTGCGATGGATTTTTCATATGCGGCGATGGCCGCGCCGTTTGCGCTATTTGTTGTACCTTGGCCCGAACCGCATATGTGGCCTATTTTTGGCGGCGTTATCGTTATCCATCTTGGTTATAAGCTGTTTCAGGCCATGGCTTATGCGCGGGGGGCTTATACGGTAGTCTATCCCGTGGTGCGCGGCACGGGACCGGTGGTGACGGTGATCGCTGCCGGTTATGTCTTTGGCGAGCAGTTTTCGCTGGTACAATGGCTGGGGGTGTTGCTGCTGGCGGGGGCTATTTTTGGCCTTGCGGGGTATAATTTGCGCCGCACAACGGTAGACCGCCGCCAGCTCTGGCAGGCGCTCGGGTTGGCCTTTATTACCGGGCTTTTTGTGGCGCTCTACACCACTTATGATGCTTACGGCATTCGTGCTACCGCTGATCCGCTGACCTTTCTGGCGTGGTTTTTCTTTATTGACGGATTGGTTTTTCCGTTTATTTCCATAGGGTTTTATCAGCGTATGGAAATAAAACCCGCCCTGACCCCCCTGATGCTGCGCGGTGCTATTGGCGGAATGATCGGGATTGTCAGCTTTGGCTCTGTCATGCTGGCCACGAGGCTCGACAAGGTCGGAGAGGCGGCGGTGCTGCGCGAGACCTCTACCGTGTTTGCGGCGCTGATCGGCTGGTTTTTTCTGCGTGAAACCGTCGGGCCGGTGCGCGGGGTCTTGATGGCGATTATTGCGCTGGGCGCGGTTGTGGTGGAATTTGGCTGACGAAGCGTTTAAGGGAGAGCCATGGAACAAAAAAAGCAAAACCCGATTCTGAAACTCGTGCTCGAAATGGGTCCGATTGTTATCTTTTTTCTTGCCTATCGCTGGGCGCCCTTCCCTGAGGGAGCTTCGGACGAGGAGCGCCAGCTGGCGCAGGTTATCTTTGCGACCGGGGTGTTTATTCCGGTGACGCTGGCGGCGCTGGGCTGGTCTTGGTTTACCACACGCAAGCTGCCGAAAATGGCGGTGATCACGGCGGTGATCGTTATTATATTTGGCGGGCTGACCCTGTGGCTGCAAGATGCCACCTTTATCAAGATGAAACCGACCATCCTTTATGCTGCTTTTGGCGGCATGCTTGGCTTTGGCTTGCTGCGCGGGCAGAGCTATTTGCGCTATCTGATGGGCGAAATGATGCCCTTGCAGGATGAGGGCTGGATGATATTCACCAAACGGTTTGCACTGTTTTTTCTGGCGCTGGCGGTCATCAACGAGCTGGTCTGGCGCAATATGGATACGGATATCTGGGTGAATTTCAAAACATTTTTTCTGCCTGTTGCGACCTTTGGTTTTATCTTTTCCCAGATGGGGGTTTTCCAAAAATACGCCATCGAGGAAGAGGGCGAAGAAAACGAAGAAACCCCTTCCTAGAATGTCAGGCGCAGGCTTTGCTCGGCCTTTTCAAGACGCAGGGTGATGGATTGTGCAGCAAGGCATTGCTGTGCCAGTATAAAATGCAGGGTTTTGGCGGTTGGTTCCGGGGCGGGGCCACCCTTAAGCAAGGGGTGCCAAAGGGGGCTTTGAGCCTCTACCGGCATGCCGCTGATCTGCATATCCCAGCCCGAGACCGTAGGGCTACACGATATCTCCCCACCGCGCGGCAGGCTGGTTTCCATGCAGAGCAAAAGCAGATAAAAGAGCTTGACCAGCTGGCGTTCCCGGTCGCCCCACGGCTCGCTAAAGCGAAGGGAAAGCCGACCGCTGGCAAACATAGCCGCCGCCGTGCGCTGTGCTTCCGGCCCGCCGATCAGGGTGGGGGTGGCGCTGCCAAAGGCGATGCGAAAGAAGGTCAGCTTGGCCAGAGCGCTATCGGTGGATTGGCTAACCAGCTCCAGCTCGGGCGAGGGGCCGCCCAGCTCGCGCATCAGCTCCAGCCCGTTGCCGATGGCACCGACAGGGCTTATGAGATCATGACAGATGCGGGCGCTTATCAGTTCGGTGAGGGTATCTTTCATTTTCTGGCCTGTAAGAGGAGGGTAGGATGAATTCTATATTGGCACCGGGTGTGCGCGTGCGCCACCCCTCTATGCCGAAATGGGGTATCGGGGCGGGGATTACGGTTAATTTCGAGCATGTCGGTAAAGTGGTTATTAACGGAAGTGAAGTGGCGCTTGACCTGGATTTTAATTCATCAGGGTTAATAAAATCTAAAGAAAGCTTGAAGCGGGTAAGGTATGTTTGTAGATACCCAAAATACCTTATCGCGGAAAACCTTGATGGATAGCAGCCAGTTTGAAGTACGCCTCGCCCGCGATGAAGGCGAAATAATGGCGGCCCAGCGGCTGCGCTATCAGGTGTTTGTCAAGGAAATGGGGGCGACAACCGATGCGGAGTCTGCTGCGCTCGGGCTGGAGCGCGATGCGTATGATCCCTATTTTGACCACCTGCTGTTGATTGACAGGGTTGTGGACCGGGTTGTCGGGGTTTATCGCGTGATGCGCAGCGATATGGCCGCCGCCGGTATCGGGTTTTATGGCGCGACAGAGTATGACCTTGGCAAGCTCGAAAGCCATCGCGCGCTTGAGCTTGGCCGCTCCTGTGTGGCGCGTGAATACCGTAGCGGGGTTGGTATACATCTGCTGTGGGAGGGGCTGGGCGCCTATGTCAGCCAGCACGAGATCGAGGTTTTGTTTGGTGTGGCGTCATTTCACGGCACAGACCCGCAGGCCTTGTCCGGGGCGCTTTCGTATCTGCATCACAGCTTTTTGGCGCCTGAAGATCTGCGGGTGCGCTCAAAGGTCTATCAGCAGATGGATATGATCGCCGCCGACCAGCTTGACAGCCGCGCCGCGCTGCGCCAGATTCCTTCGCTGATCAAAGCCTATTTGCGCCTCGGCGGGTTTGTCGGAGATGGCGCATTTATTGACAAGCGCTTTAATACGATAGATGTCTGCCTGTTGATGGATACTGGCCGGATGGTGCAAAAATACCGTGAATTCTATTCAAAAAAGCGAGGCTGAGCCATGGGCTGGACAGAGGTAAAACCCGGCCCCCTACCGAAGCCGGGGCTGATCGGCGGGCTGCGGCTTATGGTGCGGCTGCCGGTTATTGTGATCGCATTTGTTGTGTTGGTGGTGCTTTTTCTTTTGGTGCGACTGGTGGAAAAGGCCACCGGTGGCAAGCGGGTGAGCGGCGCTTTGGCGCGGCTCTGGGGGCGGGTCGGCCATGGCCTTTCGGGGCTGCGGCTGGAAATCGTGGGTCGCGAGATGGCTCATGGTGGCGCGATCGTGGCCAATCACTCGTCATGGCTGGATATTTTTGTGCTGCATTCGGCGGCGCATATCCATTTTGTTTCCAAGGCCGAGGTGGCGAGCTGGCCGGTGATCGGCTGGATGGCGCGGGTCACCGGCACCGTGTTTATCGAGCGTCGACCCAGTGCTGCCAAGCACCAGCAAGCCCAGCTCGCCGAGCGCATCGCGGCGGGCGACAAGCTGTGCTTTTTTCCCGAGGGGACCAGCACGGACGGGTTGCGGGTGCTGCCCTTCAAGTCGACCCTGTTCGGGGTGTTTCAGTCCGATAGCCTGCGCGATCTGGTCTGGGTGCAGCCGGTTACGGTCAGTTATTTTCCGCCAAAGGGGCGCGATACACGGTTTTATGGCTGGTGGGGCGATATGTATTTTGGCCCCCATGCCCTGATGATCCTTGGCCTGTCGGTTGGCGGGCGGGTGCGGGTTACGTTTCATGCGCCGCTTAAGGTCGCTGATTTCGAGGGCCGGAAACCACTGGCCAAAGCCGCAGAAATAGCGGTGCGTGAGGGTCAAAGAGAGGCCATCGGGCCGCGCTATATCGGAGCGCTCTGAGCCACCCTAGGCGTGCGCGGGCAGCCGTGCCACCATGGTCAGCAGCTCGTAGGTGGCAACGGTTTCACCCCGTTGATTGCTTAGCTCCACATGCCAGCGCACCTCTCCATAGTCATCATTGCGCTTGGTTTTGCGCATGACGGTCAGGCGCGCGCGCAGGCTGTCACCGGGGCTGACGGGTTGTTGGAAGCTCAGGCGCTCAAGGCCGGTATTGGCCAGCACCGGGCCAGGGTCCGGCTCGACAAAAAGCCCGGCGGCAAAGGAAAGTAGCAGATAGCCATGGGCAACACGACCGGGGAAAAACGGATTGGCCTTGGCGGCCTCCTCGTCCATATGGGCATAAAACGTATCACCGGTGAAGCGGGCAAAATGCTCGATATCCTCCAGCGAAATCTTGCGGGCATCTGTTAACAGGCTTTCGCCAAGCGTCAGATCTTCGAAATGGTGGCGAAAGGGGTGTTTTTTGGCCTCGGTCACCGGTGCGCCGGGCAGCCATGTCTGGCCTATGGCCGAAAGCAGGCGCGGCGAGCCTTGCACTGCGGTGCGCTGCATATAGTGCATCACCCCGCGAATGCCGCCCATTTCCTCGCCGCCGCCTGCACGCCCCGGCCCGCCATGCACCAAGTGGGGCAGCGGAGCGCCGTGGCCGGTGGATTCGGCCATCGAATCGCGATCATTGAAATAGAGCCGGCCATGGTGGGCAGCGATATCCATGGCAAGCTGGCTGGCAACCGCCGGATCATGGGTAATAACAGAAGCTACCAGCGAGCCGCCGCCGCGATTGGCCAGCGCTGCCGCATGGGGCAGGTCGCGGTAAGGCATAATGGTGGAAACCGGGCCAAAGGCCTCGACTTCGTGAACCGCGCGCGCGCTATCGGGGGCGGTGCAATGAAAGAGCTGCGGGGCCATAAATGCGCCTTTTTCCATCGGCGGGGTGTCATCGCCAAATACCCGTGTGGCCTCTTTGGCGATTTCTTTTATACGGGCGAGCACATCCGCGCGCCGGGCCTCTGAAACCAGCGCGCCCATGGTGGTCTCTGGCGCGGCCGGATCACCGATAACGGTTTTTTCAAGCTTGGCGGTGAGTGCCTCTATCACCGGAGCCACAAGCGCTTCGGGTGCCAGTATCCGGCGAATTGCAGTGCATTTTTGGCCTGCTTTGGTAGTGATCTCGCGGTGGGCCTCGGTGATAAACAGATCAAACTCGGGGGTGCCTTCGGTGGCGTCAGGACCAAGGATAGAAGCATTCAGGCTGTCTTGCTCGGCGGTAAAGCGCACCGCGTTTTTCAGCAGGTTTGGCGCGGCGCGCAGCATCAGGGCGGTATCGGCCGAGCCGGTAAAGGCCACCGTATCTTGTGCGCCGAGGTGGCCAAGTAGATCGCCCGAGCTGCCGGCTATAAACTGCATCGCCCCTTCGGGGAATATCCCGCTTTCGACCATGATCCGAAAGGCGGCTTCGGCGACATGCACGGTGGAGGTTGCGGGCTTGATAATGGCGGGTACACCGGCCAGCAGGGTCGGGGCGAGCTTTTCGAGCATGCCCCAGACCGGAAAATTATAAGCGTTGATATGCACTGCCGCCCCCAGAAGCGGCGTGCAGATATGCTGGCCCATAAAGCTGCCATTTCGAGAAAGCTGCTCAATATTTCCATCAAGATACACTTGTGCATCGGGTAACTCCCGCCGCCCCTTGGAGGCAAAAACCAGCATGGTGGTGATGCCGCCGTCAATATCTATCTGGCTGTCGGCATGGGTGGCGCCGGTGGTATGGCTGAGGGCGTAAAGCGGTTTTTTATGGGCTTTCAGGTGCAGCGCCAGCGCTTTTAGCCGCCGTGCGCGGTCGTGAAAGGTCAGCGCGCGCAGGGCGGGGCCGCCGGTGTTTCGGGCAAAATCCAGCATGGCGGGGGTGTTTAGCGCATTGCCTGCCTGAGCAATCTGCGCGCTGGTGACGGCGCTGTAAATCGGGCGGGCGATGGCATCGGGGGCGATCCAGTGGCCAGAGGCGAAGCTATGAATTTGCTGCATGATTTATCCTTTGAACTTTTTGGCGAGCTGCCACGAGCCGGGGCTTTGTGCGGCAAGGGCCCGCATCATTTCGGGCAGGTGCTCCAATGTATCGCCGTAATGCATCGGGCCGCCGCGCCAGCGCGGAAAGCCGTAGCCGAGCATCTGCACCACGTCGATATCGCCAGCACTGGCGGCGATGCCTTCTTCCAGTATGCGCGCCCCTTCGTTGATCATCGCGGCCAGCAGGCGCTCGATGATCTGGTCTGGCGAGAACTGAAAACGGTTATCCGCCCCGGCGAGGATCAAGGCGCTCACCTCCGGGTCTTCCAAGGGTGTGCGGTTGCCTTCATAATAGCGATACCAGCCTTTGCCCGCCCGCTGGCCGGTGCGGCCCATTTCCACCAGCTGGTCGCCAAAGGGGATGTAGCGCTCGCTGGCGGGGCGGCTGCCCGCCTGCCGCTGCCGGCTGGCATAGGCAATTTGCAATCCGGTAAGGTCTTGCAACTCATAAGGTCCCATCGGCATGCCAAAGCGGCGCATGGCGGTGTCTATTTCAGCGGGCAACGCACCATCGGCCAGCAGGTAATCAGCGGCGCGGCGATAGGCGGCCAGCATGCGGTTGCCGATAAAACCATCACAAACCCCCGACAGGACCGGGGATTTCTTCAGCCGTTTGACAAGGGTGAAGCCGGTGGCGAGGGTCTCGGGGGAGGTTTCATCCAGCGCGATGACCTCGACCAGCTTCATGATATGGGCGGGAGAGAAGAAATGCAGGCCAAGACAGCGCCCGGGGTTTTTGATGCCCATAAAAATATCGTGGGGGTCAAGATAGGAGGTGTTGCTGGCCAGCAGCGCATCGGGGCGCATCTGTTTGGCCAGCCGCCGGAACACCTGTTGCTTTACATCCAGATCCTCGAACACCGCCTCGATGGCCAGATCCGCGCTTGCGGCATCGGCATAATCGGCGGAGCTGGAGAGGCGGAGGTCAGCGCGCCGCCCGGCGCTGATCTTGCCGCGTTTCTCCGCCCCGTCAAGCAGGGTGTGGATGCGGGAAATACCGGCCCTTGCCGCCTCATCGCTGGTTTCCAGCAAATGGATTTTATAGCCTGCCAGCAGCGCGGCGGTGGCAATGCCCGCCCCCATCAGCCCGCCGCCGATGATGGCGATTTGGGTTGTTTCCCTGCCGGTTGCTCCTTTGAGGATGGCTGGACGGGCGGCGGCGCGCTCACTAAAAAAGGCATGGCGCAGGGCGCGGGATTCGGCCGATTGGCGCAGCTTCAGGTGCAGGGCGCGCTCACGGGGCTGGCCCTCGGTGAAGTCGGTTTTTGTGGACCAGATCAGGGCCTCGAGATTGTGCATCGGGGCCTTGGCTCCTCTGGTGAATTTGACGGAGGTGCGGGCAATGGTCTTTGTGCTGGCCTCGGGGCGCGGGCGGGCGCTGATCGGGCTGGGGCGCTTTGGCAGGTTTTGGATGAGGGCGGTGGCGGTGGCTTGCAGGTCATCCGCTATCCGGTCTATCCCGCCGGCTGTGAGCATGGTTTTGGCATCCACCATCCGCCCGGTGGTGGCCATTTCAACCGCCAGATCAAAGCCGACAAGGCGCGGCAGGCGCTGGGTGCCGCCAGCGCCCGGGATCAGCCCGATATTGACCTCGGGCAGGCCAAAACGGGTATCTGGCGTGGCGATTCTATGGGCGCAACCAAGCGCGATCTCGAGGCCCCCGCCAAGCACAGTGCCGTGAAGCAATGCAACCCACGGGGCGGGGCTATGCTCGATTGCGGCAACCACATCGGGCAGGTCTGGTGCTTGGGCGGGGCTGTCAAACTCGCCCATATCGCCACCGGCGATAAATGTGCGCCCCGCACAGGATAGCAACACCGCGCGGGCATCGCGTCCTTGCTCCACCGCAGCCAAAAGCCCAATGCGCACCGCGCGCGAGGTGGCATTTACCGGCGGGTTATCAATGGTGACATATAAAATGCCTCCGCTAAATTCGGTTTTGACGACGCTCACGGGCGGCCCCCTTTTCGGGGTTACTATTGACCGTATGGTCAGCTTATGTAAAGTGGGAAAAAACGGGGAGGTCGGCAATGACCGGAATATCTGCACAAGAACGCGCCGAGCGGGTGCGCGATGTGATGTGGGGGGCGGATGCCGCCTCGCGCTGGTTTGGCATGGTGTGTGAGTATATTGCGCCGGGTGAGGCGGTTGTGTCTATGCGCTTGGAGCCGCATCATTGCAATGGCCACAAAACCTGCCACGGCGGGGTCAGCTTTGCCTTGGCGGATAGTGCCTTTGCGCTGGCCTGTAACAGCCATAATCAGGTGGCGGTGGCGCAGCATAATTCGATGTCCTATATCGCGCCGGGCTTTGCGGGCGACACTCTCAGCGCCCATGCGGTCGAGCGCGCGCGCTTTGGCCGCTCGGGGGTTTATGATGTGAGCGTTACCAACCAGAAGGGCGAGCTGATCGCCGAGTTTCGTGGCGGCTCAAGGGTGATCCGTGGCCAACATTTCGAGGAGAGCGCGCGATGAAGGATTTAACACCGAAACGCGGCGATCTGGAGCCGATCGAGATTGCCTCGCTGGATGAAATTCAGGCGTTGCAGCTTGAGCGGATGCGCTGGTCGCTGCGCCACGCCTATGACAACGTGCTGTTTTACAAGAAAAAATTTGATGCTGCCGGCGTGCATCCTGATGATCTGCGCAGTTTGGCAGATCTGGCGAGGTTTCCCTTTACCGTCAAGCAGGATCTGCGCGATAACTACCCTTTTGGCATGTTTGCGGTGCCGCGCGAGCAGATTGCGCGGGTGCATGCCTCCTCCGGCACTACGGGCCAGCCGACGGTGGTGGGGTATACCAAAAACGATATTTCGACATGGGCAGATGTGGTCGCCCGCTCGATGCGCGCCAGCGGCACGCGCGCTGGTGATGTGGTGCATATTGCCTATGGCTACGGCTTGTTTACCGGTGGGCTTGGGGCGCATTACGGGGCCGAGCGGCTGGGCTGCACGGTGGTGCCGGTATCGGGTGGCATGACGCCCCGGCAGGTGCGCCTGATCGAGGAATTCGGGGCGAGCACGATCATGGTTACGCCGTCTTATATGCTCTCAATTCTGGATGAATATCGCGCGCAGGGTCGCGACCCGCGCGAAAGCCCGCTTCAGGTGGGTATTTTTGGTGCGGAACCCTGGACAAACGCATTGCGCACCGAGGTCGAGGAGGCTTTTGATATGCACGCGGTCGATATCTACGGGCTGAGCGAGGTGATGGGACCGGGGGTGGCCAATGAATGTGTCGAGACCAAGGACGGGCTGCATATTTGGGAGGATCATTTTTTTCCCGAGATCATCAATCCGGATACCGGCGAAGTGGTGGCTGACGGGGAGCAAGGCGAGCTGGTCTTTACCACCCTGACTAAGGAGGGCTTTCCGATTATTCGCTACCGCACCCGTGATCTCACGCGCCTTTTGCCCGGCACGGCGCGGAGCATGCGGCGGATGGAAAAGATTACCGGGCGCACGGATGATATGATTATTCTGCGCGGTGTAAATGTGTTTCCGACCCAGATCGAAGAGCAGATTATGGCGGTGGAGGCGTTATCGCCGCATTTTCAGATCGAGCTGAGGCGCGACGGGCGGATGGATGAAATGGTGGTGCATGTAGAGGCCATACCGGCAGCCGCCAATGATGATGCGCGCGCGGCATCTGCAAGATTGCTGGGCAAGAAAATCAAGTCTATCGTCGGGGTTTCGGCTCTGGTAGATGTGCTTGAACCGGGCGCCGTGGCGCGCTCAAAGGGCAAAGCGGTGCGGGTGGTGGATAACCGCCCCAAGGAGTAAATATGGCGCGAACCATAGCCAAAGACCATGATGAAAAGCGGGTGGGCATCCGCATGGCGGCGGCACGGATATTTGCTGCGCAAGGGGTGGATCGTGCGTCAATGAGCACGATTGCAAAGGCCTGCGGTATATCCAAGGCGTTGATATATCACTATTATGCCGGCAAGGCGGAGCTGCTTTTCGATATTCTGGAGTGCCATCTCGAAGGGCTGAATGCAGTTGTGGAGGGGGTAAAGCCCCTGCCGCCGCGCGACTATTTGCGCGCTGTGGTGCTGGAGATTTTGCTGGCCTATGCCGGTGCTGATGATCTGCACCGGATACTGAGCAATAGCCGTGATGTGCTGAACCCCGGGCAACAGGCCAGGATTATCGGCATCCAGCGCCGGTTGATTGGCAAGGTATCTGCGGCTATCTCGGCCGTGGTGCCTGCGCTGGAAGATGAAAAGCTGCATGCCGCAACCATGTCTCTTTTTGGCATGACAAACTGGTACTTCATGTGGAGCCGTAGTGATGACGAAAACCAGCGCCGCGCTTATGCCAAGCTGGTTGCGGACCTGTTTCTGGACGGGGTGGGCAAGGTCTGAGCTTTGGGTCTGGCGCGCTTATTGGCCTTGCCGCGCCGTTTTTGAATGAGCCGAGATAAAAACCTCGTTAAATAGGGCGCAAGCGGAGCGGAGAGCCGTGGTCATATTGTCTCGATTAGAAAATATCGCGGTTTATTTTACCAACCCCCCTTGAATGTTTGTGTGAAACCAACGAAGTGCTCACGCAACCACCCATGTGAAGGGACTTTTCTGATGAAGCTTTTCAATAAATTGCTGGACCTGCTGCCGATGCACACGCTGATCGTGATGACGATTTTTCTCGGGTTGGCGCCATATATTCCGTTTTTTGTCGAATCACCTCATCTTTTTGCCAAGCTGGAGATGCTGGGAAATGGCACGCTGGGAAAACCGGTGGATATTTTCGACCTGTTGATGCATGCGACACCGGCGGTTTTGCTCATCGCTAAGGTTATCCGTAACCGACGACTGAAAAACGGCAGTTGAGTGCGGGATTGCCTTGCCAATTTGTGTGGCGGCGCTTAGGTTCCGTCTGTTGATTTTCGGGCGCTGTGTCGCCGAGGCTAAAAAGGGGTAAGAAATGTTTGTATCCGCAGCATATGCGCAAGATGTTGGTGGCGGTGGCCTGTCCGGTGGTCTGGGCGGGCTATTACCCATCGTTCTGATTTTCGGGATTATGTATTTCCTGATGATCCGGCCACAGCAAAAAAAGGTAAAGCAGCATAAATCCATGGTCGAGACGCTACGGCGCGGCGATCAGGTGGTCACTCAAGGCGGCATCATCGGCAAGGTTTCCAAGGTCAAGGACGATGGCACAGAGCTGGAAGTGGAGATCGCCGACGGGGTGAAGATCCGGGTGTTGCGCCATACAATCTCGGCAGTGATGAACAAGACCGAGCCTAGCGACTAGTTTTTCACGCGCCCCGCTTATGTGGGGCGTTTTTTCAAGGACACCCGAAATGCTGCATTTTCCGATGTGGAAAAAAACCCTGATTTTGCTGATCTGCCTTGCGGGGCTGGTCTTTGCCCTGCCCAACGGTTTTTATGGCACGGTCGAAAAGCATAATGACGCGGTGGAAGCGCTTGATGCCGGCGCGCCCGAGACCCCGGAATTGCTGGCTGCACGTGCGGCGTGGCCGGATTATCTGCCCAACCGGCTGGTTAATCTCGGGCTGGATCTGCGCGGTGGTGCCCATGTTCTGGTCGAGGTAAAGGTAGCGGATGTCTATCAGGACCGGCTGGATGCAATGTGGCCAGCGGTGCGTGATGTATTGCGCGAAGCTCGCGACGAGGTCGGCACCGTGCGCCGGCAGGATGGGGATATCAACGAATTACGGGTGCGTATCGGTAATGCCGAAGCGATGGATGCTGCGCTCATAGCGGTCAATACTCTTACCCGACCTGTGGTTACGCTCTCTGGTGCCGGCGCGCGGGATTTCGAGATCGCGGCTGAAGGCGACGAGATTGTCATCACGCTCTCCGAGGCAGAAATGATTGCCACCGATGACCGGACGATTTTGCAATCCCTTGAAATCATCCGCCGCCGTGTGGATGAAGCCGGCACCCGCGAGCCGACTATCCAGCGGCAAGGGGCTGACCGAATTCTTATTCAGGTGCCGGGCATTGGCTCCGCCGAGGAGCTGCTTAGCCTGATCGGGCGGACCGCCAAGCTGACCTTTAACGAGGTGGTCAACCAGGTCGCCGGGCCAGATACCCCGCCGGGGCTGGGCAATATCATTGTGCCTTCGGTCGATGAAGGTGATGGATATTATATACTCAAGCGGGCGCCGGTGGTGGGCGGCGAGCTTTTGGTGGACGCCCAGACCGCCTTTGACCAAAATGGCAGCCCGGCGGTGAGCTTTCGCTTTAATCCGACAGGTGCGCGGCTGTTCGGGGCACACACCGCGGCCAATGTAAACGAGCTGTTTGCGATTGTGCTGGATGGCGAGGTTATTTCGGCACCACGAATTATCAGCCCTATCCTCGGTGGATCGGGGATCATTACCGGGCGTTTTAGCATCGAGGAAAGCACCGAGCTGGCGATTTTGCTGCGGGCGGGGGCGCTGCCGGCGGGCATCGAGGTGCTGGAGCGGCGCACAATCGGGCCGGAGCTGGGGGCGGATAGTATTGCTGCGGGTAAGGTTGCCGCGGTTGTGGCTTTTGCCGGGGTGATGGTGTTTATGGTGTTGTCTTACGGCCTGTTCGGGGTGTTTGCCAATGTCGCGCTGGTGCTCAATGTGGTTATGCTGTTTGCGTTGCTAAGCGTGATCGGCGCAACGCTGACCCTGCCCGGCATTGCCGGAATTGTGCTGACGCTAGGCATGGCGGTGGATGCCAACGTGCTTGTTTTTGAGCGAATACGCGAAGAGCTGAAGCGGGCTAAAGGGCCGGCGCGGGCGATAGAACTTGGCTATGAGAAAGCGACATCGGCGATTGTCGATGCCAATGTAACCACGATGATCGCGGCGGTAATCCTGTTCATCATGGGGTCGGGTCCGGTGCGCGGTTTTTCGGTGACCCTCGGGTTGGGGATCATCACATCGGTGTTTTCCGCCATCTGGATAACACGGATTTTGTTGGTGATCTGGCTCAAGGCCCGTAAACCCAAAACCATAAATGTGTGAGGGCTGAAAGATGCGTCTTAAACTTGTTCCTAGTGAAACCAAGATCAACTTTTTTACGTTGACCAAGCTGACAGCCGGGCTATCGGCGCTGCTGGCGGTTTTGTCCATGGTGGCTTTCTTTGTCTTTGGTTTGAATTATGGCATTGATTTTCGCGGCGGCTCGGTGATCCGCACGGCGACACCGGCACCGGTCGAGGTATCGGAGTATCGCGCGGTGCTGCGCGGGCTGGAGCTTGGTGATTTTTCGGTAACCGCGGTGGTGGACCCTGGCGCGGAGCTGACGGACACCGAGCGCAATTCGGTGATGATCCGTATCGAGCAGGCCTCGGACAACCCCGAGATCCAGAATGACCTGATCGCCGAAGTGAAATCCGCACTGAATAGCGAGATCGACGGTATCATCTATTTGCAGACCGACTCCGTGGGGGCCAAGGTGTCGGGAGAGCTGGTGGTCGCGGGGATAGAGGCGGTGGTGCTGGCGGTGCTGGCGGTGCTGTTTTATATCTGGCTGCGTTTCGAGTGGCAGTTTTCGCTCGGGGCGGTGGCGGCGCTGGTGCATGATGTGATCCTGACGATCGGGGTATTTGCGGTGCTTCAGATCGAGTTCAACCTGTCTATTATTGCTGCGATTCTGACGATTGTCGGCTATTCGCTCAACGATACGGTGGTGGTGTTTGACCGGGTGCGTGAAAACCTGCGCCGTTTTAAGGCCAAGCCCCTGAAGGATGTGCTGAACCTGTCGATTAACGAGACGCTTTCGCGCACGGTCATGACCTCTGTCACCACGCTATTGGCGCTAGGTGCGCTTTATGTGCTGGGCGGAGATGTGATCCGCGGCTTTACTTTTGCCATGATATGGGGCGTGCTGGTTGGCACATATTCTTCGGTATTTGTTGCTTCGCCCATTTTGCTGCGCCTCGGGGTGAAGCGCGACTGGGACAAAGATAATGGGGCAGCCGGAACCCAATATGCCAACATCGACGCCTGATCCGGGGCAGAAAACCTGCCTTTACTGCAACACGCCCGCCGCGCCGCTGGCCACGCAATGCGCCAATTGCGGCTCGGCGCTGCCGGTGGCTTTGCCTCGCCCTGTTGCGCGGATGGTCGAGGCGCAATCGCGTTGGTCCATGGGCAAGACTGCGCTGGTAACGATGGCGGTCAGCTTCGGGCTGGGCGCGCTGACCAATGCAACAACGGTGTTCGGGGTTCTGGTTGCGGTGCTGCTCGGGTTTTGGCTGATGTTTTTTCTACCGGGGATGCTGTTTTTGTCAGCCTTCATCAGCACGCGCCGCAATGCGGGGCTGGTGGTGCTTAATCTTGTTGCCGCTACCGGTCTTTGGGGGCTGGGTGTGCTGGTTTCGGTGATCGCGGCATTTATGTATTGAGCCGGATTTTCAGGCCAAAGGCGAAATAGAGCTACCACCACCCTGTCAGGGTACGCCAATGCAGGGTGAAATCCTTTTGGGCGGGGGATTCCTCCAACCGGCCCTGAAGAATATGCTCTGGATGGCGGGCTGCAATGCGCAAAGTGCTGCTGGCGCGCCAGCCGGCGAGCAAGGCAGGGCGCAGGGCTTTGGGCAGGTGTGCACGGTTTTTGCGGGCCTTGGCTATTCGCTTTCTGGCGGTTTTGATGATATTTTCCACGTCGTCAGGCAGGGGCGTGCGCCCGCGATCTACAAGCTCGTGACTGGCGCGCAGCAGGTTGGCCACCCCGCTGCCATAGGCAAAATCCCGAATGGCGGGCAGGGTGGTTTCATCCGCCCCAAGACTGCATGCGGCTAGTTCCATCAGGCTGCCGGAGGTGGCGTCGATATAGGTATCAAAGGCGGAGCGTGAGGGGTGGGGGTCTGCGTATATGTCAAAGTGGCGGGCCTCGATCAGACGGGCAAACAGGCTTTGCGGCAGGTTGTGGTCAAAGATCACCTCGCGCAGCGCGGGGAGGATCTCGTGACTGTCAACGCGGGTGCCCTGATAGATTTTGGCGATTTCGTCGCGCCACCATTGCAGGCGCATTTGGGCGACCAGTGGCTCGGGGCTGGCCCAGGGTGTGCGGGCGACTTCAAGGTTGAAGGCATAGAGCGCCATCAGGCTTTTGCGGCTGTTTTCGGGGGCAGTTTTGGCGCTGCGATAGCGGTCGGGGTCGCCGGATTTTACCAGCTTTTCGCAGGTGTCATGGCTCATGTCGGCTCTGCCAGATAGACGACATAGTCGTATTCGCCAAAATACTTGTCATAAATAGCGATTTCCGCCTCGATTTCGGCAATCATCTCGTCCATGATCCGGCTTTTGTTACGCAGCTTTTCGACATTGGCGCGCAGAGCGTTATAATAGGGCTGCCAACCATCGCGGCCCAGCGACTCGGCTGAAAGCACCCTGAAACCTGCGGCTTCGATGCGGGCTTCAAGGCCGTTTTGGGTGTCCATCTGCGGGTAGGCATCTTGCCAAAAGGCCTGGGCTTCGGGGCTTGGTTTGCCGCGCCAGACCACCTCGGAAAAGGCGATCTTGCCGCCGGGTGTCAGGTGGCTGCGCCATGCCTCAAGCGCCGTTTCCATGCCGGTGAAGTAAACCGCCCCCGCGCACCAGATCAGATCAAACCGGCCTTCGGGCCAGAGCATGTCCCCGACTTGAAACTCAACCTTCAGCGCGCGGGTCTTTGCTGCGGTTATAAACGCCGCTTGTTTGTCTATGCCGATGATCTCCATCCCCGGCAGGGCGCGGATGATGGTTTCGCTATCCGCCCCCGAGCCGCAGGCGGCGTCAAGCACGCGGCCCAGTGGCGGGGTGTCGGCGATTTCCAGCACGCTGAGCAGGCTGTGGACTGTGCCGGGGCCTTCACGGGGCAGGTCGGAATAAAGCTCCATGAAGGCGGCTAATTCGTCAGACATTTGTGACCCCGTCACGGATCAGCTTCCAGCGGATGGCATCGAGCAGCGCCTGAAAGGAGGCATCGACTATGTTGGCCGAAACCCCCACGGTGGACCAGCGCTGTCCAGCGCTATCTTCGCTATCAATCAGCACCCGCGTCACCGCCTCTGTGCCGCCATTGGTGATGCGGACCTTGAAATCCACCAACCGCATATCGTCGATGATGGCTTGGTATGGCCCGAGGTCTTTGGCCAGCGCTTTTGCAAGGGCATTCACCGGCCCGCTATCTTTGCCATGCACATCAAGGCTGTCAGAGACCGACAGCTTTTTTACGCCGCCAACCTTAACGGCGACAACCGCCTCGGAAAGTGTGACCACCTTATTGGCCTTGTTCTTGCGCCGCTCCACGGTAACGCGGTAGCGCTTGACCTCAAAGAATTGCGGCAGCTTACCCAGCACCCCGCGGGCCAGCAACTCAAAGCTGGCCTGCGCGCTATCATAAGCATAGCCATTATCCTCACGCACCTTTACGCGGTCGAGTATCTCGCCCAGCTTCGGGTCGCCTTTGCTAACCTCTATTCCCGCATCTTGCAGCCGGGCGCGCAGGTTGCTTTGCCCGGCCTGATTGGACATCGGCACAAGGCGGGCATTGCCGACCGTTTCGGGGGGGATGTGCTCATAGGTGGTCGGGTCTTTGAGGATGGCACTGGCATGCAGCCCTGCCTTGTGGGTAAAGGCCGAGGCCCCAACATAGGCGGCGCTCGGGTTGGGCACGCGGTTGAGGATGTCATCGAGCATGCGCGAGAGTTTCGTAAGCCCCGCGAGCCGGCTTTGCGGCACGTTGATGGTATAGCGGCTGGCGTATGGCTCCTTGAGCAGCAGGGTGGGGATGAGGGTGACGAGGTTGGCATTGCCGCAGCGCTCGCCAAGGCCATTGAGCGTGCCTTGAATTTGCCGCGCGCCTGCATCCACCGCTGCGAGGGAGTTGGCGGCGGCGTGCTCGGTATCATTATGGGTGTGGATGCCGATATGATCCCCCGGCACGCCGGCTTTGATGAGAGCTTTGACACCGGCCTTGATGTCATCGGGCAGGGCACCGCCATTTGTATCACACAGCACCACCCAGCGGGCACCGGCGTTGTAGGCTTTGAGGCAGCATTTGAGGGCGTAATCGGGGTTGGCCTTATAGCCGTCAAAGAAATGCTCGGCGTCAAACAGCACCTCGCGTTTGAGCGTGCGCAGGTGGGCGATGCTCTGGGTGATGTTCTCGATATTGGCGGGCAGATCAATGCCAAGGGCGGTGGTGACGTGGAAATCATGGGTTTTACCAACAAGGCAAATGGCGGGGGTGTTGGCGTTGGCCACCGCCGCCAGCACCTCGTCATTGGCCGCCGAGCGGCCGGCGCGCTTGGTCATGCCAAAGGCGGTGAAGGTGGCGGATTGCAGGCTGGGGGCGTTGTCGAAAAACTCGGAGTCGGTGGGGTTGGCACCGGGCCAGCCGCCCTCGACATAGTCGATGCCGAGGGCGTCGAGGGCAAGGGCAATGCGGGTTTTGTCCTTGGCGGAGAAATCAACGCCTTGGGTTTGTTGGCCGTCCCGCAGGGTGGTGTCGTAGAGGGTGATGTGGGTGGTCATTGGAGGCCCTCAAGTTTAGAAAGGTCGAAATTTGCTCCGATACTCCATTCTGGCCCGTCCGGTGAATCAGTGACATTTATTCCGGCGGCAATAAGTCCATCGCGAATATTGTCGGAAAGAGCAAAATCTTTCTGTCTGCGCGCTTCTTGTCTTCTTTCTAAGAGAGACAGGATAGTTCTTTCCAAGTCATGCGGATATTCGCCAATCCAACTGATCCCAGAAAAAGAAAGCAAATCTATATCGGTTTTGTTTGATAAAAAACCTAGCAAGATCATTGACCCAAGAAGAGCGTTGATTGAAGCGATATCGTTAGATTTAGCAAGTTTGTGCATTCTGGTGATTGCACCGTGAGTGTTTAGATCATCACATAGCGCACTTATCACCTCGGGATCGGCCTCATAAGTTTTGTCGTTTAGATAAATTGGCCAGTTCTGATCTGAGAAGTGCAAATGCGAAGATTTTAAGTGGTCGAGCCAGTCTCGGAGTGTCGCCTCCGCCTCCTTCACCTTCTTCTCCGTCCAGTCCATCGGCGAACGATAATGCGTGCTCAGCAACACAAACCTTATCACCTCCCCCGGCACACCCTTGTCCAACAAGTCCTTCACCGTAAAGAAATTCCCCAAGCTTTTGGACATCTTCTTGCCCTCCACTTGCAACATTTCGTTATGCAGCCAATAGTTCGCAAACTTCCCCGTAGGGTTGGCGCAGCAGCTCTGCGCGATCTCGTTTTCATGGTGCGGGAATTGCAAATCCAAGCCGCCGGCGTGGATGTCAAAGCTCTCGCCCAGCAGGTCAAGGCTCATGGCCGAGCACTCGATATGCCAGCCCGGGCGTCCATAGCCCCACGGGCTTTCCCAGCCCGGTTGATCGCCGGTCGAGGGTTTCCAGAGCACAAAATCCATAGGGTCGCGTTTGCATTCCGCCACCGCCACCCGCTCGCCAGCGCGCATATCGGCAAGCTTGCGGCCCGACAGATTGCCATAAGCCCCATAAGAATTCACGTCAAACAGCACATGGCCCTCGGCCTCGTAAGCGTGGCCCTTGTCGATCAATGTCTGGATCATCGCCTTCATTTGCCCGATATATT
>JAKIUB010000015.1 GCA_021647745.1 Paracoccaceae bacterium | reverse complement strand
TCATTGCTGCCAAAGCCCCCGTAAAAGCTGAGCTGACGGCGGGCGAAACCTATCATTGGTGCAGCTGTGGCCTATCAAAATCGCAACCTTTTTGTGATGGCTCGCATAGAGGAACAGGAATTTCCCCCATAGCATTTACGGCGGAAAAATCGGAAACGGCATTCCTTTGCCAGTGCAAAGCCACCGCAAATGCGCCGTTTTGTGACGGAACCCATGCGCGCTTGGGCGAGGCCGAGGTTGGATCGGAAGTGCCGGAACTTGCGGGCGGCACCCCCAAAGCCGAGCCTACGCCGGAAGAGCCAACCGTGGCGCGCATCCACCTGCTCGCCCGTGATGGGCTGACCAAAGTGGGGCATCACGGCGAGCTGGCAGCAATGGGGGTGCCGCGCAAGGATCTGCCCCATTGGGATGATATCCAGATACTGCCAGCCCAGTTTGCCCGCAGGCCGCTGATGGATGATGCAACCGTGGCCACCGAGCTGGTGATCGGCCCGCGCGCCAAGCGGCCTCTGGTTTTGAAAATACCGTTGTTTGTGTCTGATATGAGCTATGGGGCGCTTTCAGAGGAAGCAAAAATCGCGCTGGCACAAGGCGCCGAGCTGGCGGGAACCGGCATTTGCTCGGGCGAAGGCGGGGCCTTGGAGGAAGAGCGCAAGGCAAACAGCCGCTATTTTTATGAGCTGGCCTCGGCCAAATTCGGCTGGGATATTGCGCTGGCCGAGCAGGTGCAGGCGTTTCATTTCAAGGGTGGTCAGGGGGCCAAAACCGGCACTGGTGGCCACTTGCCCGGCGCTAAAGTGACCGAAAAAATCGCCCGCACCCGTGGGCTTTTGGTGGGGCAGGATGCGATTTCACCGCCAACATTTTCGGCCCCAAAAACGCTGGAAGAATTCCGGCGGTTCTCGGACGAGGTGCGCGAGCGCTCCGGCGGCATTCCCATCGGCTACAAGCTGTCGGCCAATCACATCGAGGATGATATCGACTTTGCGCTGGAGGCCGGTGCTGATTACATTATTCTGGATGGTCGCGGGGGTGGCACGGGGGCCGCGCCCTTGCTGTTTCGCGATCATATCAGCGTGCCGACCATTCCGGCACTGGCGCGCGCCCGCAAACATCTGGACAAAAAGTCAGGCCGCGAGGTGACGTTGATCATCACTGGTGGTTTGCGCATGCCCGAGGATTTCATCAAGGCGATGGCGATGGGCGCGGATGGCATTGCCCTGTCAAATTCAGCACTTCAGGCCATTGGCTGTGTGGCGGCGCGCATGTGCGACACCAATAATTGCCCGGTGGGCATCGCCACCCAAAAGCCCGAGCTACGCGCACAGCTGGATGTGGCGATTGGCGCACAACGGCTGGCCACATTTTTTGCGGCCTCGGTGCATTTGATGCAGGTAATGGCGCGCGCCTGTGGCCATGATCAATTGTCCAAGCTACGCGCACAAGACCTTACGACATGGAAAAAGGATATGGCGATGCTGTCGGGCATACAATATGGCGGGGTGTCCGGGGTCGATTGATCCCGCAAGGGTGTCTGTGGTGCTTGTTTTTCCGGCCTTCTCGGGTGGTCCGGCCCTCCAAAAACAGGGTATGCGGGATTTTACTTGAACGGGTGAGCTGATTTACGCAAACTGCACAAAATCAACCAACCGACAGGAAGCGCTATGAAACCATATTTAAAATCCACCCCCGATCGCGAAGGTTTTTTTGGCAAATACGGCGGCTCGATACTGCCGCCGCCGCTCGAGCCTCATTTTGCCGAAATTCGCGCCGCCTATGACAAGCTAAGCAAATCGGCGGACTTCATGAACGAGCTGCGCTATATCCGCAAGCATTTTCAGGGGCGGCCAACGCCGATTTCATACCTGAAAAACCTGTCAAATATGGCAGGCGGCGCGCAAATCTACGCCAAACGAGAAGATCTAAACCACACCGGTGCCCATAAGCTCAACCATTGTATGGCCGAAGGGCTGCTGGCGAAATATATGGGAAAAACCAAGCTGATAGCGGAAACCGGCGCTGGCCAGCACGGGGTAGCACTGGCCACGGCAGCAGCGTATTTTGGCATGGAGTGCGAGATCCATATGGGTGAAGTCGATATGGCCAAGGAAGCACCAAATGTAACCAGAATGAAGCTTTTGGGCGCCACCGTGGTGCCGGTCAGCGAGGGTGCAAAAACCCTGAAAGAGGCGGTAGACAGCGCCTTTGGCAGCTATATCGCGCAGGCGGATCATGCACTTTTCGGCATTGGCTCGGTGGTCGGGCCGCACCCGTTCCCGATGATGGTGCGTGATTTTCAAAAGGTCGTCGGCATAGAATCTCGTGAGCAATTCATTGAAATGGTGGGCGAGTTGCCCGATATCGTCGCGGCCTGTGTGGGCGGTGGCTCAAATGCCATGGGGTTATTTTCCGGCTTTATGGATGACGAAGGTGTCGCGCTTTACGGGGTTGAGCCGATGGGCACCTCTTCCAAGCTTGGCGACCACGCCGCCACGCTGACCTATGGCGAAGACGGCACTATCCATGGTTTTTCCACCAAGGTGCTGCTCGATGAAGCGGGCAATCCGGCACCGGTAAACACCCTCGCCTCAGGGCTGGATTACCCCGGCGTTGGCCCTGAGCATGCCTATTTGCAGGGCACCGGGCGGGTGACATATACCTCGGCTGACGATCAGGAATCGCTTGATGCTTTTTATGCGCTTTCACGCCATGAGGGGATTATTCCGGCGCTGGAATCCGCCCATGCAGTGGCTTTTGCCCTGCGCGAGGCCAAAAACCACCCCGGCAAGTCTATCCTGATCAATTTATCAGGGCGCGGTGATAAAGACCTTGATTTTGTCACCCAAACCTACGGGTACGGCGACGCATAGCTAAGTGTCCCTGCCTCTCTTCGATCAGGAAGGAGAGGCATACCTTGCGGTAAAGAACCGCGCATTCGTAAAACCGACACTGGCAAACCCCCTCAAAGCCGCTTATATCCGGACATGAGCAACGAGAGGCAGCCAATGAGCGATAGCAGTTTTCCGGGATGGCACGGCACCACGATCATTGGTGTGCGCAAAGGTGGCCGAGTGGTGATCGCCGGTGACGGGCAAGTTAGCCTTGGAAATACGGTTATTAAAGGCTCGGCGCGCAAGGTGCGGCGGATAAGCCCCGGTGGCCATGAGGTAATTTGCGGCTTTGCCGGCTCCACTGCCGATGCATTTACGCTGCTGGAGCGGCTGGAGGCCAAGCTTGAGGCATCACCCGGGCAGTTGCTGCGCGCCAGTGTTGAGCTGGCCAAGGATTGGCGCACAGATAAATACCTAAAAAACCTTGAAGCGATGCTGATAGTCACCGACGGGGCTGATCTGTTTATCATCACCGGAGCTGGCGATGTACTGGAGCCGGAAAACGATATTGCCGCCGTTGGCTCTGGCGGTAATTTTGCCTTGGCGGCGGCACGGGCAATGATGGATACCGACCGGAACGCCGAAGAGATCGCCCGCCGCGCGCTGGAAATTGCCGCCGAAATATGCGTATTTACCAATGGCAACATGATAGTGGAGAGCCTGAATGGCTGATTTTCATCTTGACGATATCCGTGCAGCGGTAGCCGCCAATGTAATTTCCGAGGCGCAAGCGGCGCGGCTAAAGGTTTTTGCCGAAAGTCGGGGGGGGTATCGCGACCACATGCCCGATGATGACGAGCCTTTCGAGCTGTTCAAGGGTTTTGCCGAAATCTTTGTGACCGTTGGTTTGGGTATGTTGTTTAGTGGCGTTATGGTGATGGCGGTCTTTTGGGGTAATTTCACAACCGTGCCGTTGCTCGGGGCTGTACTGGCCTTTGTGTTTGCGTTTTATTTCACCAAAAAGCGGCGGATGAACCTGCCAAGCATTTGGCTAGCCTCGGTTTTTGCTGGAAACCTTGCCGTTTTCGTTGGCACATTGCTCATTGATCCGCTCAACCTTTCCGGCCTAGAATATAGTGTGCTCTATGTCGGGATCATTGGCATGGTAGCCATGGCGGGCTGGTTTGCGCTGTTCAAGCTGCCGTTTTCTATGTTCCTGTTTGGCCTGTTTGGGCTGGGGGTTTCGCTAGCCATTGCAGCGATTATCTCGCCTAATGTGATAGATTTTCTGAGCCTGCGCGAGGGATTGTTTGACCTCAATAACCAGAGCTTTTTTCCGCTGGCTACACTTGTTTTTGGTATTGTTACCTTTATGATCGCGATGTTCTTTGACATGCGCGACCCGCACCGCATAAGCCGCTTTGCCGCTTCGGGCTTTTGGCTGCATGTGTTGGCGGCCATTGCGATTGTGAACACCATAGGCATGAGCCTTTATAGCAGTGGCAACTTTACCCTGACCGCACTGGCGCTGTTTTTTATATCGCTCATCGCGCTAATCATTGACCGGCGCTCGTTTTTGACCGCCGGTATTCTATACATGGCGTTTTTGCTTTATGCCGCTTTTGAGGGCGACGGCGAGTTTGGCGCGCTGATGTCTACCCTCTTGATACTGGGCGTTTCTATCACCATTCTCGGCACATGGTGGGCCGGCATTCGCGCCGCCATCATGGGCGCTTTGCCTGATTTCCCGCTCAAAAAGCGGCTCCCTCCATATGCGGAAAAACCATGACAGACCTGACCCCCCGCGAGATCGTCTCCGAGCTTGACCGTTTTATCATTGGCCAAAATGACGCCAAGCGCGCCGTGGCCGTGGCCCTGCGCAACCGCTGGCGGCGCCAAAGGCTAAGCGATGATCTGCGCGACGAGGTTTACCCCAAAAATATCCTGATGATCGGGCCAACCGGCGTAGGAAAAACAGAAATATCGCGCCGCCTTGCCAAACTCGCCAATGCGCCTTTCCTAAAGGTCGAGGCAACAAAATTCACCGAAGTGGGCTATGTTGGCCGCGATGTCGAGCAGATCGTGCGTGATCTGGTTGATGGTGCCATATTAATGACCCGCGAGCGCATGCGCGAAGATGTCGAGGCCCGCGCCCATGCCGCCGCCGAAGACCGGGTGATAGAGGCATTGGCCGGTAGTGAGGCGCGCCAGCAAACTATTGATATGTTCCGCAAAAAGCTGCGCGACGGGGTGCTGGACGACAAAGAAATAGAGATCGAGCTGGCGGATAACTCTAACCCGATGCAGATGATGGATATTCCGGGCCAACCGGGCGCGGGCATGCTCAATATTGGCGAAATGCTCGGCGGGGCCTTTGGTGGCCGCACCAAGCGCAAAAAGGTGCGGGTGGCTGACAGCTATAAACTGCTGATCGCGGAGGAGGCCGATAAACTGCTCGACGAAGAGGTGGTCAACAAAAAGGCTATTGAGGCGGTCGAGCAGAACGGCATTGTTTTTCTTGACGAAATCGACAAGGTCTGCGCTCGCAGTGACGCCCGTGGCGGCGATGTATCGCGCGAAGGCGTGCAGCGCGACCTGCTGCCGCTAATCGAGGGAACCACGGTTTCAACCAAATACGGGCCGGTCAAAACCGACCATATCCTGTTTATCGCGTCAGGCGCGTTTCATATCTCCAAACCCAGCGACCTACTGCCCGAACTGCAGGGCCGGCTGCCGATCAGGGTCGAACTGCGCGCCCTGACCGAGGGTGATTTTGTGCGCATTCTGACCGAAACCGACAACGCGCTCACCTTGCAATACACCGCCCTGATGGCCACCGAGGAAGTAACGGTGACCTTTACCCCCGAGGGCATTGCGGCGCTGGCCAAAATCGCCGCCGAGGTCAACCTGTCGGTTGAAAATATCGGCGCGCGCCGGCTTTATACCGTGCTTGAGCGGGTATTCGAGGAGCTAAGCTTCGAGGCGCCTGACCGTAGCGGTGACAGTGTAACCATTGATGCCGGGTTTGTTGAAAAACATCTCGGGGAGCTAAGCCGGAGCAGCGATATTTCGCGCTATGTGCTTTAGCAAACTGCTGTTTTATATTAAAGATTGCCCGACAAAAAAACCAAGGGTAGGTTTAAATCGATTCTACAACCGTTAGAACTTCAATCATTAAGGAATAAACGATATGAAAAAACACATTTACATGATGGCCACCGCCTTGGTGATCGGAGTCGCGGCCCCGGTTGCCGCACAGGATGATTTCGCCAGCTTCTCCGAGGATATGCTGGGTATGCTCAGCTCCGACGGAGCCACGGTTTCGTTTGATGAGCGCAATGTCGACGACGATGGCTCGGTTGAGCTTGTCGGGTTTTCGTTGGTAATGCCCGACGGAAATGTGACCGTACGCGCCGACTGGATCAAGGGTGTGCCATCGGCCACTACCCCGGGCCAAGTCACCCTTACCTTGTCTCCGTCTGCTTCGGTCACCTTTATCAGCCCCAATACCGGTGAGCATATTATCAACATTTCCAATGAAGGGCTGGTTGTCACGCTCGACGGTATTACCAGCGGGCAGGATGCCGAGACGCTGAATTTTTCCGTTATGGCCAGCAGCATCGGATTTACCTCCGGCAACCCTGAAGACACAGTCCTGAAGGCTCTGGATGTCGCGCTTAACGACTTGAGCCAGACGGTTGTCTTTTCTCCTGCTAGCAAAATGGTCCGTGGCGAAACCAGCATTCTTTCGATGGGCATAATTTATGATATCACCCCGCCTGATGACAGCCAGATGGCCAGCAACAGCGAAACGGTCGATTTAAACCTATCGTTTCAGCTGATCGCGGATAATGACGATCAAAATTTCATTGATTATCTGAGTGGCGCTTCCACAGCTTTTATTGACTTAAGCACAGGGATGTCCAAAGGGTCCGGCAAGTCGTACAGCCCTGAAGCTCAGCTTGCCTATAGCGGATCTTCTGCCAGCGGCACTCTTTCGGTCCGGGCAGAAAACGGCCGGGTATCACTGGAACAGATTATGGGCGAAACCGAATATTCTTTCAGCGAATTCATCATAGGCGGCATGCCTTTGCCGCCGTTTGATGCCTCGGTGGAAAGTCTGACGGTAAAGCTTTCTGCGCCGACCGCCCCAAGCGAGGCGTTTTCGGTGGCAAATATAGTCTTTGCACTGCGCAATCTTGAGGTTTCCGAATCTATCTATGCAATGCTTGATCCGGATCAGGCCATTCCGCGCGGACCCGTCAATATGGTTGTCGATCTCAGCGCCAATGTGAAATCCAATATGGATTGGGACAACCCCGACGCCGCAATGGGCAGCGGAAACCCGGCCGATATCGCTGAAGTGCAGGATATCACGATCAACGAGGTCCTCTTTACCGCAGGTGGCGCACAAATCACCGCCAAAGGAGATGCCACGATCGATAATACACAAGGCTTCCCCCTCCCGACCGGCATGGTGACAATCAATGCAGCAGGCATTCAGGCGCTGGTTAACGGTATTGTCGAGCTTGGCTTCATTCCGCAGGAGCAGGCGGGTATGATGATGGGCTTACTCATGGCTTTTGCCAAACCCGGTGAAAACCCGGATGAGTTCATCTCCGAGATCGAATTTTCTCCGCAAGGTATCACGGCCAATGGTGTTCCCTTGCCAATGTAAAAAACTATATTAAAAACAGGGGTCGCGGCTTAGCTGCGGCCTTTTCTTTTGAGGTAAACATAGTAGGCGCCACTACCGCCGTGGCGAATATGCGCAGCACTGATCTGCAAAATCATCGGGTGCATATCCGGCACCCCCAGCCATTGCGGCAAAGCATGGCGCAGCACCCCGCTTCGTGTTGGCATAA
This sequence comes from Paracoccaceae bacterium, assembly GCA_021647745.1. Taxonomy (GTDB): domain Bacteria; phylum Pseudomonadota; class Alphaproteobacteria; order Rhodobacterales; family Rhodobacteraceae; genus UBA3077. The sequence goes on along the minus strand of JAKIUB010000015.1, from coordinate 54,879 downwards.
TCCCGATTTCATCCCGTGTTGTGTTGCCCTTGCCGGTAATCACCAACACGAGCCGCAAGCCGCGACCATGGCTGCTGCGGATAAATCCGCGCAGAGCTGCATGGGCTTGTGCCGCGGTCATTCCGTGCAAATCTATTCGCGCTTCGGGGGCAGACTTTCCTTTGCGCAACCGGTCATGGGTGCGCTTGTCGAGATGTTTTGATATGCGCGAAAGAGGCTGCATTGGATCTAGAGCAAGGTCATAACGCACCAGAGGCTCTTTACCGGACAATACCGGTTTATAAATACGGGTCTCCGGATAGGGTATTGGCCCGCGCGGTAACTTGGCAGCTGGCGTTTTTGCCGCCGGGTCAAGAGAAAAAGCCGCTTGCCGCACATGCAATGGCTCAGCGGTTCTGATAACCTGCTCCCACAGCTTCTGGTCCTCAACCGAAAGGTTTTTGGGGCGACGTGGTGCCATCAGCGGTCTCTAAGGCGCACGGCAGTGGCATTGGGAACAAGCGTGATTATTTCGCCGGAATAACGAATAATACCGGCTTTTTCACCGGCCACCATGCCTGTGCCATAAAATATATCCGCCCGCTGCGCACCATTTATTGCACTCCCGACATCCTGCGCGACCATCAACTGCCGAATCGAGCGAGAACCGGCGTCCATTCTTATCCATACCGGCGCACCGAGCGGAATATAGGTCTGGTCTACTGCCACAGAGCGCATCGGGATGAGCGGCACCTGCAAGGCACCAATTGGCCCGAGCGCATCAGGTATCTCGAGCTCCTGAAAGAAAATAAAGGACGGGTTGTGCTGCAAAGCACGGGTAGCGGCTTGCGGGTTTATCGCCGCCCAATCGCGTATACCATGCATGCTGAGCTGGGCATTTTTCAGCACACCGCGCCGCTCCAGCTCGCGCCCTATCGAGCGGTATCCCAGGCCGTTTCGCCCTGAAAACCCGATACGCATAATGCTGCCATCCTCCAGCCTTATCCGCGCAGATCCTTGAATATGCACGAAAAAAGCATCCACCATATTATCAAGCCAGACCAACTCCAGCCCACGGCCCTTGAGTAAACCATTTTCAATTTCAGCGCGGGTATTCCACTCTATTCCGGCCTGAATTTCGGGGGGAAGCCGGTATAACGGGTAGCGAAATATTTCTGTTTTATCTCTTGAGCCGTTCAGCTCCGGCTCATAATATCCCGTAAAAAGTGCATCGTTCCCGCTGTTTATTTTCACCGGCGTGAAGTTTTTTTCAAAAAATGCGCGTGCCGGCACAGGGCCGTTATGGGCTAAAGCACAAACTCTGTCCCACTCCTGCACAGGTATGGCCTCGGTGGCACGTATAAGGGTGCAGCTAAGGCGAAATGCCTCTAGCGCCGGGTCAAGATCATCCTCTTCCCAGCCGGAAATTTCCGAATAAAGTACCGGTGTATAAGACGCCGCAGTCAGGCTTGCAGGGAAAAGTACTGCAAGTAAAGCAAAGGCATATCTGCGTATTCCCGCCATTATTCATCAGTAGCGACAAGCAGCCAGTTCGGGTTATCAGTGCCCATCAGCCGCGCAAAACTCCAGATATTTGTCTGGCGTTTTATCGTGCTGCTACTGCCTTCAACCACATCGCCATTTCTGTCTTTTACCACCGAAGTCAGCTCACCGACAAAGCGCATTGTGATTTCACCTTCTTTTTCATTCATGTCAAATCTGGCTGATTTCAAGGTAAGCTCGCGCACACCGATAAAGGTTGCTTCTACCTCATAGCCTTTCTCTTCGCGTTCGAGAATAACTTTTGAAAATGTATCATAAATATCGGGTGCCAGCAGGCTTTCCAGCAGCTTGAGGTCTCCCTCCTCGAAAGCCATCAAAATCATCTCGTAGGCTTGACGCGAGCCAGAAACAAACTCTCTTACCGAAAAGTCCCTATCCGTGCGCTTCATTTCCGCCAATGCTCTACCGGTCGGGCTGTCTATTTCGGCGAAATCGGCAATATCGGGGTCTTCTGTACCCTCGATCACATCAAACCGATTGGCGCCAGGCTTAGCGGCGCGGTCTTCGGTTTTTGGCTCAAAACCTTCGCGTGTGCCAAGCACAGACAAAAGCCGCATCACCAAAAATACCGCGACCGCAGCCAGAATTAGAAGTTGAAGCATAGAAGATCCCATCATAGCGCCTTTTTTCCGTCTATTTTTGCCCAGGCATTGGCACTCGGGCATATTCATCCCTATGTAAGCACTGGGCCGCTTCAAGTCTATGGCCACAGGGCTGCAAAAATTGCGAGGTGATAAAAATGTGGTTATTTTTGATTCTGGTCGCCGTGCCGATCATCGAAATCGGTCTTTTTATCCAGCTTGGCGGGTTTATCGGTATGTGGCCAACACTGGCCATTGTTGTTGCCACCGCACTCATCGGCTCCATACTACTGCGCAAGCAGGGGCTTTCAGCCATGGAAGATCTGCGCCGTAATGCCGAAACCGGCCAAAGCCCTGTCGGCCCTATGGCCAATGGTGCGCTTATTCTGGTTGCCGGTCTTTTACTGCTGACGCCCGGGTTTTTTACCGACAGTATCGGCTTTTTACTGATGGTGCCGCCTTTGAGGGCACTGCTGATTAAATGGATAGCCATCCGCGCCCAAATAAAAATATATGCCGCCGCCGCCAACAGCCAGCAAGCGCCGGATATCATCGACGCTGAATTCGAGGTGGTGGATGAGGAAAACCCAGATAAAAATCGCGGAGATTCCGGCTGGACCAACCGACCTTGATATTGTGGCCGGGGGCAAGAGGTGGTAAGCGGGATAGTGAATTTTATCAACGAGGATTAAGAATATGGCAGAAAAAGCCGAACCCGTCGCCGAACCCAAACCCGCAGAAGCGCCCGTACAGCCCAAGTTAAAGGTTTTGACCCAGTATGTGCGCGATATGTCTTTCGAGAATATCGCCGCGCAAAAAGGCAAAGCCCCCGAAGGTCAGCCGGCTTTCAATGTCCAAGTTGGGTTGGACGCCCAGAAGAAGGGCGACAAGCATTTCGAGGTTGCGATCAAGCTACAGGTTACCGCCACCAATAAAGAGGATAAACTTTTTATCCTTGAGGTTGACTATGCCGGCCTGTTCGAGATCGAGAATGTTGCCGAGCAGCAGCTACACGCCTTTTTGCTGATTGAATGCCCGCGCCAGATATTCCCTTATCTGCGCCGGATTGTCAGCGATATCACTCATGACGGGGGCTTCCCGCCACTAAACCTCGACACGATTGATTTCCTTAATCTCTATCGGCAGGAATTGCAGCGCCGCGCTCAGGCCGAAGCTGCCGACGCCCCTAAAAACTGACCGGATAAAACCGGCTCAGTCTTTCCACAAACCCTCACCGCCCAGCGCCTTGATAAAAGCCGCATGGGCGGTGTTTTCGTCTTGGGTCAGGCGCGCGGATAGCGGCCCAGGCCTTGCGGGCGGCATATAATCATCACCCGTAAGGGCAGATCCGGTATTTTTCACAACTTTGAGCGCAAAATCCGGTTGGCGACCTCCGACCAGCTCCAGGTAAACCTCGGCCAATATCTCGGAATCAAGCAGCGCGCCGTGCAGGGTGCGGCTAGAATTATCTATACCAAACCGCCTGCAAAGTGCATCAAGCGAGTTTTGCGCACCAGCAAACTTTTTGCGAGCAATGGCGAGAGTATCTAGCGCCTGATCCATCGGAATTATCGGGTGGCGACATCCTTTTAGCTCCGCATTGAGAAACTTCATATCAAACGCGGCATTGTGAATAATTAGCCGGGAATTTCCGATAAACTCCAGAAATTCTTTGGCAATAGATGCAAATACCGGCTTGTCGGAAAGAAACGCCTCGCTCAACCCGTGGACAGCAAAAGCCCCTGCAGGCATATCGCGCTCGGGGTTGATATACTGATGATAGGTCTCGCCAGTGGGCATATGGTTGAAAATTTCAACCGCACCGATTTCGACGATCCGGTCACCGGTGGACGGATCCAGCCCCGTGGTCTCGGTATCGAGAACAATTTCACGCATTTTCTTTATTTAACCTCTTGATCAGGCTTTTGACCTCGGATTTTGTGTGAGCCATCCCGAAGGATGTGTCAAAGACAAAATCGGCCAAGGCCCGTTTTTCCGCATCGGGCATCTGGCGGGAAAGCAAGGTTTCCAGCATGGCTTCATCCATAGTGCCACGCGCCAATAGCCGCTCTCTTTGCACCTGCTCAGGCGCACTCACGACCAGCACATAATCAAGCCAGCTTTCGGTATCGGTTTCAAACAACAAGGGAATATCAAATAAAATTAACGGGTTATCTTTGTGGTGAAGTAAAAAATCATTGCGGGATTTTGCAAGAAGAGGTTTTAGTATTTCTTCCAGCCTACTCAGAAGTATCGGTTTTTTTGCAATTTCGGCTTTGAGAATATTGCGATCAACAAAGCCATTTTTTGTTGCGGTTGGCAGCAATGCCGCGATCGGCTCAACCGCCGCACCACCCTTGGCATAAAGGGTATGGACTTGCTCGTCGGCATCCCAGACCGGCACGCCGAATTCCTTGAAAAAACCGGCTGTGGTGGTTTTTCCCATGCCGATAGAACCGGTTAGACCAAGCTTGAGGCTCATCGGTCCAGCACAGCCATACGCAAACCTTCATCCACCTCGGGGCGATGGCCAAACCAAAGCTCGAAGCCGGGCACACCTTGATGAAGCAGCATACCAAGGCCATCCACCACCTTTAAGCCAAGCGTAGCCGCTTGCTCCAGAAACGGTGTGATCAGGGGAGTATAAACCAGATCGGAAACTGTAGCATTTGGAGGGGCCGAACCAAGATTGATACCCAGCGCAGGCTGACCCTGCATACCCAGAGAGGTAGTGTTTATAATGGTTGTCGCGCCATCAACCGCATCGGAAGCGCGGTTCCAGTCTACTACCTGCACTTTGGCGCCGAACTGGTCTGCCAGTAGAGTGGCCCGCTGGCGGGTACGGTTGGCCAGCCGCAGCTCGCTAACCCCTTCGCTCAAAAGCGCCGAAACCACAGCCCGGGCTGCACCACCCGCGCCAAGCACCAATGCCGGACCGGAGCGTGGATCCCAATCCGGAGCGTTTTGACGAAGGTTTTGAATGAACCCGTAGCCATCTGTATTATCACCCCTGATTGATCCATCTTGCTTGAAGGTAACCGTATTAACCGCACCGATCAGCGCCGCACGGTCCGAAACACTATCAGCCAAACCCAGCATAGATACCTTATGCGGCAGGGTGATGTTTGCGCCCCTGAAACCAAGCCGCGGCAAAGAGCGGATGCCGGCTACAAAATCAGCCGAAGAAAGGGAAATAGGAATGTAATGGCCATCTATTCCATATCGTTTGAGCCAGTATTTATGCAAAAGTGGCGAACGGCTATGCCCAATCGGAAAACCAACGACACCGGCCAAAATCGGCGCTTTGTTTTCACTTAATTCTGACAAATGCCTTTTCCTCGTAAAAATTCCAAAACTTCCAAGAGTGGCAAACCCAATACGCCAAAGTAATCCCCTTTGACCTTTAAAAACAACTAAGAACCGAGAGCTTCGGTTTTATATCCGCCTACTGTTGTAAAAAGGTCATCCCCTATGTTGTCGAGGCGGTCTGCATAAAAATATCACCATACTGGCCTTTTGCAGCATTGGGCGGCGTGCTACTGACTACAAGGTAAAAATAAGAGAATGTTCATCATAGATCCCCGTGGATAGCTTTGTGGATAAATATTTTGTATAAACAGGGAGAGTGTTTTCTTGTATTTTTATCACGGTTATTCATTTTTTCTACAAGCTTTATCCCCTGTGGAAAACTTGGCAGGAAAAATAACTGATTGTGGGTGGATTTTAAAAAACCGTTATTAAACAATGTCTGTGATCATTTGCCGCCCTGAATAAACCTCGGGATATAATTTCAATTATGGTAATCCCCGTAATTCATGGGTATCTATTACCAAAACAACTTCTCTTAAATATAATATTTAAGAAGGAATGGAATAAAGCTCATGACTGAATCTAAAAAACTGCTCAAATCCCTTGCTGGAGAAACCCAGAAAGTGCCTCCTGTCTGGATTATGCGACAGGCTGGCCGGTATTTACCAGAATACAGAGAGCTGAGAGCAACAGCAGGAGGATTTCTTGATCTGTGTTATAATCCTGATTTTGCTACCGAAGTAACCCTACAACCGATCCGCCGGTTTGGTTTTGATGCGGCTATCCTGTTTGCCGATATTCTTTTAGTTCCTCAAGCGCTTGGTATGAAGCTGTGGTTTGAAACTGGAGAAGGCCCAAGGCTTGAGCCGGTGACTAACAGAAAAGAAATTACGGGGCTGAAACCGGTAGAAGATATCCACGAAACGCTAAATCCAATCTACGAGACGGTAAAGCGTCTTTCCGAGGAGCTACCCTCTGAAACTACGTTGATCGGCTTCGCAGGTGCGCCCTGGACCGTGGCGACCTATATGGTGGCTGGTCGCGGGTCCTCCGATCAGGCACCTGCCCGGCGGTTAATGTATCAGGATCCGTCAGCCTTTCAGATGCTGATAGACCGGATAACAGATGCAACAATCGAATATCTGGCAAAACAGGTTGAGGCCGGTGCAGAGGTGGTAAAGCTGTTTGATAGCTGGTCCGGCGCGCTGAGCGGCTCGACCTTTGAAAAATATGCCTTGAAACCGGCAGTGAAAATAGCCACAGAATTGAAAAAAAGGTTTCCCTCCCTAAGGTTTATCGGCTTTCCGCGCGGTGCCGGAGGTGGGTATATCAGCTTTGCCAATACAGGGGTTTTTGATGCTTTGGCGATGGATAGCTCGGTGCCGGCCGAATGGGCGCGCGATAATTTGCAAAATAAAGTAACCGTGCAGGGAAACCTTGACCCGATGATGATGATCACAGGTGGAGATATGCTGGTATCGGAAACCCGAAGGTTACTCGATATTCTTGGGCAGGGTCCTTATATTTTCAACCTCGGGCATGGGATAACCCCTGAGGGTAAACCAGAGAATATAGAAAAAATGCTTAAGGTTATCAGAGGCTAAGCCATGGGTAGTTTTTTGATAGAATGGTATTTCTGGATAAAAGCACTGCACATTATTTCAGTGATCAGCTGGATGGCAGGAATGTTTTATCTCCCCAGATTATTTGTTTATCATGCGGAGCGGGCGGTAGCGGGTAGCGAGCTTTCGGAAACATTCAAGATTATGGAACGCAAGCTTTTGCGGGCAATCATAAACCCGGCGATGATCGCAACCTGGGTTTTTGGTTTGCTGATGGTTTTTACCCCGGGCGTGATAGACTGGAGCCAGATATGGCCCTGGATCAAAGCGCTTATGGTTATTTTGATGAGTGCCTTTCATGGCTGGCTTTCGGCACGGCGCAAAGAGTTTTCCCGTGATGAAAATACCCGCTCCGGCCGCACCTATAGGCTGTCTAATGAAGTGCCAACGGTTTTGATGCTGGTGATCGTGATCATGGCCGTTATTAAGCCTATCTAAAACACATGTTTGACAAGCTGACTGAAAACCGGCTATTAAGCCGGTAGCGCAGGGCTGTTCTGGCTCATTTATCGCTTTCCCTTACAAGATTATCAGGCCAAAGCGGCCATACAGGATGTATATTATGGACGATTTGTCAACAATCGAACGCATGTCTCTGGCTGAGTTAAAAGCCAAAAAACCTTCGGATATTTTGAAGATGGCCGAGCAACTCGATATCGACAATGCATCAACCATGCGTAAGGGCGAGATGATGTTTTCGGTGCTAAAAGTATTGGCTGAAGACGGGGTAGAGATATCAGGAGACGGTGTTCTCGAGATTCTGATGGATGGTTTCGGATTTTTGCGCTCGCCAGAAGCCAATTATCTGGCAGGACCGGATGATATTTATGTATCTCCCGAGCAGATACGCAAGTTTTCGATGCGCACTGGCGATACGGTAGACGGCACCATGCAGGCTCCCAATGAAGGGGAGCGGTATTTTGCGCTGGTCAAACCAACCTATATCAACTTTTCCGACCCGGCAGAGGCTAAACATAAAATCCATTTTGATAACCTGACCCCGCTTTATCCGGACGAACGGCTCAAGCTGGAAATAGAAGACCCGACGATCAAGGATAAAACCGCACGGGTAATCGACCTTGTGGCGCCCATCGGCAAAGGCCAGCGCAGCTTGATTGTTGCCCCGCCCCGCACCGGTAAGACCATGATTTTGCAAAATATCGCCCACTCTATCGAGGCTAACCACCCGGAATGTTACCTTATCGTTTTGTTGGTGGACGAGCGCCCCGAAGAGGTGACAGACATGCAAAGATCGGTAAAGGGAGAGGTTGTTTCCTCAACATTTGACGAGCCGGCAACCCGCCACGTAGCCGTTGCGGAAATGGTGATCGAAAAAGCCAAGCGGTTGGTTGAACACAAGCGCGATGTTGTAATTTTGCTGGATTCTATCACTCGCTTGGGCCGTGCTTTCAATACGGTTGTGCCTAGCTCGGGCAAGGTTTTGACAGGCGGGGTCGATGCCAACGCCTTACAACGCCCCAAACGCTTCTTTGGTGCAGCACGTAAAATCGAGGAGGGCGGCTCTTTGACCATTGTTGCCACGGCCCTGATCGATACCGGTTCTCGCATGGACGAGGTGATTTTTGAAGAGTTCAAAGGCACCGGTAACTCCGAGATTGTTCTGGACCGCAAAGTGGCTGACAAACGGGTTTATCCGGCAATTGATATTCTAAAATCGGGGACGCGCAAAGAAGAGCTTTTGGTAGATAAATCGGACTTGACCAAGTTGTTTGTGTTGCGCCGGATTCTCAATCCGATGGGCACAAATGACGCGATAGATTTCCTGTTGAGCAAATTGAAGCAAACAAAAACAAACTCGGATTTCTTTGATTCAATGAACTCTTAATATAATAGAACCAGATGGTTACATGGAAAATGCAGATACAATATTTGCACTGGCGAGCGCACGGGGGCGCGCGGGGGTTGCGATAATCCGGGTTTCCGGTCCGCAGGCGTTTTTGGCTGTAGTTGAGCTGGCTAAACAGCTACCCGAGCCACGCAAAACCTCTTTGCGCCTGCTATGGGATGGAGACGAAGCTCTTGATCAGGCCTTGGTCATCATCTTTGAAAAAGGCGCTAGCTTTACCGGTGAGGACGTTGCGGAGTTTCATGTTCATGGTGGGATTGCGGTTGTTAAGTCTGTTCTTTCCGCTCTGGGAAGAGTCGAGGGATTACGTTCGGCCCAGCCCGGAGAATTCACCCGCCGCGCACTTGAAAATGACCGCATGGATCTACCACAGGTAGAAGGTCTAGCAGACCTGATTGACGCAGAAACCGAAGCACAGCGGCGGCAGGCGCTGATGGTGATGCAGGGTAGCTTGAGCCAAAAGTGCGAGCAATGGCGCCAACACTTGGTTAGGGCGATGGCCCTGCTTGAAGCAGTGATAGACTTTGTTGACGAGGATGTACCGGTTGATGTGGCGCCCGAGGTCAAAGAGCTTTTGCGCGAGGTTTTGGGCGGAATAGAATCAGAGATATCTGGAAGCCGTGCAGCCGAGAAAATCAGAGACGGCTTTGAGGTTGCTCTTGTCGGGCCACCCAATATCGGTAAATCCACTTTGCTCAATGCGATTGCGGGTCGTGAAGTGGCGCTGACTTCTGAAATTGCCGGCACCACCAGGGATGTGCTCGAGGTGAGCCTGAATCTTGATGGTCTGCCAGTCACGATTTTAGACCTTGCCGGCATACGAGAGAGTAATGATACAATTGAAAAAATGGGTATTGAGCGGGCGGTAAAACGGGCAAACGGGGCTGATTTGCGGGTCTTTATGGTGGAAGAAAACGATAATTGCTCAGGGGATGGTATTATTTGGCAAAAAGGTGATATTGTAGCAATCGGGAAGGGTGACCAATCTAACGTTGAAAGCCTGAAGGTTTCAGGAAAAACTGGCCTTGGTGTTAGCCGGCTATTGGCTGGGATAGCGCAAGAACTGGAGGGACGGGCTGCTGGATCTAGCCTCCTTATTCGACAAAGGCACAAGGAAGCCGCTGAAAATGCGATTAAATATATAAAGTCCACTCTACTCGGCCTTGAAGATGAAAACACACCCTATGAAATAATTTCGGCTGACCTCGCATTTGCTGTATCTTCTTTGGATGAATTGATTGGCAGGGTTGATGTTGAACAGATTCTAGGTGAAATTTTTGCCGGATTCTGTATTGGAAAGTAGGAATGTTTCACGTGAAACAGTTTGATATTATTGTTGTGGGTGGGGGGCATGCCGGCACAGAAGCCGCCCATGCCGCCTATCGGATGGGGTGTGAGGTTGCTCTTGTGACCCATAGCTTTGGGCGACTTGGTGAAATGTCTTGCAATCCAGCGATTGGCGGATTGGGAAAAGGCCACCTCGTGCGGGAAATTGATGCGCTTGATGGAGTAATGGCAAAAGCCGCTGATCTGTCTGGTATCCAGTTCAGGCTGTTAAATAGGCGTAAAGGGCCGGCTGTGCGCGGACCTCGAACGCAAACGGATAGAAAGATCTATAAGGGGGCTGTTCAAGGTGTGTTGGGTGGCTTGGCCGGGTTGTCTATTTTGGAACAGGAAGTTATCGACCTTGTTGTTAAGGGGGGTAGGGTTTGTGGTGTGGAGTTGGGTTGTGGTGAAAAGATCAGTGCCTCTGCGGTTATTTTGACAACAGGGACCTTTTTGCGTGGAGTTATCCATATCGGTGGCGAGATTACCTCGGGGGGGCGAATGGGAGATAGGGCTTCTGTCGCGCTTGCGGACCGGATAAAAGAGTTGAAGTTGCCGCTCGGCCGGCTAAAAACCGGCACGCCGCCACGCCTTGATGGAAAAACGATAAACTGGGATATTATCGAAACGCAAAAAGCCGATGACGAACCCGAGCTTTTTTCCTTTATGTCAAAAAAGGCGCCGTTGCGGCAGGTGGAGTGCGGCATCACACATACCAACGAGAAAACCCACGAAATAATCCGAAGTAATCTTGATAAATCAGCAATGTATGGCGGAATGATAGGTGGGGTTGGGCCAAGATATTGCCCGTCTATCGAAGATAAGGTGGTCCGATTTTCCGAGAAGCCATCGCACCAGATTTTTCTCGAGCCGGAGGGGTTGGATGATAGCACGGTTTACCCAAACGGAATTTCTACATCTTTGCCGCAAGATATCCAAATCAAGTATGTTCAGTCTATTCTCGGCCTTGAGCGGGTGAAAATCCTCCAGCCGGGCTATGCGATTGAGTATGACTATGTTGACCCTAGAAGCTTACGGCCAACACTTGAGCTGAAAGACTTGCCCGGGTTGTATCTGGCAGGGCAAATTAACGGGACAACGGGCTATGAAGAGGCGGCCGCGCAAGGGCTTTACGCAGGCATGAATGCGGCGGCGGTCATAAAAAGCAAAGCAGTGCCGCAAATTGACCGGACAAACAGCTACATAGGGGTAATGGTTGATGATTTGGTCACCAAAGGCGTTAAGGAGCCTTACCGGATGTTTACCTCCAGAGCTGAGTACCGCCTGATTCTGCGCGCCGATAACGCTGACCAACGACTCACCCCTGTTGGATTGGACGCAGGCCTGGTATCTGCTGAGAGAGGGCGGGTCTTTCTTGAAAAAATGCACCGATTGGATGATGCTAAATCGCTCTGTGGTGCAAAGGTGCTTTCCTCACACCGGGCAAAAGAACTTGGGTTTTCTGTTAGTCAGGATGGTTCCAAGCGGAGCGCCCTGTCTTTGCTTGCGCAAAGTGGTGTTGAGTTCCATCATCTTATTGCGGTTTGGCCCGAGCTGAGTGAGATTGAAGAAAAAATACAATCCCAAATAAGCGCGGATTCGCTCTATGCAGCTTATATTGAGCGACAGAGTAAGGCAATTGCAGCACTAAAGCGTGACCAAAAACGTAAAATTCCGGAGGATATTGTGTACAATGGTATTTCGGGGCTTTCAAACGAGTTGTGTCAGAAGTTGGAGGTTATTCGTCCGGAAACCCTTGATCAAGCAAACAGAATAGAGGGTATGACGCCTTCAGCCTTAATGATTTTACTTTCAAAAATCAAGGCAAGTGAGCTCCGCAATGGCGTATGATATTTCTAAATTTCAAACCGAGTTTAATGTTTCACGTGAAACATTAAACTTACTTGAGGTGTATGAAGCATTGTTAGTGAAGTGGAATGACAAGATAAACCTGATTTCCAAGTCTACAGTTCCTTTGGTGTGGGAAAGACACTTTTTTGATTCTGCCCAGCTGTGGCCTATGATTCCTGCTTCTGCGCTATCGTGGCTTGATTTTGGGTCGGGGGCGGGTTTTCCGGCCTTGGTGAATGCGGTGATCGCAAAAGAAAAAAGACCGGACCTAAATTTTACCTTGGTGGAGGCCGACCAGAGAAAGGGTGTTTTCTTGTCTACCATTATCCGGGAGTTGGGATTGAATGTTGTGGTGGTAGCTGACCGTATAGAGAAAATCGAACCCCGGAAGGTGGATATTATTACGGCAAGGGCTGTTGCATCTCTTGATAAGCTACTGGGTTTTTCTGCCCCCCATGCGCATAAATCCACCGTTTTGCTCTTTCCCAAGGGGAGGGGGTACGAATCTGAATTGACCGCAGCCCAAAACCATTGGCATATAGAAGAAAAGGTTTTCCACAGCATGACTGATTCCAGTTCTGTTATTTTAAGAATCGAGGACTTTAACCGTGTCAAATAGTCAGCCTCATATTATTGCGGTATCTAACCAAAAAGGCGGGGTGGGGAAAACCACAACAGCCATTAATCTTGGTACTGCTCTGGCGGCTGTTGGTCGCAAGGTATTGATAATAGACTTGGATTCTCAGGGGAATGCATCAACCGGCCTTGGTATTTTCCCTGAAAACAGGGAGCTTACAACTTATGATCTGCTTCTTGGCGACGCCCTGCTGAAAGATGTTAGTCAGGAAACTCCGGTGCCAGGTCTTTTTGTGGCACCTTCTACGGTGGATCTTAGCTCGGCAGATGTGGATCTTGTTGAGGATAAAAACCGAGTTTTACGCCTTCGAAATGCACTTTACAGTCAGGAGTCGCTTGATTGTGCCTTTGATTATATTTTAATTGACTGTCCGCCCTCTCTAAACCTTCTTACTATCAATGCAATGGTAGCGGCTAAATCTGTGTTGGTGCCGCTTCAATGCGAGTTTTTCGCGCTGGAAGGGCTTTCCCAGCTTATGCTGACGGTGCGTGAGGTCAGGCAATCGCTTAACCCTGCGCTTGAATTGCACGGTGTTGTGTTGACAATGTTTGACAAAAGAAACAATTTGTCGCGACAGGTGGAAGAGGATGTGCGTAGCAACCTTGGTGATTTGGTCTACCAGACTACGATTCCGCGTAATATCCGACTTTCCGAGGCGCCATCGCACTCAATTCCGGCACTGATTTATGATCATAGATCATCCGGCGCTATCGCCTATCAAAAGTTGGCGGCTGAGCTTCTTCGAAGAATGAACGACCCCATAGCGCTAACTGAAAGATAAAAGAATGACCAAAAAACCGATGCGCAGAAACCTTGGCCGTGGCCTTTCCACTCTCTTGGCGGATGTTGATTTGGGGAGTAGCAAGGCGCAGAATCAGCCTTACGCTGATAAAACAGTGCCGATCGAGAAATTGCACGCAAACCCGGACCAGCCGCGCCGGTACTTTTCTGAATCCGACCTGGAGGACTTGGCAAGCTCCATTCAGGCAAAAGGTATTATCCAGCCGCTTATTGTCCGCCCAAACCCAAATATTATCAATGAATATCAGATAGTTGCAGGTGAGCGTCGCTGGCGTGCCGCTCAAATGGCGCAAGTGCACGATATACCGGTAATTATTCGCGAGCTTGACGACACAGAGGTCCTTGAGCTGGGAATTATCGAAAATATTCAGCGGGCAGACCTGAATGCGGTGGAGGAGGCTGTCGGATATCGCCAGTTGATGGACCGTTTTGGCCACACACAGGAAAAGATGGCCGAGGCTCTTGGCAAGTCAAGAAGCCATATTGCTAATCTTTTGCGCCTCCTTACTTTGCCCGACGAGGTTATCACCTATCTAAAAGAAGGGAAGATTTCTGCCGGTCATGCGCGGGCGCTGGTGCCTGCCAGCAATCCGGCGGCGCTGGCACGAACGGTTATCAACAAGGGGCTAAATGTTAGGCAAACCGAAGTACTGGCAAAATCCGGAGGGAAGCAGCTTTCACAAAAGCGACAGCTTCAGCCCCCGAAGGATGCTGATACCAGAGCCATAGAAAATGACCTGAGCGCGCAATTACGAATGAAGGTGTCGATTGATCACCGCCATTCTTCGGGCAAGGGTGAGTTGAAGATTTCTTATTCGACCCTTGAGGAGCTGGATGCTCTATGCCAACTTCTAAGCCGTTAGCCTTCCTTTTGTCGCCAGATGAATATTCAGACAAAACCAAGGAAAATAACCTGGATTGCCAGAAATATCAGCGGAACTTGTAGCCAAGTCGCCAGTAGAATTGAAGCGGACATCGCACTTAAGGCTGCAAGATTGGCGCGATGTTTGATGATTTTGAAAACCTGAAAGCTGCAAGAAGGTAGAAGAGGACAGTTGGTAATAGGGGTAAGAATACCCCCAGCGTGCCAAGGGTGAGGGCGCTGACACCGACAATAAGCCAAAAAGTTTTGCGGCTGCCATGATTTAGGCCAGTAATTCAGACAAAATGGAATTTAGCAACGGCCGCCCCTTTTCTGTCGCGATCAATCTACCATTCCGGTTGTGTATCATGCCCATATTTTCTAGATTCTGTATTTTGGAAGCCGAAACACCCGTGCCGGACAGGCTTTCAAACCGGCGCATATCGCTCCCCTCGGTCAGCCGCATAGACATCATCAGATACTCAATTCCCTGATCCTCGGGGTTCAGTACTTCTGAGGGAAAATAACCATTTCCGTATTTTTCTATCATTTTAAGCCATTTCGCAGGGTTTTTTTCTGTATGCATTGCAGTTTTTTGGCCATCGAGGGTCAGGCGGGCATGGGCACCGGGGCCTATTCCGGCATAATCTCCGTAGCGCCAATAGATTAAATTATGGCGGCTTTCAGCCCCAAGTTTTGCGTAGTTGGAAATTTCATAGGGCAGCAGTCCGTAATCGGCACAAACCTGCTGCGTGCCGATATACATATCCGCTGCCGCATCGTCCTCGGGTAGGCCGCGCAATTTTCCCCTTTTGAACAGTTCTCCAAAGCGCGTGCCGTTTTCGATAGTTAACTGATATAGCGAGAGGTGATCGACCGCTAGTTCAAGTGCCTGTTCCAACTCTGAAAACCATGCTTTGGCGGTTTGTCGTTGTCGAGCATATATGAGATCAAAGCTAACCTTCGAGAACTGTTTTTTGGCAATTTCAAATGCAGATAAAGCTTCTGATACACTGTGCATTCTGCCAAGGGATCTTAAAGCGTCATCGTTAAGAGATTGTATTCCCATAGAAATACGGTTTACCCCCGCGATAGAAAAATCAGCAAACTTATCAGCCTCTACCGATGTGGGGTTGGCCTCAAGGGTAATCTCGGCGCCAGGTTTCAGGCCCCATAGCCGATCTATTTCCTCAATTAGAGCAGAAACGGTTTTTGCTTCCATCAGGCTCGGTGTGCCTCCGCCAAAAAACACGCTATCCACCCGCCGCGGCCCTGTCAGGCTTGCTGTATATCGAAGCTCGGAAAGAAGTGCCGCACGCCAATGTGCGTGGTTCACTTCATTTGAAACATGGCTGTTAAAATCGCAGTAAGGGCATTTGGCAAGGCAATAGGGCCAATGAATATAGACGCCAAACCCGCCCTGTCTCCAATCATCCGACAAAAGCGGTTACCTCTATTTCAACCAACATTTCAGGTTTTATCAACCCGGCAATAATCATAGTTGCCGCTGGTCGGATATCTCCGAGAAAATCAGACAGGGCTGGCGCCAGATCTTTCACTAAACCGGCACTCACCACCATATATTGCACCCGTACGATATCTTTCATTTCAAAACCGGCTTCATTCAGCACTTTTTTGATTGTCTTAAAGCAGTTTCTTGTTTGCGCATCCACGGTTTTTGGCATCTTCATGCTTTGATAATCATACCCCGTAACCCCTGAAACAAAACACCACCCCCCCTGCACAACGGCGCGGCTATAGCTCATTTCTGCTTCAAACGGAGATCGGGTAGATATAAGGGTTCTTGAGTATTCAGGCATTAAAACAACCGGATACGAGTTTCTTAAAGGCGCGTGCGCGATGGCTTATCCGGTTTTTTTCCCAACGGTCCATTTCGCCAAAGGTGATAGAATACCCGTCAGGTTGAAAAATTGGGTCATAGCCATGCCCCTGTTCTCCCTGCATTGGCCAAACAACCTGCCCCTCTATCACCCCTTCAAACACCTCGTCATGCCCGTCAGGCCAAGCCAAAACAAGGGTCGAGCAAAAACGGGCCGTTCGTGGGGTAGGGGCATTTATGGCTTCAAGCTCATGCCACGTTTTGGTCATAGCCATGACAAAATCCCGGCCATTCGGTGTTTCGGCCCAGTCCGCTGTATAGACCCCGGGGGCACCACCAAGCGCGTCAACCATAATGCCGCTATCATCCGCCAGTGCCGGCAAGCCGCTTTTTTTTGCGGCATAATGGGCTTTTATACGGGCATTGCCAATAAATGTGTCTTCGGTCTCTTCGGGTTCATCATAGCCAAGCTTGCCGGCGGATACGGTTTCAATACCAAAAGGCGCCATCAGGCGAGCGATTTCCTCAAGCTTGCCGGTATTATGGCTCGCCACCACCAGTTTGCCGGTTAGCTTACGCATTCACCGCTGCTTTCTGGGCGGCGACCAGCTCGCCGATACCCTTTTCTGCCAAGTCCATCAATTGGTTAAACTCATCACGACTAAATGTTGCCCCTTCTGCAGAACCCTGAATTTCGACCAGGCCCCCCGCACCGGTCATGACAAAATTGGCGTCGGTTCCGGCATCTGAGTCTTCAAGGTAGTCAAGGTCAAGCACCGTTTGGCCCCCATATATCCCGCAAGATACGGCCGCTACATGGTCAATCAGAGGATCTTGCGAGATTTCACCCGATTTCATCAGCTGGTTTACCGCAAGCCGCAGCGCCACCCAGCCGCCGGTGATAGAGGCACAGCGTGTGCCGCCATCTGCCTGTATCACATCACAATCGACCGTGATTTGCCGCTCACCCAGTGCCACCCTGTCAACCCCCGCGCGCAGGCTTCGCCCGATAAGGCGTTGAATCTCTTGTGTTCTACCGGATTGCTTACCAGCAGTCGCCTCGCGCCTCATCCTTGATCCGGTCGAGCGCGGCAGCATGCCGTATTCGGCCGTGACCCATCCTAGCCCGGTATTGCGCAGCCATGGCGGTACCCGTGTTTCCAGGCTGGCAGTGCACAGCACATGGGTATCGCCGCATTTGATCAGGCAAGAGCCTTCAGCGTGCTTTGTCACATTGGTTTCGATCACAACATCGCGCATTGCATCTGTGGTCCGGCCTGAAGGGCGCATGGGTATCTCCTGAAATTATTCGCTTTAGTCATAGCGCGGGCCAAGCCTGCCGTCCAGCATTGACCGCACGCCCCCTAGCGCCTATTTTCGCTTCAAAGCGAGATATATATGAGACAAACAACACCACTTTCCGAGTTAAACGACCGTTCCCGCGAGGTGTTCCGGCTGATTGTCGAATCCTACCTTGATAGCGGCGAGCCGGTCGGCTCCCGCACGCTTAGCCGGCAGCTGGCCGAGCAGGTTTCTGCTGCAACCATTCGCAACACTATGCAAGATCTCGAGCATCTTGGTCTGCTCAATAGCCCCCATACTTCGGCGGGCAGATTGCCGACCCAACAGGGGCTGCGCCTGTTTGTGGACGGCCTGCTTGAAATCGGTGGTGTTTCCGGGGTGGACCGCGACGAGATAGAGAAATCCATGCCGGAGAATTCTACGGATATCCAGTTCGCTCTGGATCGCGCGGGCAGCATGCTTTCGGGTCTTACCCAAGGCGCCAGCCTTGTCTTGGCGCCAAAAACAGAAGCAGTGATCAAACATATCGAGTTTGTTTCCCTCGGGCCGGAGCGGGCACTGGTGGTGCTGGTAACCGCAGACGGCCAGGTCGAAAACCGGATATTTACTCCGCCAACAGGTATGACTCCGTCAGCAATGCGAGAAGCGGCAAATTTCCTGAATGCGGTCATGGAAGGCCATACAGTTAACGAGTTTCGCGATATTGTTTCACGTGAAGTGTTAAAAAACCAAAATGAACTCAACACGTTATCGCAAAAACTGATACAGATGGGGGTGGCAATGTGGGCTGAAACCCCCGAGGGCCTCCCTGAGCGGCTGATCGTGCGCGGGCGCG
The DNA here is from genome assembly GCA_021647745.1 of Paracoccaceae bacterium. Classification (GTDB taxonomy): domain Bacteria; phylum Pseudomonadota; class Alphaproteobacteria; order Rhodobacterales; family Rhodobacteraceae; genus UBA3077. The sequence goes on along the minus strand of JAKIUB010000015.1, from coordinate 36,504 downwards.
CCAACCTGTTGGAAGAAAACGCCAATGAAGAAGATATAGAGCGCATCAGGCTGTTATTTGATGATCTTGAACGTAAGCGAGACCTTGAAAACCTTTTGAACCTGACGGAGGCGGGGGATGGTGTTCGGGTTTTTATCGGCTCGGAGAACAAACTTTTCTCACTTTCGGGTTCCTCTTTGGTGGTTTCTCCCTATATGAACAGTGAGCGAAAAATTGTTGGCGCGGTTGGTGTCATCGGTCCCACACATTTAAACTATGCGCGTATTGTCCCGATAGTGGATTATACCGCGCAATTGATGGGCCGTTTGATATCAACATCGCCAAGACAGAGGTGAAAAAATGAATAATGATAAAGAAAACGGTTTTTTAGATGATATCGAGGATATCGAAGCCGAAATGGAAGAGCAGGAATTGGCTGATCTTGAGCCGCCCTCGGTGGAGGAGCTGGAAGGCGAAAACCGCCAGCTAAAAGACCGGCTGATGCGCGCCATGGCCGAGACCGAAAATATCCGCAAGCGCGGCGAGCGTGACCGCCGCGAGGCTGAGGCTTACGGCGGCACAAAACTTGCCCGCGATCTGCTGTCTGTGCACGATAACCTAAGCCGCGCGCTGGAAAGCATTGATGAAAAGCTGCGCGAAGAAAATAAAGCCCTGACCGAAGGGCTGGAGCTGACCCAGCGGGAGCTTCTTTCGGTGTTTGAAAAGCACAAAATCGTCAAGGTAGAACCAAAGAATGGTGATAAATTTAACCCAAAATTACATCAAGCCATGTTCGAAGCTCCCGTGCCCAACACGCTAAAAGGTACCATTATCCAGACAATGGCGCCGGGCTTCACCATAGCTGAGCGCCTGATCCGCGCCGCGCAGGTCGGGGTGTCATCCAATACGGATCCGGTAAAACCTGAAGCTCCAAAAGAAGAATAGCGTCTTTTCTGCGCAATACCCGTAGGATAAATTGCGAAGCAAGGGGGGCGGACAGCCCCTTAAACTTTACCCTTGAGGGCATAAATCAAAGCCAAAGCCTCGCGTGGAGAAAGCTCGTCAGGCGATATTTTGGCCAGCATCATTTCTACTTCTGATTCCTGCACCGGCACAGGTTGTGCCGTACCAAATAGCGGTAGATCATCGATCAGCACTTTTCCTAACCCTTCTCGTTCCCGCTTTTCCAACATACCGAGAACCGCCCTTGCACGGGTAATCACTGGTTTTGGCAACCCGGCAAGCTTGGCTACTTGCACCCCGTAAGACCGGTCGGCGGCACCAGCTACCACCTCGTGTAAAAATATAACATCACCCCGCCATTCGCGCACAGAAACGGTGGCATTATGTAATCCGGAAAGCTTTTCCGAGAGCGCGGTAAGTTCATGATAATGTGTGGCAAAAAGTGTACGACACTGATTAACCTCGTGCAGGTTTTCTAGCGTAGCCCATGCAATGGAAAGTCCGTCATATGTGGCGGTGCCACGCCCGATCTCATCAAGAATAACCAGTGCGCGCTCCCCTGCCTGATTCAATATTGCGGCCGTTTCCACCATCTCGACCATGAAGGTTGATTGTCCCCGCGCCAAATCATCCGCTGCGCCAACCCGGCTGAAAAGCTGGTCTACCAACCCGATATGGGCCGAAGCTGCCGGTACAAAAGCCCCCATTTGTGCCAATATTACAATAATCGCATTTTGGCGTAAAAAGGTGGATTTGCCGGCCATATTTGGTCCTGTAAGCAGCCATACCGGTTTTTTATCAGCGCTTAAATCACAATCATTGGCAACAAACGGCTTGCCGGATGCACGCAAAGCCGTCTCCACCACGGGGTGGCGCCCTAATTTTATTTTAAATGCGCGTGAGCCGTCAATTTTGGGCCGGGTCCAGTTTTCTTCAACTGCCAGTAGTGCCAATGCTGTCGCTAGATCAATCTTTGCTAATGCTTGCGCCACATTTGAAAGCATGGCTGCTTCAGTCATAACGGCACTGCGCAGATTTTCAAATACCCGTTTTTCTATCTCCAACGCCCGCCCGCTTGCGTTCAATATTCCGGTTTCCAGCTCTGAAAGATCCACCGTGGTAAACCGTACCGCATTGGCCGTGGTCTGACGGTGGATAAATTTTTCCGAGTGGGGGGGGGCGAGCATTTTATCCGCGTGGGTAGCGGGAGTTTCTATAAAATAACCCAATACATTATTATGCTTTATTTTAAGGGCATTAATACCGGTTTCACCGGCAAACTCCGCTTGCATTGCCGCAATCACCCCGCGGCCCTCGTCACGCAGTTTTCGCGCCTCGTCCAACTCTTCTACAAAACCTTCAGCTACAAAACCGCCATCACGGGCCAATAGCGGTGGCTCGGCTATTAGCGCTTCACCGAGCAGAGAGATCAGCGCTTCATGCCCTTGCATCTGCGAAAGCTCGCTTAGGGTGCCTTCGGGTAGGTCGGTATTTATAAAATTGCTGGCAATAGCTGCTGCATGTTCAAGCGCAGTACGAATTGCACCCAGATCTCGCGGTCCGCCGCGCTCAAGCGCCAGCCTTGAGAGGGAGCGCTCCATATCCGGCACCTGGGCAAGGCGGGCGCGAATATCGGCGCTGATGCGCGGGTCATCGACAAAACCTTCAACCATATCAAGCCGATGTGTGATGGTAGGCCGGTCATTGGAAGGGCTGGTGAGGCGGCTTTCCAACAATCTTGCACCACCACCGGTCAGAGTGCGGTCAATTACTGAAAGCAATGCGCCAGATTTACTACCGGAAAGAGTGCGTACCAGTTCGAGGTTGCGCCGGGTTGAAGCGTCTATCTGCATACGGCTGCCCGGGCTTTCTTGCAAGGGGGGGCGCAAAAGCGGCAGCTTGCCACATTGGGTTAGTTCCAGATAATCGGTTAGCGCGCCCATTGCTGCCAGCTCGGGGCGGCTAAACTGCCCAAACCCGTCAAGAGAGGCCACCTCGAACAGCTTTCCCAGCCGGATTTTGGCGGATTCACTATCAAATACCGAAGGTGCAAGCAGGGTTGGTACATAGGCAGCATTTTCCAACCGGCTACGCAGCGTAGTGGCAATATTTTGTGAAACCAGCAGCTCTTTGGGGGTGAGTCGCGCCAAAAGCGGCTCAAGCATCAGTGTGCTGACTGTGCTGACCATAAAATCACCAGTCGAGACATCGACCCAGGCCACGCCATATTCATCCCTTAATTCTATTAGCGAGACCAAATAGTTATGCGCCCGTGCCTCTAACAGGCTATCTTCCGTCAGAGTGCCGGGGGTGACAAGGCGCACCACATCGCGCTTCACAATCGCCTTGTAACCACGCTTTTTGGCCTCCTTGGGGGATTCCATCTGTTCACAAACCGCCACCCGAAACCCCTTGCGGATCAGCGTCAGCAAATAGCCCTCGGCAGCGTGATGGGGCACGCCGCACATGGCGATATCCTCCCCCTCGTGCTTACCGCGTTTGGTCAGAGCGATATCGAGCGCGGCCGAGGCCGCTTTGGCATCATCAAAAAACAGCTCGTAAAAATCCCCCATGCGGTAAAACAGCAGCGCATCAGGGTAGCGCGCCTTGATACCAAGATATTGTTCCATCATCGGGGTTATGGTTGGTTTCGCCACGGGGTTTCCTCATTTGCTTAAGCGAATTTACACAGCCAGCACCGCTTGGGAAAGCCGGAAAATTTACCCCAAAGCAAGGAATAACATTGCGCAAAGCACACCAAAATTGTAATAAATGGAAATTCGACCCAGAAACGAGATTCAAAAATGTCCAATAGCACCAAAGTGACCGATGAAGAGGCGCTGGCCTATCACCTGGAGCCAACGCCTGGCAAAATCGAGGTGATCGCCAGCACCGCGATGACGACGCAGCGCGATCTGTCATTGGCTTATTCGCCCGGCGTGGCCGTGCCGGTGCAAGCGATAGCCGATAACCCGGCGCTGGCCTATGATTATACCACCAAGGGCAATATGGTGGCGGTCATTTCCAATGGCACCGCGATTTTGGGCATGGGCAATCTTGGCGCGCTGGCCTCCAAACCGGTGATGGAAGGCAAGGCGGTGCTTTTCAAGCGTTTTGCGGACGTTAACGCCATTGATATCGAGCTGGATACCGAAGACCCCGACGAGTTTATCAACGCTGTCAAGCTGATGGGACCAACCTTTGGCGGTATAAACCTTGAAGACATCAAAGCCCCTGAGTGTTTTATCATCGAGCAAAAGCTCAAGGAAATCATGGATATACCGGTTTTCCATGATGATCAGCACGGCACGGCAGTGATCTGCGCGGCGGGGCTTATTAACGCGCTGCACATCTCAGGTAAAAAAATCGAGGATTGCCGGATCGTGCTCAATGGCGCGGGCGCGGCGGGGATTGCCTGTATCGAGCTGATCAAATCCATGGGCGCCAAGCACGATAATTGCATCGTTTGTGATACAAAGGGCGTGATTTATCAGGGCCGAACCGAGGGGATGAACCAGTGGAAATCAGCCCATGCCGCCAATACCGACCTGCGCACGCTTGATGAGGCGATGCAAGGCGCGGATGTGTTTCTCGGGGTTTCCGCCAAGGGTGCGGTCACGCAGGAAATGGTCAAATCCATGGCGGCGCATCCGGTTATTTTTGCCATGGCCAACCCTGACCCCGAGATCACCCCCGAAGACGCCCACGCGGTGCGCGAAGATGCGATTGTGGCCACTGGCCGCTCGGATTACCCCAATCAGGTCAATAATGTGCTCGGTTTTCCCTACCTTTTCCGGGGCGCGCTGGATATCCACGCCCGCGCCATCAATGACCCGATGAAAATCGCCTGTGCCGAGGCGCTGGCCGCACTGGCCCGCGAGGATGTGCCCGACGAGGTGGCGATGGCTTACGGAAAGCAGCTTACTTTCGGGCGTGATTACATCATTCCCACGCCGTTTGACCCGCGCCTCATTCATGTTATCCCGCCCGCTGTGGCCAAGGCGGGCATGGATACCGGCGTGGCCCGCCGCCCGATCATAGATATGGATGCCTATGAGAACAGCCTGCGCGACAGGCTGGACCCGACCTCCTCGATTCTGCGCTCGCTTTACCAGCGTGCCAAGCGCGAGCAGGCGCGGATTGTGTTTGCCGAGGGCGATGACGAGCGCGTGGTGCGTGCTGCCGTGGCCTATGTGCGCTCGGGGCTGGGGCAGGCGGTTGTGGTTGGCCGGGTGGCGCAGGTGCAGGAGTTTTTGGATAATGCCGGTATGTCCGAGGCGATCAACGAGATCGAGGTGGTCAATGCGGCGATGGTTGATAACCTCGATGAAATGTCAAATATGATGTATAATCGCCTGCAAAGGCGTGGCTTCGATGAGCGCGATTGCCACCGTATTGCCAGCCGTGACCGTCATGTTTTTGCCTCGCTCTTGCTGGCGCATGGTGAGGTTGACGGGATGATAACCGGGGTGACCCGCAAAGCCTCGCAGGTGTTGGCGCTGATCAACTATGTTTTTGACGCCGAGCCGGGCGGCGGTGCGGTGGGTATAACAGCGGTGATCCATCGCGGAAAAATGGTGCTGATCGCCGATACTTTGGTGCATGAATGGCCCGAAAAGGAAGATCTTGCCGATATTGCCGAGCGCGCGGCCGAGGTGGCGCGCTCGCTCGGGCTTGAGCCACGGGTGGCTTTTGTCAGCTTCTCAAACTTTGGCTACCCGGTGTCGGAGCGGGCCGAAAAAATGGCACAAGCCTCCGCCGAGCTAGACAAGCGCGGGGTGGATTTCGAATATGACGGCGAAATGACCGTTGACGTGGCGCTGAACCCCGAAGTGATGAAAAACTACCCGTTTTGCCGTCTTTCCGGCCCGGCCAATATTCTGGTGGTGCCTGCTAGGCACTCGGCTTCGATCTCGGTGAAGCTGATGCAGGAAATGGCTGGTGCCACGGTGATCGGGCCTATTTTGACCGGCATCGACAAGCAGGTCAAGCTTGGCTCCACCACCTCGACGGTGACCGATATCATGCATATGGCGGTGATGGCTGCCTGCAAGGTGGGCTAGATGATTTTCAACCTAGGCTCGATCAATATTGACCATATCTACAACGTGCCGCACTTTCCGGCTCCTGGTGAAACCTTGCTAAGTGACAGCTACTCCAAAGGCTTAGGAGGTAAAGGGGCAAACCAGAGCATTGCGGTTTCTCGGGCTGGCGGGCGCGTAGCCCATATCGGGGCCATCGGCGATGACGCGCTTTGGACGCGTGAAATACTGGCCGATGCGGGGGCTGATGTATCCGGCATTGCTGTGCTGGAGAGCGCTACGGGCCATGCGATTATCAATGTGGATGAAACCGGAGAGAACTGCATTGTGCTGTTTGCTGGAGCCAATGTTTTGGTCAGTGAGGGCCAAATCAGCACGGCCTTGGCTTCAGCGCGGGCAGGAGACTGGTTTTTGCTGCAAAACGAGGTCAATAATGGCCCCTTTGCCGCTAAACTTGCTCGCGCCAAGGGGCTAAAGGTGGCCTATGTGGCCGCGCCGTTTAATGCGGAAAAAGTGCAAGCCATGCTGCCTTTTGTGGACCTGCTTTCGGTGAATGAAGGCGAGGCGGCGATGGTATGCGCAGCACTTGGAGTGTCGGAAGACGAGATTCCGGTGGAGAAATTGCTGATCACCCGTGGCGGTGAGGGTATCACCTATCGTGATGGGGCCAATCGCTTTACGCAGTTTGTTTTTAAGGTTGAACCTGTGGATACTACGGGCGCGGGCGATACCTTTATGGGCTACTTTATGGCTGGGCTTGATGGCGGCAAAGCACCGCAAGAGGCCCTGCGCATGGCCGCTGCGGCGGCGGCCCTGATGGTCACAAAAAAAGGGACCGCCGAGGCGATCCCTTTGATGGATGAGGTGGCCGGTTTTATCCGGTCATCCCCTCCCAAAAGCCCTTCACCCGGCTGAAAAAATCGTGGCCAGCAGGGTTGTTGTCTTTTGATTCCGCCTCGAACTCGCGCAACAGCTCTTTTTGCCGTGCCGTGAGGTTGGTCGGGGTTTCGGCTTCCAGCTCGATATAAAGATCGCCAAAGCCGCTACCGCGCAGCGCCGGCATGCCTTTGCCGCGCAGCCGCAGCTGCTTGCCCGATTGCACGCCCGCAGGCACCTTGACCTTGGAGCGGCCACCGTCAATAGTCGGCGCCTCCAGCTCGCCACCAAGGGCGGCGGTGGTCATTGAAATCGGGATCGAGCAAAACAGGTTGACCCCGTCGCGCTGAAAGATCGAATGTTCCTGAACGTCTATGAAAATGTACAGATCGCCCGATGGTCCGCCACGCGCGCCGGCTTCACCCTTGCCGGTAAGGCGAATACGGGTGCCGGTTTCAACCCCTTTGGGGATGTTGACACTAAGCGAGCGGTCTTTTTGCACGCGGCCAGCACCCGCGCAGGAGCCGCAGGGGTTCTTGATGATTTGCCCGCGGCCATGGCAGCTTGGGCAGGTGCGCTCAACGGTAAAAAACCCTTGTTGGGCGCGCACTTTGCCCATGCCGGCGCAAGTCGGGCAATTTTCAGGTTCGGCACCGCCATCGGCACCGGTGCCGCTGCACACTTCGCATGAAACCGAGCTTGGTACGGTGATTTCGGCCTGTTTGCCGCTATAGGCTTCCTCAAGAGAGACTTTCAGATTATAGCGCAGATCCTGCCCGCGCGTGGCCCGCTGGCTACCACCTCGACGACCGCCACCACCGGTAAAACCACCAAACAGATCGTCAAAAATATCGGAAAACCCCCCGCCACCAAACGGATGCCCTCCACCCTGACCGGCTGATGCTCCGGTGCCGCCCTCAAACGCCGCATGGCCAAAACGGTCATAGGCGGCCTTTTTATCAGGGTTTTTCAGAATGTCGTAAGCCTCGTTCACCTCTTTGAACTGGGTTTCGGCATTGGGGTTGTCGCGGTTTTGGTCCGGGTGCAGTTGTTTAACCTTGCGGCGATAGGCAACCTTAAGCTCGGCTACGGTGGCCGTTTTCTCGGCCCCGACAATATCATAATAACAGCGCTTTGCCATGGGATTGGTGCCCCTCTTTACAAATAAAACGGCCCGCCCGGTCGGGGCGGGCCGCTATCTTTATGTCGTTAGATCAAGACTTTTGGTTCTCGTCGAGGTCTTCAAAATCTGCATCGACCACCTCGTCATCAGCTGTGGCTTCATCGGTATTGCTTGCGTCCGCTTCAGTGGTTTCGGCCTCGGCTTTATAGATCGCCTCGCCCAGCTTCATCGCGGCCTCGGTCAGGTCTTGCGTCCGGGTCTTGATGGTTTCGGCTTCGGCATTCTCGTCCTCAAGCGCTTCTTTCAGGTTTTTAGCCGACATTTCAATGACTTCAACCGTAGTTGGATCCACCTTGTCGCTATGTTCCTCAAGCGATTTCTCGGTCGAGTGAATCAGGCTTTCGGCCTGATTACGCGCCTCGATCAGCTCGCGCTTCTCTTTATCGGCCTCGGCATTTTCTTCGGCTTCTTTCACCATGTTTTCGATGTCATCATCGGACAAGCCACCAGAGGCCTGAATGGTGATTTTCTGCTCTTTATTGGTGCCTTTATCCTTAGCCGAAACCGACACAATGCCGTTGGCGTCGATGTCAAACGCGACCTCGATTTGCGGCACGCCGCGCGGGGCGGGCGGGATTTGCTCAAGGTTGAACTGGCCCAGAACCTTGTTGTCCGTGGCCATTTCGCGCTCGCCCTGGAACACCCTGATGGTTACCGCGTTCTGGTTATCCTCGGCGGTGGAGAACACCTGGGATTTCTTGGTCGGGATGGTGGTGTTGCGATCAATCAAGCGGGTAAATACGCCGCCCAAAGTCTCGATCCCCAAGGAAAGCGGGGTTACATCAAGCAGCACCACGTCTTTTACATCGCCCTGAAGCACGCCGGCCTGAATGGCAGCGCCGAGCGCCACTACCTCGTCGGGGTTCACACCTTTATGCGGCTCTTTGCCAAAGAATTTGGTCACTTCTTCCATGACCTTTGGCATCCGGGTCATGCCGCCAACCAGCACCACTTCGTCAATATCGTCTTTGCTGAAGCCAGCGTCTTTCAATGCAGCAGCGCAGGGCTTCATTGATTTTTTGATCAGATCGGAAACCAGCGTTTCCAGCTTTGCCCGGGTCAGCTTGATCACAAGGTGCAAGGGCTGCTTGGTTTTCGGGTCCATGGTGATGAACGGCTGGTTGATCTCGGTCTGCGTGGCGCTTGAAAGCTCGATTTTGGCTTTCTCGGCGGCTTCTTTCAGCCGTTGCAGCGCCATTTTGTCTTTCTTCAGGTCAACACCGCTATCCTTTTTGAACTGGGTGGCGAGGTAATCCACAATGCGCATGTCAAAGTCTTCGCCGCCAAGGAACGTATCTCCGTTGGTGGACTTCACTTCAAACAGGCCGTCGTCGATTTCCAGAATAGACACATCGAATGTGCCACCGCCGAGGTCATAAACCGCGATGGTTTTGCTGGTTTCTTTATCAAGACCATAAGCCAGCGCTGCGGCTGTCGGCTCGTTGATGATGCGCAGCACTTCAAGGCCAGCGATTTTGCCGGCGTCTTTGGTGGCTTGGCGCTGGGCGTCGTTAAAGTAAGCGGGCACGGTAATCACGGCTTGCGTTACGGTTTCGCCAAGATAATCCTCGGCAGTTTCTTTCATTTTTTGTAGAATAAAGCCGGAAACTTGCGACGGCGAATATTTTTCGCCCTTTACTTCTACCCACGCATCGCCGTTTGGCCCTTCGACAATGTCATAGGCGACAAGGTCTTTATCCTTGGCAACCATCGGGTCGTCATAGCGGCGGCCAATCAGGCGCTTGATGGCAAACAGGGTGTTTGTAGGGTTGGTGACGGCCTGCCGCTTGGCGGCCTGTCCGACAAGGCGCTCTTCGTCGGTAAAGCCGACGATGGAAGGCGTGGTGCGCGCGCCTTCCGAGTTTTCAATAACTTTGGGCTGTGCGCCATCCATGATGGCGACACAAGAGTTGGTGGTCCCGAGATCAATTCCGATAACTTTTGACATTATATGTCCTTTCATTTGGCGATAGTGGAGCGATGATCCGGTATTTCGGCCTCAAAGCTCCATCCCATTTCTTTGAACCGTATATAGGAGCGCACTTGAAGGGCTGCAAGCGCAGGGCGTGCAGGTTTTTGATGTTTTTTGATGAAAATACCAGAAAGAAAAATACCGCAAGGGATTCTAAACACTTGGCTTTAGGGTAGCGGGCGTTTTTTTCCTTCGGAATCAACCGCTACAAAAATAAACTGTGCCTCGGTCACCTTGAGCTTGCGACCCGAGGGCTGGCGGGTCACCCATACTTCGACACCGATATGGAGCGAGGTATTCCCCTCTTTCAGAATATCGGCATGAATAGAAACCAGATCCCCGACCAGCACCGGTTTATGAAAGGTCATCCCCTCGACCGCGACCGTGGCCACACGGCCGCGCGCACGAATACGAGCCGGCACGGAGGCGCCAAGATCCATCTGCGCCATCAACCAGCCGCCGAAAATATCGCCGTTTACATTTGTATCGGCGGGCATGGCAATGGTTTGCAAGGCAACAGGGCTTTGGGGTGGTTGGGTCATTACTTTAGGCCGTGTTTGGATTTGGACAGGTTTTTACGGGACCAGAATTCACCCATTAACCCAAGCAATAATGCAACCACGGTAAACCAGATCGGATAGCTCATCGAGGTGACATCGGAGCTATAATTGATGAATGTTGCTTGTCTGGCTTGGTCAATCGTATGAAATAGAGGGTTCCAGGCAAAATAGACGACCAAGGCCGAAGGCATATAGGCGGCTGGTATAAACTTGCCAGAGGTGATCATCTGGAGCCGCAGATACATACTACCGAAGGCATTAAAAAACCCGGGTGCCAACGGAGTGGCCACCATAAACAGTAAGCCAATAGATATGCCACTCGCCCAGGAAAAGAAAACCGGCAACACCAGACCTGATGGGCGATCCACCTCCAGATTCATGCCAAAAATCCATAAGACCAGTACCACAAAGGCAACGGCCACAAATTGCAGATAAAGTCCGGCCAAGGCATTGGCAAGGATTGAAAGGATCACGGTCATCGGCGCATGCTGCATAATCGCCGATGTCGCGTTCGAGGCAGATCTGACCGAGCCGATCGCTCTCATATGGGTGAGCATCAGCACAATTCCGGTGAGCAAATACATCATAAAATCACCGCGAATGGCAACAGAACGCCCCATAAAAATATAGAGAACGTAGAAAAAAGCCATGAACATCGTGATCTGGCCGACTTCCTTGAGGATACCGAATGTCGCGCTGCCGCTCTGGGTGCGCACTTCGCGGACAATGGACTGGTAGATCAGGTCAAGAAACCCGAGCGTGCCAAAAAACAGTGACGGGGGCTTTGACGGTATTTTTGTTTTCGAGGCCATCTATCTAGAAATCCACAAACCAGTATATGCAAATTCACCTTGCCGATAAATAGCCCGAAAGTCCATAACGGGAGCTAAACAGCCACAAACCGGAGTCGGACACCATGGAAAACAGCAAAATCGTCGAGGTTATCCGCAACCTCGCTCTGCAAGCCGGCGACAAAATTATGGAAATATACCGTCAGGATGATTTTGATGTGCGCAGCAAGGCCGATGATTCGCCAGTGACCGAGGCGGACGAAGCTGCTGATGCGCTGATCTATGCCGGCCTGCGCGCCGCATTTCCCGATATTGCGATCGTGACCGAGGAGCAATCCGAGAGCCATACGGTTCGGGCTACGCGGTTTTTCATTGTTGATCCGCTGGATGGCACCAAGGAGTTTGTGCATCGCAGGGGTGATTTTACGGTTAATATCGCACTGGTTGAAAATGGCACGCCAGTTTTGGGGGTGGTTTTTGCGCCAGATAAAAAACGGTTGTTTTATACCGATGCCAGCGGCCGGACGGTCGAAGAAAGCCTTGATGGCACGATAAAGCCACTGCGTGTTTCTGTGCCGGATAATAACGCATTGATTGTGGTTGCCTCCAAATCCCACCGCGATGCGGCTACTGATACCTACATAAATAAATATAATGTTGCCGATAGCGCGGCTGCTGGCTCCTCGCTTAAATTTTGTCTTGTGGCGGCGGGAGAGGCGGATTTGTACCCCCGCCTTGGCCGCACCATGGAGTGGGATACCGCCGCCGGTCATGCGGTTTTGCTGGGCGCGGGCGGGCAGGTGGTGCGATTTGATGACCACACCCCGCTGACCTATGGTAAGCCGATTTACGAAAACCCGTTTTTTATTGCCCTCAGTCCGGGGGTAAACCTGAAAGAAGCATAGATGGATAGCACGCCGGATATCAGCGTTATTGTTGTGAGCCGTGACCGACCACAAGAGCTGGTCAAGATGCTTTCCTGTCTGCGCTTTCAGGATATTTCCGGCTTTGAAGTGATTGTTGTCACCAATACCCCCGGTGCATTGGAAGATACCGCCGCGCCGCGCCCCTTGCGGCTTTTTGATTGCGACGAGGCCAATATTTCCGTGGCCCGAAATGTCGGGCTGGCGGCAGCAAAGGGCCGGTATATTGCTTTTTGTGATGATGACGCCCTGCCGGACCCCTCATGGCTGCGCCACCTGTTGGCCCCGTTCAAAGACCCGAAAATAGGCGGCACCGGCGGCTATACCCGTGGGCGAAACGGTATTTCCTTGCAATGGGGCGCGGTTGAAACCGATACGGTTGGTGTAGCGCAGCCCCTTGATATACCAAAAGATTCCGCGCCAGTGATTTTTCTCCCCTCGGCAGAAAGAGCGCCGGTAATGATAGGCACAAATTGTGCTTTCAGAGCTTCGGCCTTGCAGCAGATTGGCGGGTTTGATCCTGCTTTTGCTTATTATCTTGATGATAGCGATGTTTCGCTGCGCCTATCCCAAGCCGGATGGCACTTGGCGATTGTGCCGCGCGCGCAGGTGCATCATGGCTTTGCGGCTGGCCCTTATCGTGCCCAAAACCGTGTGCCCAAAACCTTGCAACCCCATGGCCGGAGCAAAGCTGTGTTTTGTCGAAAATACGCAAAAAAGCAGGCGTTGGAACCGGCTCTTGCTGCTTTCAGGCAATTGCAATTCAAACGGTTGGAAAAGCAAATGCTGGCAGGGTTGATGGAGCCTGATACCTTGCCGCAGTTGATCAAAAGCCTTGAAAAGGGGTTTTCGGAAGGGCGGAAGATGGCGGTTTTAGCACCCAAACCAAAAGGCCAACCAGATACTGAATCCCCGCCCGTTTTCAGCACCAAAACCACCCCCCATATTTTGCTGGTCGGGCGAAAATCGGACAAGGCATGGATGGACCGTCTGGGGCATACCTTGTCTGAAGCGCAAATCATGGTGACCGGCCTTACTCTTTCGCGCTCGGCGGCTTTTATGCAGGTGTCTTTTTCGCGGCGCGGATTTTGGCGGCATCGCGGGGGACAATTTGGCAAAACCTTGCGCAGTGACCCTGTTTTTCGCTGGTTCAGCCGCAAGCAAAAGGCCGGCGCCGAGCAAGAATGGCTCAAAACTATCCGTCCGGTTGATTTTGTGGTATATCCAGAGCGACACAAAGGGGCGGACATAATTTTGCCGCAAACCGGTGTGATGTCTTGCCTTGAAGGTTTTGTGGTGGAAGCGGTATAGGCTAATGCATCCGTTCGGGTTGGGAAGATAGATGAGCAATAAAGTTACCAAAGCGATATTTCCGGTGGCCGGGCTTGGCACACGGTTTTTGCCTGCGACAAAATCCATCCCCAAAGAGATCATGACTTTGGTTGACCGGCCTCTTATCCAATACGCTATCGACGAGGCCCGCGAAGCCGGCATAACCGATTTTATCTTTGTGACCGCGCGTGGAAAATACGCTCTGGAAGACTATTTTGACAGCAACCCCGAGCTGGAGAAATTACTCCTTAAAAAAGGAAAAACCGCCCTGCTTGACGAGCTTAAGCGTACGGATATGGAAAGTGGTGCCATCGCCTATATTCGCCAACGTGAGGCGCGCGGCCTTGGGCATGCGGTATGGTGCGCCCGCCGGTTAGTCGCGCCAAACGAGGCGTTTGCGGTCTTGCTGCCCGATGATGTTATATCTGGCCGTGTGGGCTGCCTGAAGCAAATGGTCGACGCCTATCAAGAGGTTGGCGGAAATATGGTTGCCACGATGGAGGTGCCGCCTGCGCAAATATCCAATTACGGCGTGCTGGATCCGAGCAAAACAGACGGCCGGCTCGTGACCGCAAAGGGCATGGTTGAAAAACCCTCGACTGATGCGGCACCCTCCAATCTGGCCGTGATTGGTCGCTATATTCTGCGGCCCGAGGTTTTTGCTGCCCTCAAAGACCAAAAGACCGGCGCAGGGGGTGAGGTGCAACTTACCGACGCTATATGTGCGCAGATCGGCAGCGGCGCACCGGTGACCGGCTACAGGTTTAAGGGTGAAAGATTTGATTGTGGCTCCAAAGCCGGCTATCTTCAGGCAACGGTGGCCTTTGGCCTCGCGCGCGCGGAGCTGCATGATGAATTTCGCACTTTTCTTGATTCTATCGCCAACATGCCGCGTGCAGCCGAATAGCCTCTGCTGATGGCGGCCATTTTGCTGGATATCAGCCGCACTATTTCCCGCGCTCCCTACCCGTTTCCCACCGGAATTGACCGTGTAGAGCGGGCTTATATCCGCCATTTTATGGCGCAAGATACGCCGGTCTGGTTTTTATCAAGAGTGCTAAAGGGCTATGTTTTGCTTGATCTCGCGGCCATGCAGCAGATTTGGCCAATGATTACTGGCGAGACACAATGGCAAAAAAACGACCTGATCGCCCGGTTTTTCAGCCGTAGGCTGCCCCCTGCGGTCAACCGAGCCGAATCGACCCTGCGGCGGCTTTCGTTGGCATTTACCGTGCGCGCCGGTCTGGAAAGCATGCTAGCCAAGCACCTGCCCAGCGGTTTTTCGTATCTTAATGTCGGCCATTCAAACCGCAAACCCCCTTTGTGGCGGGCGGTGCGTGCGGCGGGGGCAAAAAATATGCTGGCTATGGTGCATGATGTTATCCCGCTTGATTACCCTGAATACACCCGCCCCGATACCGCCGCCCGCTTTGAGGCAGAAATGAAGGCCACCGCCACGGCCTGTGATGCCTTGATATATAACAGTAATGATACCACTGAGCGCAGCGGAAAGTGGCTGGAAAAATGGGGCTTTTCTCCCGAGAGCCTGCCCATTTTGCTCGGAGTTGACCCTTTGCCAAAACCGGCAGTCTCGCCCTTGGCCCGGCCGCCCGAGTTTATCATTCTGGGCACTATAGAGCCGCGCAAAAACCATCGGTTGCTGCTTGATATCTGGCCTGATATTCCGGCGAAGCTACATATTGTCGGCCAGCGTGGGTGGCGAAACGAGGCGGTTTTCAGTACGTTGGATACCAGCCCCTTGATGGGAAAAACCGTATTTGAGCATTCCGATCTTGATGATGCCGCCCTTGCGCATCGTTTGTCTACCGCCCGTGCACTGCTTTTTCCGAGCTTTGCCGAGGGCTTTGGCTACCCCCTGATAGAGGCGCTTCAGATGGGTCTGCCGGTTATCTGCGCCGATTTGCCCTGTTTTCGGGAAATTGCCGGAGATCTGCCCACCTATCTTTCACCCGACGACCCGGATAGCTGGAAGGCTGCCATACGCGCTGCCTGTAACTCCCCGCGCGAAAAAGGCCTTGAAAACCATGGCTTTCCAACATGGGAGCAACATTTTGCCAAACTGGGTATGTTTCTGTATAAGCGAAATAATACCCATGATCAGCAGGCCGGAAAATGAAAAACCTAGCGCGCCACTACCGGCTGCGACTTTTGCGTAAAAAATGGCAAATCCGCACGATATTACGCCGAAAAGACCTTGAAAACATCCAGACCGCAGAGCAAGCTCGCCAGAAAAACGGTGTTTTTGTGTTTTTGACCCTGCGTAACGAACTGAAGCGCTTGCCATTTTTCCTAGAATATTACCGGAAACTCGGGGTTAGTCAGTTTTTTATTGTTGATAACGGCAGCACTGATGGTAGTAGCGCATATCTTCAATCCCAGCCTGATGTATCGCTTTGGTATACCGATGCCAGCTATAAAAAAGCGGCGTTCGGAGTGCTGTGGATCAATAGCCTTCTGAATGAATTCGGCCACCGGCATTGGTGTCTTGTGGTTGATGTTGACGAGCTTTTTATCTATCCGCACCATGATACTCGCCCGCTTTCTGCCCTGACAGCATGGCTCGATGTCAGTAGGGTCAGTAGTTTTGGCGCGATGCTGATAGATATGTATGCAAAAGACCCGGCCCCCTATACTCAAGGCCAAAACCCGCTAGATGTGCTGACCCATTTTGACGCCGGAAACTATACCCAGCGCCGCAATCATCGCTTTACCGAGCTATGGATACAAGGCGGGCCACGCCAGCGGCGGTTTTTCAGTAAAAAACCGGCCAAGGCACCTGCCCTTAATAAAACACCGCTCATCAAGTGGGAAAAGCATTTTGTCTATATTTCTTCTACCCATGTTCTGCTGCCACGCAGCCTGAACCAGACCTATGAGCGCCTTGGCGGCGAGCGCATTTGTGGAGCACTTCTCCATACCAAGTTTTTGCCCGACCTTGCCGAACGTGCCAAAGAAGAGCTGCATCGCGGCGAGCATTATGACAATAGCGTCGAATATCGTGCCTACGCCGAAAATGAAACTGCGCTGAAGGAGCTTTATACCCCACAGTCTTCGCGTTATTCTGGATGGCAACAGCTTGAGCGCCTCGGGCTGATCTCTCTTGGGGGCTGGGCGTGAGTGTTGGCATGGCATTATTGGTCCATCAGGAGCTGGGCCGGGCGGAAGCCTTGGTACAAGCCCTGAATTTTGCCGGTTTCAAAATGGCGATTCATGTGGATGCCAAGGTGGGAGAGGATGAATATAACGGATTTTACCAGTCCGTTGGCGGGCTTGAATCTGTTGTTTTTGTGCCCAGAATAAAGTGCGACTGGGGCCGGTTTTCGCTGGTGGAAGCGCAGATATCGACAGCAAAAACCTTGTTGGACCATTTTTCGGATGTATCCCATGTGATGCAGGTATCGGGGGCCTGCCTACCAAACCGCCCGCTTGGCGAGCTACAGGAATTTTTGGCAAACCAGCCCGATACGGATTTTATCGAATCTGTGCAGGTTGGCGGCGTAAACTGGAGCAAAGGCGGGCTGGAAGCCGAGCGCTTCAGCTTGTACTTCCCGTTTTCGTTTATCGGAAACAAACCCCTGTTTGATATTTTTGTCAAAGTGCAAAGACTACTGCGGATCAAACGTAAAATACCCAAAGGGCTGACCCCGCATATCGGCTCGCAGTGGTGGGCGCTTTCGCGTGCTACGCTGCGTGCTATTCTGGATGATCCGGAGCGCCCGCTTTATGACCGCTATTTTGCCCAGTGCTGGATTCCGGACGAGTCCTATTTCCAGACATTGGTGCGCAAACACAGCCATCGAATCAAATGCCGCTCGCTGACTTTTTCGAGATTTGATTTCAGGGGCAAGCCTATGGTGCTTTATGATGACCATCAAAGGTTCATCGAGCATTTTGACAGTTTTTTTGTGCGCAAAATCTGGCCTGGTGCACAGGGCTTGTATGATAGGCTTCTGGCGCCGGACCGCGAGGGCAAACCGCGCAACCCCGATATGGAGGTTGCTTTTCAGGCCCAAACGAAAAAAGCTGAATCCCGGTTTCTGGAAGGTCGGGCCGGGCTGGTAATGCAAAGTCGCGCGCCCGCACCCTCAAAGCTGGAAGGTGCGGCACCCTATACCGTCCTTAGCGGTTTTGATTATGTTTTCAAAGGCTTACCACTGTGGTTGTTGCAACATACCGGTGTGGTTTTGCACGAACATCTGTTTTCGAATAATTGGCAGGCCTATAACGAAGCCAAAAACAACCTCAGGTATTGCCTCGGAACAAACCTGAAAATAAGGGACTTCAATCAGGAAGGGTTTTTGCAAAATTTTGTATGGAACCAAAGTGATACTACCCCGCTGTTCAACTTTGATCCGGGCAGCCACCCTGATTTGGCCGCCTATATTGCCAAAGATCCGCAGGCGCGTATTTTCCATATTCGTTCGGCCTGGCTGCTTGGTTTATTGCGGGATAAGCCGCGGGATATCGAAAAAATAGGGCCTTTGGTGCAAGCTTATACCCTGAAAGAGCAGATCCAGCTGAGAAAACTGGTCAAGGGAAAGGCCAGAGTGCAGATTATATCGCTTGCAGAAATATTCGAGCAGCCCGGCGTGGTGCTGGAAGACCTTATTTTTTCTTTGCGCCCAACATTAGCCAGCCAAAACAGGGAATTACCCGAATTTTACCCCCATGAAGGGCTGGAAGAGTATATTGACTTTCTTAAAGATGCGGGGCTGAATCTGCGGGTGGAAGCGGCTCAAAATACAGATATCGCAGGTCAGGGAATATGAAAAACAAGCCCTTTTCCAGCTTTGTCATATTTGGCGCGATGCGCAGTGGCTCCAACCTGCTGCAAAAGTATATCAACCAGTATAAGGGTGTTTTTTGTCATGGGGAGCTGTTTAACCCCGTGCTTATCCGGCGTACGCCCGAGGAGGGGTATATTGGGGTCAGCCGCAAGCAGTGGCTCGAAAATCCTGAAATTATGTTGGAAGCTATCCGTAACGTGGACCCGAAGACAATGCCTGGTTACCGGATATTTCAGGAACATAACAACTGGGTGCAAAAACAGGCCTTGCAAGATGCGCAATGTGCCAAAATCATCCTGACCCGTGATCCGGTCGAGAGCTTTGTGTCGCTTGAAATAGCCAGAAAAACAGGCCAATGGCTGATCAGTGATATCGCCCACCGAAAATCTGCGAGCATTGATATTGATCTAGATGAATACACCGAATATGCCCGTGCCCGGGAGAAGTATTATGATAACATCACACAAACTTTAGCCCTTAGCGGCCAGCCCTATTTTGAAATTGACTATAGCCGGCTCAATGATCTGGAGACCATGAACCGCTTGGTTCGGTTTTTGGGGTTAGACGAGGCCAAAACCGCGCTTGAGCAACCAATAAAGCGCCAAAACCCCGGCAGATTGCCCGACAAGATTAAAAACTATGCCGCGGTCAAGGAGGTGTTGGGGTTGCCCGAAGCGGAAAGCATGCCTCAAAACACCCTTGTGCAGGCCATGATTAAGGGAACCGACCTTTCCCGTGTCTATTTTTGTGCAAATAAGCCGCTGGCTTTCGCGCCAACTCCTTCCGTGCCGGAAGCGATGGTTCGGCAATGGCTGGCTGCTCAAAGCGATGGGCTACCCGAAAACGGATTCGCCGAAAAAAACCTTGCAAAGTGGCAAAGGAACCACCAAAACCCGTTAGTTTTTACAGTGGTCCAGCATCCTGTTGAGCGCGCCTATTCGGCCTTCATGCACAAAATATTTCCAACCGGACCAAGCGCCTATATAAAAATCAAGCGTCAACTGGAGGAAGAATATGGCCTGATGCTGCCTATGGGCAAAGGAGTGACCGAAATCGCCTCCGACTATTCACATATTCTTCTGGAGCAAGACGGATACAGCCTTGCGGCCCACCGGATATGTTTTAAGCAATTTCTGGTTTTTGTCGCCGATAATCTTGCAGGCAAGACAGATATCCGCCAAGATGGGAAGTGGCAATCCGCAACCGAGATTATTCGCCGTTACCGGATATTATTTCCCGAGCTTCTGGTTTTTCATACCGAATCCCTGCATACGGATTTGGCTTATCTGGAAAACCGCCTCGCTTGGGAGACAGTTTTTAATCTGGGGGATCCACAAAAAGAGGTGTTTTCCTATTCTCTTGATGAAATCTATGATGAAGAGATAGAATCCCTGGCCCGCGCGGCCTATGGCCAAGATTATGAAACCTTTGGCTATATGGCTCTTTAAGCGGCCTGCGATCGTTCGTTTTCAAGCAAAATTGCATAGAGCGCAGCTGTATCTCTGGTGGAGCGCAGCTTTTGGCAGGTGGCCTCGTTACGTAAAGTGCGCGAAACCCGCGCCAAAGATTTCAGGTGATCGGTAACCGCGCCTTCGGGGGCAAAAAGTACAAAAACCAGATCGACAGGTTTTCGGTCCACTGCGCTAAAATCAACCGGTGTTTCAAGATACATGAACACACCGGCGACACTTTCTATTTCCGGCAAGCGAGCATGGGGAATGGCCACACCATTTCCCATGCCGGTTGGTCCCAAAAGTTCGCGCGCTTGCAAAGCGGCCAGCGATTTAGCCGAGGGCAGGCCATAGATCTGCTCTGCCAGCCGAGCGGCTTCCTGCAAGACACGTTTTTTGCTGCCGAGTTTTGAATCAGCAACTACCGCTTTAGGCAACAGAAATTTTGACAGCTCCATAAGGGCCTACCTTCTTGTTTTAATTATTGAAAAGCGCTATTTTATATTGCGCGGATCAATCCAGCCAATATTGCCGTCCGGGCGGGTGTGGACAACATTCACCCCGCCATGCTGCACATTTCTAAAGACGAGCATCTCCGCACCCATCAGTTCCATCTGCATGACGGCCTCACCCACAGAGAGGGTCTGAACCTTGGTTTCCATCTCGGCAACAATCAGCGGCTGCAAGGATTCCGGCTCGGCCTCGTCTTTGGGTGCCGAGATAACAAAAGTCGGGGCGCCGATGGTTTCTATCGGGTCGATCCGGTCTTTGTGGTGATCTTTCAGGCGGCGCTTGTAGCGG
Organism: Paracoccaceae bacterium; assembly: GCA_021647745.1. Classification (GTDB taxonomy): domain Bacteria; phylum Pseudomonadota; class Alphaproteobacteria; order Rhodobacterales; family Rhodobacteraceae; genus UBA3077. The sequence continues at coordinate 15,823 of JAKIUB010000015.1, read as the reverse complement.
CGGAGCTGTTTTTCCATCCGGGAAAGCGCCGCATCAAAAGCGGCGTATATCTCGCTATTGCGCCCCTTGGCCTGCGCTTTGAGGCCGGTGGAAAGATGCACTGAAGTATCGCACACAAACTCGTGCCCGTCTTTGGAAAAGGTAACATGTGCCTCTATCGGTCGGTCGGAATACTTCCCGACGGTATCTGTCATATTTTCGTTCACATGGGTGGTGAGGGCTTGGCCTACATCCAGATGTTTTCCGCTGACTTGAATTTGCATATTCTCTCCCCGATTTGGGCCCGGAAGAACTCCGGGGTTTTAAAGTATCGGTTCTACAGGGCGCAGAACCTAGGGCCGCTTGTGGCGGTTGTCAACCATTGCAGGCGGTGATATTTTCCGACGCACAACGGAAGATGGAATCCCCATAACCTCACGATATTTGGCAACGGTGCGCCGCGCAATATCTACTCCGGATTCTCTTAAAATATTTACGAGCCTGTCATCTGAAAAGACATTATTGTGGCTTTCTTGCGCAATAAGGTATTTAATGCGCGTGCGGATGCCCAGCGCGGAAAATTCGGTTTTTCTGTCCAGCGCCAGGATTTGTGCGGTGAAAAAATGCTTCAGTTCATAGGTTCCGGCGCGGCAGAGCAAATATTTGCCAGCAGTTACCCGACTCACCGTTGATTCGTGGCATCCAACCTTCTCGGCAATCATCGCAAGGGTCAGGGGGCGCATGGCGATATTACCCTTTTCAAACCATGCATATTGATGGGCTACAATCGCACTGGCGACCTTTAATATCGTGGTCGCGCGCTGGTTCATGGCCTTGACCAACCAGTGCGCGGCCTCAAGATGTTGCTGCGCAAATTGTCTGGCTTCGGGACCACCCGCGGATATCTCGGTATAGTATTTGTGGTTGATCAGGATTTTGGGCAGAGCCTCCTGAATCAGCTCCACATGCCATATTCCCATTTCACCCGGCTTCACCTCGATTTCGGGCATGATATCCACCACTGGATCTGGCCCGATGCCCGCTCCCGGGCGTGGATTGAGAGCCTTTATCTCGGCCTTGATTTCAAGGATGGAGCAGGCCGTTTCGCCGGTGAGTATTGTCAGGCTTTCATCATTTCCGGAGGCGACAAGATCAAGGTTTTGCAGCACAATTTCCATGATCGGATCAAACCGGTTTATTGCTTTGAGCTGCAAGCCCAGACACTCCTCCAGATTACGCCCAGCTATTCCCGCCGGTTCGCATGATTGCAAAACCTTTAGTGCGGTTTCGATATCTTGGGTCTTTGCGCCCAGCCGGTCTGCCAGCTCGAAAAGCGGGGTGCGCAGATAGCCGTCTTCGTCCAGCTCGCCAGCCATTGCCTTTGCCAGCCTTTCCAGAGTGGGCGAGATGGTCATCATGCCGATCTGCTGCTGCAAACCTTCAAGCATGGAAATGTAGGAAACAAGAAAATCCTGCGCTGTAGCTCCGTCATTGCGCGGATTGGATAACGGGAGGTCGAGCAGCGGGTTTTTTTCGGTTTCGGCTTCGAGATAGGCTTCCAGCTCCGCGCCGCTTAGTTGCAGCACATAGATCGCCTGCTGCAAGCGCGGCGTCATCGACAGCTTTTGCTGCTGCCTTAAATCTATGCGCTGTGAAATTCCCATCAAACGCCTTTCCGACTTTGGAGAGTCAGATCCTGAATTGCTCGCCAAGGTAGACACGGCGCACATTCTCGTCTTGCACCACCTCTTCGGGCGTGCCGCTCATCAGCACCGTGCCGTCATGTAGTATATAGGCACGATCGACGATTTCTAAAGTCTCTCTTACATTATGATCGGTTATCAAAACACCAATGCCGCGGTCTTTCAGGTGAGAAACCAACTGCCGGATCTCGTTGACAGCTATGGGGTCCACGCCGGCGAAGGGTTCGTCAAGCAGCACATATTTGGGCTGGGAAGCAAGGCAACGCGCTATTTCCACCCGCCGCCGCTCGCCACCTGATAGTGACAGTGCAGAGGCGCGGCGCAAATGGGTAATGGAAAATTCGGCGAGCAGCTCATCAAGCATTTGCTGTTGTTTCCGCCGGCCCTTGACCGAAAGCTCGAGAATCGCGAGGATATTGTCCTGGACTGACATTCCTCTGAAAATAGAGGCTTCCTGGGGCAGATACCCGATACCTATTTTGGCACGCCGATACATCGGCAAATAGGAAACATCTATACCATCAACAATAACAGAGCCGGAATCGGGGTTTACCAGCCCCGCAATAGAGTAAAAGCAGGTGGTTTTTCCGGCGCCGTTTGGCCCGAGTAGCGCCACCACTTCGCGCTGCCGCAGCTCCAGCGATACATTGCGCAAAACCGGGCGCTTTTTATAGCTTTTGCCTAGATTGCGGACAATCAGGCCGTCCCCACCCTCGGTGACCTTTAGCGTGGGCATCTAGTTGCCGCCTGTCTGGAAAATCGCTTGGACCCCGCCTTCCATGCGCGCGGTGCCGGTTGATATATCTATGCGCAGACGCTGACCGGAAAGCGCATTTTGCCCTTGAGTCAAAATCACATTGCCCTCCATCAGCACATTGCCCTCCACTAGCTCATAGGTCGCACTATCGGCCTGCGCACTATCCGTGCCGGATACAAAAACTACATTCCCCGAGGCCCGCAGCGCTTTGACCGCACCTGCTCCCCCCTCTTCAGAATAAACCACCTCGATACGGTCCGCCGTAAGGCGCAACGTATCCATGCCTGCCACGACATTTCCCTCAAAAACCGCGTTTTGGGTGGCTTGATCAATTGATAGACTAACGGCGGTGATTTCCACCTGTCTGGCCTCACCCGAAGAGAGAGCCCCAAAAGGCACCGCTGCCCCCTGCGCCAAGGCGGTGATGGCAAATAGGCTAAAAAAGGTGGCGAATACCCAGGTTTTCATCATTTTACCCATCATTTTGCAGATTATAGAGCATCCTAACGTTATTTTCGAACCAAAGCACCCGGTTTTTCCCCTCGGGAGCGGTGATCTGGAAATTATCTGCCGAAACCTGCCCCAGCGGGCCTAGCGCAATTATCCCCCGCCCCTCCATTTCTCCAGTGGAGAGAGTTGCCCGCAAAAAATCAACCGAGGCTATAGTGCCGTCCGAGGTCTCGACCTGCCCGCCCTCATTAAAAACGAGAGTCTGGGCTTTGATATCCATTACTGCAGTAGCGGCCTCCAGCCTAACCCACTCGGAGGAAGAAAAAACAAACTCGCCGGAAAGCGCGGTCATCTTCACCAGATTCAGGTTTCCTTCCACCGGTGCAATTAATTCTGCCACCAGATGAAAAGGTTCACCCCTGGCTGTTACCCCGTCAATCTGGGGTTTTTTGAGAAAACTTCCGGCTTCGAGGGTCTCTATATCGGCTTGGGAAAAGGTGAATCCTGCGTCAAAACCATCATCGGAAGTGATCAAAAACACGGTGCCAAGCACAATGAGCGCGATCATCGGCAGCAAGATCTTCAGCCACGCCACAACGCGGGAATATGTGCCATGCCCCTTAGCCATCAGTGGGAAAAAATATCGGTTTCCGGCCAGCCGGCCAGATCAAGCGCGGCGCGGTGGGGCAGGAAATCAAAGCAGGCTTGCGCCAGCTCAACGCGGCCCTCACGGGCAAGATTGGTGTTTAGAATATCCATAAGCCTATGAAGATAAAGCACATCTGACGCCGCATAGGAAAGCTGCGCTTCGGTCAGCTCTGGTGCGCCCCAATCACTGCTCTGTTGATATTTGGAAATATCGACCTTAAGCAGCTCCTGCAAAAGGTTCTTTAGCCCGTGGCGGTCTGTATATGTTCGCACCAGTTTGGAGGCGATTTTGGTGCAGTAAACCGGAGCCGTAACAGCGCCAAAACGGTTGAGCATCACCGCGATATCAAAGCGCCCAAAGTGGAACAACTTCAGGCGGTCAGGGTCGGTGAGCAGCTTCACGAGGTTGGGCGCTTCGGCCTGCTCTTGGCTGATTTGCACCATATGCGCATCGCCATCCCCCGATGAGAGCTGCACAAGGCAGAGCCGATCACGATGCGGATGCAGCCCCATGGTTTCACTGTCAATCGCGATCACGGACCCAAGGTCCAGATCATCCGGAAGGTCGCCTTTATGGAGGTAATTGGTCATTTCACAGGCCTTATTAGGGGTTTGGGCGTTTGTAGCGCATAGTTGGTAAACACAAAACCACCAAATTGAATTGCGCCACAATCCGCCTGTGCGCGGTAAACTTAGCCGGTTTTTTGAAGGGGCGCGGTTTCACAGGGGCCAGCCATGCCCCATTTTTGGGCAACCTCACTCAACTCGTTGAGGATATCGCGCAGTTCCGCGCCTCTCGGGGTCAGTGAATAGGAAACCTGTGGTGGAATCGTTGACTGGTAATCCCGGTGCACCAGCCCCGCATCTTCCAGTTTTCGCAGCCGCTCGGTGAGCACCCGCGAGGAAATACCGGCCACGTCTCTTTTTAATTCACCGAATCGCACTGTTTCTCTATTAGCCAGCCGCCACAAGATATATGTGGTCCAAGGCCCTGATATTATTCGCAATAACCCGTCCATCGGGCAACTGCTTGTAGCCTTTACTTTGGGCATATCCTGCTCCTTGATACTTGGTTACTTTATAATACCTACTTTCAATAAATAATCAAGGCCCTTAGGTTTCAGGTGTCACCAAATAACGGAGCGTAAGATGACAGATAATGTAAAGAAAATCGCAGTGGTTTATCACAGCGGTTATGGCCACACCAAGGTTCAGGCGGAATCCGTGGCGGAGGGCGTCAACTCGGTTGAAGGGGTGGCGGCGGATTTGGTCTCGGTGGAGGATGTCACCGATGATCTCGAGCGACTGGCAGAGGCGGATGGTATTGTCTTTGGCTCGCCCACCTATATGGGTAGCGTTTCGGCACAGTTCAAAGCCTTTATGGATGCCAGTTCCGGCAAATGGGCCGAGCAGGGCTGGGCCAACAAGATCGCGGGCGGGTTTACCAATTCAGCCGCGCAAAACGGGGATAAGCTCAACACCCTGATCCAGATGTCGATTTTTGCGGCTCAGCACGGGATGGTCTGGGTTGGGTTGGGCATGCTGCCGGGCAACAATACCAATGACGGCTCGGAAGAAGACCTGAACCGGATGGGGGCCACATTGGGCGCGATGGCGCAATCCAACGCTGACGCCGGGCCGGATGTGGCCCCGCCCCCGTCAGACCGCGAAACCGCCCGGCTTTACGGGGCGCGCATTGCTTTGGCCGCCAAGCGCTGGGCGGCATAACAAAAAAGGCCCCGGCAGTGATGCCGGGGCCTTTCCATTTCAGCAATCCGGGTTTTAGCCCTCCGTCTTTCAGACGGAAAATAAATTCAAACTTGCGCGGGAGGCGCTCTACTAAAAAAGAACAGTTTCAACTGTTCCTGTTGATCCCACCAGCTTTAGCTGGTGGTGGTTCAGTTTTGAATTCAGATTAAAGAGTCAAAGTCAGGTTTTCCAAAGCCTCTTGCATCTCAACAGTTTCTGGGGTTGTTAGCGGCAAAGATCCCACGGATTCTTCCGTTGGATTCTGGACCATTGGCGGCAAGGCAAGATCTTCCTTCGGGACGGGATCGTATAGTGTTTGCTTATTGTCCAATTTAGACATGACCATTCTCCATCGGGTTGAATTTTTTCTTGTAGTAGTGCTTTCGGGAAATCCATTTAAATCCCTCATGCTTTGTGACTGTTGCAATGTCGCAAGCTCCGCCAACAGTATTTCCACCAGGTGAAAATTTTACAAATTTCTTGGTAGTTTCTACTAAGTACTCCGCCAGCTCTATGGCGTCAGAGGTGGGCATCGCACCATGCATCAAATTTGCTTGAGATCTTCTGGCAATGTGCTGGGTAAGCGCTTGTGATTCAGTTTCGGTAAGCCCAGCATCTTTAAGTGCGCCCGGCATTGCTTGTCCATATCCTAGCAGAAGTCTGTTAATTGCTTCTGGCTGCCCACCCCACGTCATTGAGGAGGCGTCGTTGGGAATTTCACAAACAGGATCACCACATTTACCGTCAACTATAGAAATTCGCCATACTTCTCCCTGACTGTCTTCTCTTGATTCATAGCCCGCAACCCAATAATTGAAAGACCCCTGCTGGGCGGGCTTAGTGCCTTTAAACACTTCCTCATAAAAGAAACTCCGCGCCCTTTCGGCAATCTCTTTCATTGTATAACTGTCAGGATTAATTGATAGAGGATCACCTTTTGAGCTTAGGCGTTTTCGCAGTTCCTTTGAGAGTGTTGAAATTGAAGTATTTCCAAAATTACCAATTCCAGCTGTCATGGCGCAAATTGGCAAGCTTCGACAAAGATCAAACACTTTGTTGGCATTCTCATAGATGTTTATTATCACCTGCTCACCAGTGCTATTCACAGATGATAACGAGCTTGCACTATCGGCAGCAAACACAATGCAAGCGTGAACTTTTATAGCACACATACGGTCATGTTTTCAACGCCTCCTTAAGCGGCCATTGAATCAAAAAAACTGTTAAGAATCAAGGAAATAAAAAGACTCTAAAATCAAAGGCTTGCAGGAAACTAGGTTCCCTGCAAGCTAAGTTTGCTGAGCTTAGCCCTCTTGCTTGATCTCTTCACCAGTTTCCTGATCAACCACTTTCATGCTCAAGCGCACTTTGCCACGGTCATCAAAGCCCATGAGCTTGACCTTAACCTCTTGGCCCTCGGTCAGGATGTCTTTGGGGTGGTTTACCCGCTCGTTGGCCAGCTGGCTCACATGCACAAGGCCGTCGCGCTTGCCAAAGAAGTTCACAAAGGCGCCGAAGTCCATCAGTTTCACAACTTTACCGATGTAGATCTTGCCAGCTTCAGGCACGGCCACAATCTCGTTGATCATCGCCATGGCTTTGTCGATGCTTTCACCATTTGGCGAAGCGATCTTGATCACGCCATCGTCGTTGATATCAACCTTGGCACCCGAAACCTCAACGATTTCGCGGATAACCTTGCCGCCCGAGCCGATAACCTCACGGATTTTATCCGCTGGCACCTGCATGGTTTCAATGCGCGGCGCGTGGACGGAGAAGTCAGAAGCCCCTGTCAGCGCTTTGGCCATTTCAGCCAAAATGGTCATCCGGCCCTCGCGAGCTTGCGCCAAGGCAACCTTCATGATGTCAGCCGTAATGCCGGCAACCTTGATGTCCATTTGCATGGTGGTGATGCCGTTTTCGGTGCCCGCGACCTTGAAGTCCATATCGCCGAGGTGGTCTTCGTCACCCAAGATATCGGTCAGCACCGCATATTCGCCGTTGTCTTGAAGGATCAGGCCCATGGCCACACCGGCAACAGGATTTTTCAGCGGCACACCGGCGTCCATCATGGCAAGTGAACCGCCGCAAACCGAAGCCATCGAGCTGGAGCCGTTGGACTCGGTGATTTCGGAAACCACACGCACAGTATACGGGAAGTCAGTCGCGGCAGGCAGAACCGCCTGCAGCGCACGCCAAGCCAGCTTACCATGGCCAATTTCGCGGCGGCCCGGGCCAAACATCCGGCCAGCTTCACCTACCGAGTAGGGAGGGAAGTTATAGTGCAGCATGAAGTTGGAGCGGCTGGTGCCGTGCAGGGCGTCGATGATTTGCTCGTCATCGCCGGTGCCAAGCGTGGTTACAACCAAGCCTTGGGTCTCGCCGCGCGTAAACAGCGCCGAGCCGTGGGTGCGGGGCAAAAAGCCCACTTCCGAAACAATCGGGCGCACGGTGGAAAGATCACGACCATCAATCCGCTTACCGGTTTTGATAATGTCGCCGCGAACCACTTCGCTTTCAAGCTTCTTGAAGGCGCTATCAAGGTTGCTATCCTCAAGGTCTTCCTCGGTGAGGGCTTCCTTGATGCTGGCGCGCGCGGCCTTGATGGCGGTGGTGCGCTCTTGCTTGTCGGTGTTGCCGAATGCTGCGCGCATGGCGTCTTCGCCAGCGGTTTTTACCTTGGCATAAAGCTCGGCATAATCCGGCGCCTTAAAGTCAAACGGCTCTTTGGCGGCTTCACCGGCGAGATCAACGATCATGTCGATCACCGGCTGCATTTGGGCGTGGCCAAATTCAACAGCGCCCAGCACTTCAGCCTCGGAAAGCTCATATACTTCGGATTCAACCATCATCACGGCGTCTTTGGTGCCAGCAATGATCAGGTCAAGCCGCTGCTCGGGGTTGTTGCGCAGGTCTTGCATATCATCAACCGACGGGTTGAGCACATAAGAACCATCGGTGAAACCAACGCGCGCACAGCCAATAGGGCCACGGAACGGTGCGCCGGAAAGCGTGAGCGCAGCAGAAGCAGCGATCATCGCCACAACGTCAGGGTCATTCTCCAGATCGTGGCTCAGCACGGTGCAGATCACTTGGGTTTCGTGCTTGAAGCCCGGCACAAACAGCGGGCGGATCGGACGGTCGATCAGGCGGCTGGTCAGGGTTTCTTTCTCGGAAGGGCGAGCCTCACGCTTGAAGAAACCACCGGGGATTTTGCCGGCAGCGTAATATTTTTCTTGGTAGTGAACAGTGAGCGGGAAGAAATCAAAACCGGCTTTGGGCTTCTTTTCAAACACAACGGCGGCCAAAACGCTGGTTTCGCCATAAGTGGCGATCACAGCCGCATCGGCCTGACGCGCAACTTTTCCGGTTTCGAGGGTCAGCGTATCATGGCCCCACTCGATGGATTTTTTTACAACATTAAACATGTTTTTCCTTTATCTGCGGGCCGTGCCCCCTGGCACTCCCGCTGACCCCGATTTCGTTTCATCCAATCACTATGCGTGGGGCCACGGGCATAGCGGACAACATCTGGCGATAAATTTCAGGCCCCGCCAACAGCCCTTATATGCAAAAACGCGCCCAAAGGGGCGCGTTTGAGCGAATTCTAGCGGCGAATGCCGAGGCGTTTGATTAGATCCTGATAGCGCGGCTCGTCTTTGCCTTTTACATAATCGAGCAATTTGCGGCGCAGGGCCACCATTTTCAGCAACCCACGGCGAGAATGGTTATCTTTTTTGTGGGATTTGAAGTGCTCGGTCAGGGTGGAGATGCGGCTGGTGAGGATCGCGATTTGCACGTCCGGCGAGCCGGTGTCGCCCTCTTTAGTGGCATATTCTTTAATCAGCGTGGCTTTAAGCTCTGGTGTAATCGACATCGGGATATCCTTTTTTGTAGGGTTTATGTGCCTTATCGAGATCGGCCACTGCCAAGATGTCGTCTAGCAGGGTCAAAAGCAAAAAGGGCCGCAAAAGAGAATCCCCAAAGCGACAGGGCTGGATATAGGGGTTTTTGACTGGAATGGGAAGGGGGCACCAGATATAAAACGATACTACCCGCGGCGGTATTTTTAAAATGGAAAAAGGGGTCGGGGGTGCCTGTGAAGTGGGGTTTATTCAGAAAACCGGTGCGGGCTGAGTGCTTTTTCAATATCGGTAGACATCTCTGCTGGCCGCCCCAATACCAGATCGGCGATTAGCCTGCTGGCTGCCGGCGCGGTTTGAAAACCATAGCCTCCCTGTCCGCCAAGCCAGAAAAAACTGTGGCTGTTCACATCAGCGCCCAGCACCAGTGTTTGGTCGGGGGCAAAGGTGCGCAACCCCGCCCATGAGGTTTCAACCCGTGTAACCGGCTCGCTCACCATTTCTTCATAGCGATCCAGCCCCTCGGCCAGCACCATGTCATCGGGCCACGCGTCCATAGGCTGCACCGGGTCTTCCTCGGCTGGCGAGACAATCCAGCTCCCCGCATCGGGCTTGGCATACCAGCGCTCTCCCACGCTGATCAGGAAGGGCCAGCCTGATACATCATGCCCGCTGGGCGCTGGCAGGCGAGCCATGGAGCGGCGCATAGTTTGAAAGCCAAGCGGCGGGATGCCGGCCATTTGTGCGATCTCGTCCACCCATGCGCCGGCGGCATTGATCAGGATCGTGGCGTCATGCGCCACTTCCCCTGCTGCCACCTGCCAGCCCGCAGCGGTCTTGGTGATTTTGCTCACGCGGCTGCCGGTAAGAATTTTTGCGCCGTTTTGAAGGGCGGTTTTTCTGTAGTTTTGCAGCAGGCAATTTGCATCGAGGTCAAAAAACGCCTCTCGATGAGCAATAAAACCGGTGTTTTCGGGGTGCAGGATAGGGATAATCCCCTGCGCCTCATCCTTGCTGATTTCTGCCATGCCAAAGCTGTTAGCCTCACGAAGAAACCTGTCGCGCTCAAAAGGGCGTGCCACCAGCAGCATGCCGCGAGGCGAAAGCACCCCTCCATTGGCATGTCGGTGATGGTCTATCGAGGCATGGTTGAGTGCGCGCACCACGTTATTGCCGTAATCCTCAAGAAATACTGCTGCCGAGCGCCCCGAGGCATGATACCCGAGCTGGTCTTCGGCCTCCAGCAGGGTCACATCGGCATGGGCCGCTAGGGTTGCTGCTGCAGAAAGCCCGGCAATACCGCCGCCAATGATAAGAATATCAGCCATGCGCGCAGCCTATCCTGACGTTCGGGTTTGTAAAGAGCCAATAGGCAAAGGCCACCACAGGGGGTGCCGGCTTTAATCTGCGAGGATAATTTCGAGAAAAGCCTCTCCAAACCGTTCGGCTTTTTGTTCACCCACCCCGGATATTTGGGCTAGCGCGGCAAGGTTTTTCGGCTTTTGCGCCGCAATTTTAGCCAAGGTGGTATTGGCGCAAACCAGATAGGTGCCGGTGCCCCCAGTGCCTCGCATCAGCTCTATCTGGGTTTTTTGCAATTGGTCAAATAGCGGCCCGGCATCGCGTCCGGCCAGCTTGCGGCGGGCCGGGTGCACCTCGGGCGTGGGCGCTTGGTTGATCACCTCTAGAAACAGTGCGCCGTAGCGCTCGAGCTTCATCCGGCCAACCCCGCTGATGCGGGCAAATTCATCCAGATTACGGGGCTGGTTGCGAGCCATTTCGGCTAGTGCCTTATCGGCAAAAACCACATAGGGCGGCACCTTGGCCTCGGTCGAGATTTTGGTGCGCAGGGCGCGCAGGGCAGAAAATATTGCTTCGTTTTCCTCCTCCACCAGCGCGGCGGGGCGGTGGACAGGGCCAGCGGCGGTGGCTTTTGATATAGTATCCCTGCGCAGCTCTATACTTTCTTCGCCGCGCAGGATCGCCCGCGCGTCCTCCATCATCCGCAAAGCGCCAAAACGCTCCATATCGGGGCGCACCAGATCGCGACCCATCATCTGCCGGAAGATGGCCTGCCACGCGGCTTTCGAGTATTCCCTACCCGCGCCAAAGGTTTGTAAATTGTGATGGCCGCGCTGGGTGATCTTGGTGGTTTTATTGCCAAGCAGAATATCGATTAAATGGCCGGAGCCATAGCGCTCCTCCGAGCGCAGCATTGCCGAAAGCGCCTTGCGCACCGCGGTCGTGCCGTCAAACAGCTCTGGCGGGGTTTCGCACAGGTCGCAATTACCGCATGGCGCGGCCATTTCTTCACCAAAATAGCCCAGTAACACCTGCCGGCGGCATTTAAGCGCTTCGGCAAGGCCGAGCAGGGCATTAAGCCGTGCGTGGTCAGCCTCCTTGCGCTCAACCGGGGCCATGCCCTCGTCGATCTGGGCGCGGCGCAGGCGGATATCATCAGCGCCGTAGAAGGTCAGCGTATCGGCGGGTGCGCCATCACGACCGGCGCGGCCAACTTCCTGATAATAGGATTCGACAGATTTGGGCAGGTCGGCATGCACCACAAAACGGATATCGGGTTTATCAACCCCCATGCCAAAGGCCACAGTTGCGCACATCACCAGCCCGTCGGCGGTTTTAAACCGGCTTTCGGCGGCGCGGCGGGCGTTTGGCTCCATGCCGGCATGATAAGCCTGCGCCTGATGGCCTTCGGCAATTAGTGCGCTGGCTAGTTGTTCGGTTTTGTTGCGCGAGGCACAATAAATAATACCGGGCTGGCCCTTGCGCGCTGCCACAAAACCCAACACCTGCTGACGCGGTTTGTTTTTTGGCTCAAAGGCAAGGCTTAAATTTGGCCGGTCAAACCCGCCGATAAACACTGTGGGCGGCGTATCAAACAGTTTGGCGATAATTTCGTCGCGGGTATCGGCATCGGCCGTAGCGGTCAGGGCGATGGTTTGCACCCCGCCGAGCTGACGGCGCAGGTCGCCGATTTTCAAATAGTCCGGTCTGAAATCATGGCCCCACTGGGATACGCAATGGGCTTCATCTACTGCCAAAAGCTGCACATTAATGCGCTGAAGCAGGCTCTGGCTGCCAATACTGGCTAGCCGCTCTGGTGCCATATAGAGCAGCTTCAATGTGCCGGCGTCTATCTGCTGAAAGACCTCCTCGGTCTCTTCCTCGGTGTTGAGCGAGGTCAGCGCTCCCGCAGCTACACCTGCCTGTTGCAGGCTTGCCACCTGATCACGCATCAGCGCGATTAGCGGCGATATTACCACGGTTACCCCATTGCGCATCAGCGCAGGAAGCTGAAAACAAAGAGATTTACCGGCTCCGGTGGGCAATATGGCAAGCACATCGTCACCACGGCTTACCGCATCTACAATTTCCTGCTGCCCGGGCCGAAAGCCCGAGAAGCCAAAAACGCGGTCGAGAATATCAGCCGTGCCCTGCACGGGCTAGCTGTCGTCTTCTTCCTTGGCGACATCGGCGATCTCTTCGAGATTGACGGTGTCGTCGTCATCATCGTCGAGCAGATCGTCATCCGGTGTCGTGGTTTCGTCTCCATCGTCGAGCACGACTTCGGCCTCGTCCACAACCGGCGCGGCGGCGGCTTTAGCCTGTTTGGTGGCTGCAACCCGGCTTTTACCGGTATCAAGCAGGCTTTCGACACTGAATTCGGCTCCGCAGGCCGGGCAGGTCATCGGATCGGTTTGCAGGTCATAAAAACGCACTGCGCATTTGGGGCAGGCGCGTTTTACACCCCATTCTTCTTTGGGCATGAGATTCCCCTAGTCAAAAATTGCAATTCAATCGCCAAGTGACACAGGAGGCAGGGCATTGTCAAAGGTTTTGCGCCGATTTGTCCATGTTGCATGTGCGAAATGCGCTTGATGCAATGCAAAAACAGGGTTAGCCTCCAGCTAAAGGGGAAAACAATGCTTTACCACGCCTATGAAATGACCCATGCCGCGCTGGCACCTATGCGCCAGATGGCGCGCCTTGGCCGGGAAGCCCTGCAAAGCCCGTCCAACCCGTTGGCCAAAAGCTACGGCGCGCGGGTCTCGGCGGCGGGGCTGGATATGTTTATCAAAGCCACCAAGCGCTATGCCAAGCCCGAATTCGGGCTGGAAACTACGGTGGTCGAGGGTATCGAGGTGTCGGTGACCGAAGAGATCACTATGGCCCTGCCGTTTTGCGAGCTGCTGCATTTCAAGCGCGATACCACTACAAAACATCAAAAACTGCTGATCATTGCGCCGCTTTCGGGCCATTATGCCACCTTGCTGCGCGGCACGGTAAAAGAAATGCTGCCGGATCATGATGTATATATCACCGACTGGGTGGATAGCCGTGATGTGCCGCTCAGCGCGGGTGGTTTTGATCTTGATGACTATGTCGATTATCTCGTGCAGTTTTGCGAAAAACTCGGCGAAGACGGCACACGCCCGGCGGTGCTGGCGGTATGCCAGCCTGGCGTACCGATGCTGGTGGCGGCCAGCCTGATGGCGGCCGAGAATGCGGCATATCGCCCAAGCTCCATCACTCTGATGGGTTCGCCGATCGACACCGCGAAAAATCCAAAAAAGCCCAACGAGCTGGCAACCTCGAAACCGTTGAGCTGGTTTGAGCAAAATGTCATCACCCGGGTGCCGTGGCCCAATACCGGCTTTATGCGGCGGGTTTATCCCGGTTTTTTGCAGCTTTCGGGCTTTATGTCGATGAATCTTGACCGCCATGTTGATGCCCATACCGAGCATTTCCGCAATATGGTTAAAGGCGATGGCGACAGCACCGAAGCCCACCGCCGGTTTTATGACGAATACATGGCGGTAATGGACCTTTCAGCCAGCTATTACCTGCAAACCATCGAGAGAGTGTTTCAAAAGCGTCTACTGGCCACAGGGGCTTATTATTACCGTGATACATTGATCGATCCGGCGAAAATAACCGATATCGCGCTGATGACGGTCGAGGGTGAAAAAGACGATATCACCGGCCTTGGCCAGACCGAGGCCGCACACCGGCTGGTAAATGTGCCCAAAAAGATGCGCCAGCACCATGTGCAGGCAGGGGTTGGCCATTACGGAGTGTTTAACGGCTCGCGCTGGCGCGGGGTGATCGCACCCAAGGTCAAGGCGTTTGTCGCCGCGCATGCCCGTGGCTGAAACGGTCGATATCGGCTCGCCGCCGATCGTTGTCGAGCTGCGCCGTAATGCCAGCGCCAAGCGCATGACCTTGAGGGTAAGTGCGGTAGATGGTGCTGCCCGCCTGACCCTGCCCAAACGTGCCAGCCTGCGCACTGCCAAGCGGTTTTTGCTTGATCAGGAAGAGTGGCTGCGTGGAAATATCGACAAAACACCGGCGCGGGTGGCTTTGGCGCCCGATATGAAGATTTCGCTCGGGGGTGAGTCGTTTTTGCTGGCTACCCATAGCGGCGCGCGGGTGGTTTTAGCCCCCGGAAAGATATTTTTGCCGCAATCCCGCCCCTTTGGCAAAGCACTGGAGGGGTTTATCAAGATGCGCGCCCGACATGTGATCACAAATTTGGTGGAGGCGGATTGCAGGGCGCTGGGCCGGCCTTTTGCCAAGCTCAGCCTGCGAGATCCGCGCTCGCGCTGGGGGTCGTGTAACTCGGACGGTAACCTGATGTTTTCATGGCGCCTTTTTCTGGCCCCATGTGAAGTATTGCGCTATGTGGTTGCCCATGAGGTTGCGCATCTGGCCGAGATGAACCACTCCAAGGACTTTTGGGCCGAAGTGGCTGGCTTGATGCCGGATTATGCCGCTCCCCGCCGCTGGCTGAAGCAAAATGGCGGGCAGTTGCACCGGTTTGATTTCAAAACACCTTGACCCGTGGCAGTTTTGTGATCACAAATAGCGCATGTTATTGAAAAAACCCTCCGCGGCTGAAAGAACCCCTGCCCATGAGCAGGTATACCGCCGGCTGCGCGGCGAGATCATGAATGGCTCCATGCCGCCGGGCAAGGCGCTTACGCTGCGCGGGGTTGCGGCAGATTTCGGCTTTTCGATCACCCCTGTGCGGGAGGCGGTGCGGCGGCTTTGTGCCGAAGGGGCGCTTAGTGTTTCCCAGTCGGGGCGGGTCTCTACCCCCGAGCTTACCCATGACCGGATAGAGGAGCTGGCCGCCCTGCGTGCTTTGCTGGAGCCGGAGCTTTCGAGCCGCGCCCTGCCGCGCGCCCACACTGTGCTGATTGACCGGATGGAAGTGCTGAACGACACCATTGACCAGACCATCATCAACAAAGACGCGGCAGGCTATGTGCGGCTTAACCTTGAATTTCATCGCAGCCTGTATTTGCGCGCACAGGCTCCGGCAATGTTGGCGATGGTAGAAACGGTGTGGTTGCAATCCGGCCCGACCATGCGCGAGCTATACGGTAAAAAGCAGCGTCAGCTGGCTTCGATCAACCACCGCAAAATATTGGCGGCATTGCGGGCCGGCGATGAGCCAAGCCTGCGCCTCGCCGTGCGTCAGGATGTGCTGAACGGGCTGCGGATGCTGGTTTAGGAGCCGGTGGCGAGGGGCCTTGTTGCATGGATCAAGATTAGGCCGTAACGCGCCCTACCCGAGACGGATTTCAGGCGGTGCGTTCAAAATTGGGGCGGCCAAGTTTGGTCATCCGGTTGAGTATGCGGACGCCAATCCT